>CAZYCX010000001.1:0-70151 GCA_964645875.1 uncultured Acidimicrobiaceae bacterium
CGACACGGCCCAGCGGCTCATCGACCCGGGCACGGTTGAGGGGGTGGGCGATGGTCGCCACCAGATGGGTGGCCGCTCCTGGGGGTAGTCGAGAGTCGGCGTCGAGGGCAATCACATAGCGAACACCCTTGGGGACCACCTGCTGGCTGGGGATGAAGTTGGTGTCGGTGGCCCCGCGCAGGAGACGGTTGAGCTCGTGGAGCTTGCCGCGTTTTCGCTCCCAGCCCATGTACCTGTCCTCACCGGGATTGAAAACCCGGCGTCGGTGGAAGACCAGGAACCGGTCCACCCCATCCGGCCCGGGTCCGTGTCTTCGGTTGAGCCGGGCCACACCGGTGGCCGCCATTGCCAGCAACTCGGCGTCGTCGGCCAGATCGGGGGCTTCGGCGTCCCGCCAGTCGCTGAGCAGAGCGAAGTGCAATTGGCCGTCCGGGTTCGCCAGGTAGTGGACCTCGAGACGCTCGACGAGCTCTTCGACCTGTTCGGGTCGCGACAGGATGGCAGGGATCGCCACCAGCGTGCGCAGCTCTGGAGTCGGCCCGTCGGCGAGAGCCAGGGAAGGCAGCTCCTCGGGGCGGGTCAAGGCCGCGATCGCCCGGTTGACCAAGACCGCCCCGATGTCGGAAGCGGGGATGAGAGCCAGGAAGGCGAGGAGCACCCCCCACGGCCACCAGCTCTCGATCGTGAGCAGTGGCCACGCCAGGGCCAGTCCGGTGACCAGGGCGACCGCGCCGAGGTAGACCAGGGAGGGATGCCTCCGGGCGAATCGGGAGAGGACGAGCCCGGCATCGGAGCGGAACCCGAGCTTCTCCTCGAGAACCGGCCTGCCCTCGCCGAGCAGGTAGAAGCCCGGGTCACGCTGGCGTCGATCGGTCAGCTGGACTCCGGACAGGGCGAGTGTGGCTTCGGTGACATCGAGCTCGGAGACACCGGACCCCTTCGACAACTCCTCGATGGCATGCCGGTAACGGTCCCGGGTGGCGAAGCTCATCTCGCGGTACGAGCTCGCCTGGGCCAGGGTGTGGTCGACCAGGCTGACTCCTTCCACGAAGTCGGCCCAGTCGAAGAAGTTGATCTGACGAAGACTGGTCACGACGTTGCGAACGCTGACGTTGGTTGCGGCCTGGCGGCGATGGGTCTCGTTGACCACCTCCTCGGGTGTCTTCCCCTCGACGGACAGACGGTCGAGGAGCCAGGCCAGGCCGGGGGTGGTCTCGGGGTCGTGGTCCCGAAGACGCTGGAGCAGGTGCACGGCGAAGGGCTGGGGCAACTCCGCTCGGCCGTGGCGGGCCAGTGCGGCCTCGGCTTCGTCGGAGTCGCCTTTGATGCCGAGGAGACCGTCGGCTAGCTCTTCGGCCTCGCGGCGGAGCCTCCTGGCCCGCATGATCGTCTCGACCATGCGGCGCAGGTTCTCGACGAGCACCAGGCGAAGGGTGGTGGGAATCGCCCAGAGCTCGCCGATGGTGAGCGGCTCGACCTCCTGGTATGAGACCACGAACCTGTGCAGGGCTTCGGCGTCGAAGCGACTGTCGAGGTGCGCCACATACGCCCAGACGATGCCGTACACCCGTGGGTACCCGGCCAGGTGGCCCCCTTCGAGCTTGGGTAGCTCGCGGTAGTAGCTGCGAGGGAGGTTCTCTCGAATCTCGCTCAGCTGGCTCTCGACCAGATGGAAGTTGTCCACCAGCCACTCGGCCGCGGGAGTGAGGAGGGCTTCTTCTCGAATCGCCTTGGACAACTCCCGATAGGCGGCAAGGAGAACGTCACCGTTGTCGTCGAGCCGCCGGGATATGAGTCGCAGGTTCCCCCGGCGTCCACTCAACTCCTGGCTCTGGGCGAGGCTGTGGGCGTGTTGTTCGAGACGTTCGACGCTGAACAGTTCCGCCCGGATGGGCTCGTCGATCAACTGGGATCCCGAGCCTCGGTTTGATGGCACCATCGAACAATAGGTGAGGTCTGGCACCGTGCTCTCGGGGCCCTCGATCGCGACGGGTCTACCCGACCGGGGTGGTTGCCCTCCACCCGACCTGGTCCCCGAGCGAGTCGGGCTCAAACAACGCATGGTGTCTTGGAAGTCGGCACAGGACTCCACGGGCCTCGAAGGAGCTGGGTCAGGTCGAGACGTAGGCTCTCCCGATGAGCGATCCGAGCACAGTCGACGAGTACATCGTCACGGCACCTGAGGGGAGCAGGGAGGCGCTGGGTGAGATCCGGCGGAGAGTCCACCAGGTGGTGCCCGACGCCGGTGAGAAGATCAGCTATCGGATCCCCACGTTCACTCTCGCCGGCAGGTATTTCGCCTACATGGCCGGATTCGACAACCACGTCAGCATCTACCCGGTCACCGATCTCCCCGGTCTCGACGACGAGATCTCTCCCTACCGCTCCGGGAAGGGCACGTTGCGATTCCCCCTCGACCAGCCCATCCCATACGAGCTGATCGAGCGGGTCGTCGCCGCCCTCGGCGAACGACGTCGGCGGTCATCGCATTGACGAGGCTTCGGCCCCAGCCCACGGGCCTTCGATGTGTAGCTTCGGATTCGAGATGAAGGGAGAAGCAATGCTCGGCTGGGTCGACGACATCGAGAGCCTGACCGTGGACAACGAGAACTTCCGGGAGGTGATCTACACCGGGAGCCACAGCCAGCTCACCGTGATGTCGGTGCCTCCCGGCGGAGAGGTGGGGTGGGAGGCGCACGACCATCTCGACCAATTCCTCCGCCTCGAGCAGGGCAAGGCCCGTCTCGACTTCGGGAAGACCGAAGACGCCGTCGACGAGTCACACGAGGTCGAAGACGACTGGGCATTCATCGTCCCCGCCGGCATCTGGCACAACGTGGTGAACATCGGAGACCAGGACCTCAAGCTCTACTCGATCTACTCCCCGCCGGAGCACCCCGAGGGGACGCTTCACCGGACCAAGGCCGAGGCCGACGCCGACGAGCACCACCACTGAGCCGGCGAGCCGAGCCCTCACCTACTCCGCGGTGACGTCGGCGACCACGGCGAAGTGGTCCGACGCCTGCGACTCGATGACCTCCACACTCATTGTGCCCATGTCGGTGGTGTGGAACACGTAGTCGATGCGATATTGGGGGTCGGCGGCGTTGGCGGTGAAGCCGTCACCGCTGCCGGCCTCCGCCCAGGTGTCGACCCAGCCGGCACCCAACAATTCGGCGACCTGGAGCCAGTCGGGTCGGGCGTTGAGATCGCCCACCAGCACCGCCGGCTGTCGGCCATCCCATTCCTCGATGACGACGGCCAGCTGCTCGTGATGGACCGGGTAGAGGTCGGCCTCGGGGTCCTCGTCGTGGGCTGCGGAGTCGTTGACGTGTTGGAGATGGGTGGAGATGAACAGCACCTCTCCCTCCGGGGTGGCAACAGGGGCGGCCAGATAGCCCCGCTGGTAGGGGGTGGCCACCCGGGGCAGGAGACGACGCTCCACTTCGCCAAAGGGATACCGGCTCAGGATGGCGTTGCCCCACACCGGGTCGGTGGTGCCGAAGAAGGCGGTGTGCTCCCAGCCGAGCCGTTCGCCGAGCAGATACATCAGGTCGGTGTTGGCGTTGAGCAGACCGCCACGGGCCACCTCCTGGAGCCCGACCACGGTGGCGCCAGATTCCTCGATGACCCGGGCGATCGCTGCCACGTCCATCTCCCCTCCGGTGCCGAAGCTCTGATGGAGGTTGTAGGCCATGTAACGCACCGGCCCGGTGCTGGGCGGCTCGGGAAGGGCCCGGGCCCCGAGCAGGCCGACCAGGGGCAGCACGAGAGCCAGTGAGACCAGGAGCGGCATCCCCTCGGGGACCGTCGCCGCAACCGATCGTCGGGAAACCGACGCCACCAGCGCAAACACCAGGAGCAGGACCGCTCCCCCGATCCGGGCCCGAGCCACACTGAAGCCGAGGTCCATGTCGAGGGGCAGGTAGTAGGCGAAGCCGATCATCAAGAACAGCACCATCCCCATGGTCTGCCAGACGGCGGCGGGGGTGACCGTGGTCCTAGTGGTGTCGGGAACCAGTCCTGCCCACACGATGCCGGCGGCGGGGATGGCGAAGAGGACCAGCACCGTGAACACCGGGCCCGGCCCCTCGGCGAACACGATCGTTGCCGCCACCACCAGCGCGGCGAGAGCAACCATGGCCCGTGACCCGCCGAACCGTTGCGCCGCCCACAGACCGACCAGGTTGAGGGCGGTGATCGCCACCGCCGCCCACCCGGCGGACACGTTGGTCGATTCCGAGACCCAGCCCGGAGACTGCAAGACCTGGTATTGGACGAAGAGATAGGGGCCCAACCCGGCGAGGGTCACGGCCCGCCCCCAACGGGGACCGGAGCGGGCCGGGTCGGGGAATGCCACGGTCAGGTAGAGGGCCGCGGCGGCCAATGCCGAGGTCGCCACCAGGGGCAGCACTCCGGGCCGGTAGGCGAGATCGAGTGTCGATCCCAGCCCTTTGATCGCCGAGTCGAGAGTGATGCCGACGAGCACTCCAGCGACCAACGCCTCCCGACCCAGGCTCAACAACAACGGGAGCAGCCCCACCAGAGCGGCAACCGCGATCGCAGAAGTCCAGTGGTCGATGGCGGGGTCGTCGATCACCTGGTTGGCGATCCGGGCCGCCGCCAGCACCACCACACCGAGGATCAGGCTGTAACGCAGCGAGATCCAACGTGACAGCACCGGCAGCAGGACCCCGGCCAGGAGCGGGATCAGAGCGATCGGAATCAGGTCGAGGGCGCCGATCCCCAGGGTGTCCCGCTGGTACCAGCCCAGCGAACCGAAATGGAAACGGGCCATCTCGATCCCGAACAGGAACACCAATGCCGCCAAAAGCACACCGAGCCTGGAACCACGCATGAGGGGGCAGCCTACGCCAAGCTCCTGGAGTGGCCAGGCGGCGCTCGGGGATCAACACCGCGGCGAAGAGATCTCGCTCAGAGAGGCGGCAGGATTTCCGAGGCCCGCCGTCTCACCCGGGCAAGAGAGAGCGATACCCGAACCAGAGCCCCCTGGAGTTCACCACCCGCCGGATACGGTGTTGGAGCAGATCGCGGTGCCTGCCTCACACACCTGATAGGCGGCCGACCCGCCTCCTCGACCCAATGGCCCGTCCTGGTATGCGCCGTCGTTGGCGGTGGTGGCGATGAGAGAGCCGTCGCGATAGACGTCGACGTTGGTTGACGTCGCTCCGCTCCAGGTGAGGTCGGCGTACTGCACACCCCGCACCTTGAAGAAATTGACGTCGAGGATGAAGACCTCGGTGTCCCCCACGGTGATCGTGACACTGTCCGAGCCGGTGTTGCCCGCCGAGTCGGTCACCGTCGCGGTTATGACATGGGTCCCATCGCTCAAGATGGCGCTGAACGAGCCACCGGTGCCGATCTGACCGTCGAGGCTCGAGGTCCACACCAGATTCGCGGTGAGATCCCCGTCCTCGGCATCCGTGGCCGTTCCGCTGAACGAGATCGACTCACCCGAGGCGAACGAGGCTCCATCGGTCGGGCTGGTGATCGACACCGTCGGCGCCGCATTGACCACATGCACCGTGACACTGTCCGAGCCGGTGTTGCCCGCCGAGTCGGTCACCGTCGCGGTTATGACATGGGTCCCATCGCTCAAGATGGCGCTGAACGAGCCACCGGTGCCGATCTGACCGTCGAGGCTCGAGGTCCACACCAGATTCGCGGTGAGATCCCCGTCCTCGGCATCCGTGGCCGTTCCGCTGAACGAGATCGACTCACCCGAGGCGAACGAGGCTCCATCGGTCGGGCTGGTGATCGACACCGTCGGCGCCGCGTCGATGTTGCCGTCGGTCACCGCCTGCACCGCGTTGAACACGTTGAGACGCCCGTTGGCCCACAAGGAGCCGGTTCCGGAGATCGCGTCGGCGGTGGTCTCGAGAGTGGAGCGGACCGCGTCGTTGCTCAGCCCTGCGTCGACGGCGAAGAGCAGCGCCGCCGCCCCGGCCACCTGGGGTGCCGCCATCGACGTCCCCTGCAGTTGGTCGTAGTGGGTGTCGTAACACGGGCTGAGCAGCCCCATCGCTCGACAGGAGGTGAGGTAGACCCCATAGGTGGGCATGGTGCTATAGATGCCCCCCGGGTCGTCGTAGGTGCTCATCTGCCCCCCGGGTGCGGCCAGGTCGACCCAGTCGGCTCCGTAGTTGGAGTACGAGGCGCGGCCGTCGCTGGAGTTGGTGGCGGCGATGGCCATTACCGGCTCGTGGGCGGCGGGGTAGCTCTTGGTCGTGGTGTTGGAGTTGCCCGCCGAGGCGACGATGAGGACGCCCTTCTGGTTGTGGGCGTAGTCGATGGCGTCGATCTCCGCCTGGGAGATCTCGGGCCCGCCCAGGCTCAGGTTGATCACCCGGGCCCCGTTGTCTGCGGCGAACCTGATGCCGTTGACGATGGCGTCGGTGGGACAGGAGCCGTTGTCGTCACAGACCTTGATCGGCATGACCCTGATCGTGTCGGCGTATCCCACCGACGCGGTGTCCGGGAGGCTGTCCTCGCTGCCGTTGTTGGTCTCCCCGACGGCGATCCCGGCGACGTGGGTGCCGTGCCCGAACCCGTCCTGGGGAGTGGTGTCGTTGGAGATGAAGTCATAGCCGGCGACCAACTTGTCGTTCAGGTCGGGGTGGGCGGCATCGATCCCGGTGTCCAGCACCGCCACCACCACATCCGAGAGAACCGGGTTGGCCCCGAGAAGTTGGTAGGCCTCGAGCCAGTCGATGTCCGCGTCGGCTTTGCCGTGGGTCCCGTCGTTGTGGAGATCCCACTTGAGGCCGAATCCTCCATCGTCGGGCACTTGATGCAGCGCCCTCTTGAAGTTGGGCTCGGCGTAGCGGACGCCGGTCAGGCCGCGGGCCTGGGCGGCGATCCCGAATGGGTCACCCCTGATCTCGAGGACGTAGGCGTTGCCGCCGAGCAGGGGCCTGACATTGGACGCACCAACGCCTCGAGCCACCGACTCGACGTCCCCATCCGCGTCGAGACCGACGATGATCTCGCCGGGCACGATGGCCCCGGTCCCTGAAAGTGAACTACCCGACGTGAAGCCGGCTCCGGCGGTGACGAGACCTGCCACCAGGATGACCACTACCAATGCAATACGGACCGGTCTGACCCTCATCTGCCCTCCATCGACGTGGCATCACCATACAGCGGGCGCCGGGCTCCGAGAAGGGGCAGTTGACCCATTCGCAAGACTCTCCATGCCTCGGCCGGAGCCGGCGTCGCGCCCCGGAGCCTGTGGCCCGGGCTCACTCGATGTCGAGTATCAAACCCGAGCTCTCCTTTGCTCCCGTCATCACTTGGTGGCCGCCCCGCCTGCATCAGAGGACCGCGAGTTGCTTGTATCCGCCCATGCAAGGTTTGTCCACTCCGTGATCCGGGAACGATGACCTGGTGTTCGAGGACATCATCGATCGACTGACTGCCGGTGTCGACCCCTCACTCGCAGCCATCGTGAGCGCGCTGCTGCTCGCTTGGGTGGCTCTCGTCTACCTGGTCATGGCCTTCGGGGTCAGATCGGGCGACCTGGTCTGGTCGGGCAGACACCCGGGCCGTCTGCCAGCAGAGCATCGTTGGTGGAGCCTGTTCTACGGGATGGCCCTCCTCGGCTCAGGGTTCATCCTGCTCGAGCTGACAGACGTGATCGACACCGGGTTGTTGGGCAGTCGATGGCTGGGCTCTGCCGGCTTTGCGGTCGTGTCCGTGCTCGGCGTGGCAACAATCCTCGCCCTCGCCAGGGGTAGCACGTGGGAGCGCGTGTTCTTCGTCCCCATCACCCTCCTCGGTGCCGGTCTCGCCGCCTGGCTGGCCTTCGGCTGAGAAGCCGACTCTCGAGCCAGACCCGTCTGAATTCTTCAAATATGGTTGGCGACCGGATGCGCATCTTCGAGTTCGTCCTGGTGTTGACGATCGCTGCAGCGTGCACGTCGGCGATCCAAGAGCCGGCGACCACCACATCCTCCCTGGAAACGACGACCACATCCCCACCCACCAACGACTCCACGACTGTCCCCGATGTCCCGGCCCCATTGAGCCTCATCCTCGACAGAAGGGAGGCGCTGGCGGCCGACGACGGGATCGCACTGGAGGTCAGCAACGAGGAGGAGGTGGTCCTGGGCTGGCTCGACCGGGATCATCCCGAGTTGGAGATCGACTCGTCGACACGGAAGCTGACCATTCGCTATCTCACCGCCAACGGGGATCCGGCCGGGCTGATGTGGGAGCAAGAGCCCGAGATGCCGGTCACCACCATCCGACAGCCCTGGCGGGGCGAAGGGGAATGCGTGGTGACTCTCCCCGACGGGTCGTCGGCTCCGGTGGTCCTCGTCTGGCAGTCCGGGGGAGACTCGGCCACCTATCTCGAGCAACTCGACGGGGCAGAGGGCCTGGTCACCGTGGTTTCGCCGATCTGGTGGCGTATCGCCGCCGACGGGACCACGGTGAGCTCGACCGACTCCGGATATGTCGAAGCAGTCCACGACCGGAACGCGGCCGTCTGGCCGGCCGTGGCCGGATTCGACGCCGACACCCACCACCTGGTCTTCTCCGACCCGGAACGTCGGTCGGAGCTGGCTCGGGAGATCTCGGAGGAGGCGCGGAGGACCGGGGCCGACGGAGTCAATATCGACATCGAGGGCTATCGAGCCGAGGACTCCGGGGCGTTCCTCGCCTGGGTCGAGGAGTTGGCCGCCCTGGTGCGTGACTGGGGAGGAGTGATCTCCTACGACCTGGTCCCGCGCAGCGACTCCTGGGATGTGCGCCCCGACGACCTCGCCTTCTGGTCCACGGCTCCCCTGAGGACGGAGCTGAGCCGGGCGACCGACTGCACGGTGCTCATGGCTTACGACGAACACAACCGCTACCGGCCCGCCGGCCCGGTGGCATCACCCCGATGGGTGGAGGAGGTCTTGATCCATGCCCTCCGTCACACCGACCCGAACCAGCTGGTCCTGGGCGTCCCCTTCTACGGCCGGGTCTGGGACCCAGAAGACCTCCAGCGCCCGACGGCGGTGGGCATCGGCGACCTGGAACGACTAATCGAAGAGGGAGATGTGACGTTCGATCCCAGATATGGCTTGGACCGGGTCGACCTGGCCGATGGGCGCTTCCTCTGGGCCGAGACCAGCGCCGGGTTGGGACATCGGCTCGATCTGGTAGCGGACTACGGCCTGGCCGGATGGGCGGCGTGGCGCTTCGGCTTCGACGGCCCGGCCATCTGGGAGTTGGTGGGAGATCGAAGGTGATGAAACCGAGATCAGCGACGCTCTCGCGTAACAACCTCGACCCGTGGGGTGTCCTGGCGGACCATCACGTCGGGGCCGCACTGCGCCGGAACCACGTCCTCTCTCAACCCGGGGCGATGGAGAGCCCCGACATAGACCCCGGCGACCACGACGAGCGCCCCCAGGAGCATCGGGAGTGACAGCCTCTCCCCGAGGAGCCAGGCAGCGGCGGGGAAGGTGATGAAGGGCGTCAAGACGAACTGGTAGGAAGCAGCCGAAGCGGTCCATCTGGAGAGAATGAACAAGAAGAGCGCGAACACGACGAGCGACCCGGCGACTATCAGGTAGACGAAGGCGACAGTGGTCTCCGGCTCTGCGGGCATCACCCACGTCTCGCCGAACAGAAGCGAAAGGGCCAACAGGACAACCGTGCCTATCGCCATCGCCAGCCCGTTCTCGACTGCGGGATTCACCTTGGGGAAGCTCTTGACGATGACTCCGGCTTCCGAAATCGCCAGGGCGGCGGCCCCGATGGCGAGCACCCCCGCCACCGAGACCGAATCACCTGTCCCCTCGTCGAGCCCGAACATGACGAGAAACCCGACCACCGCGGCGAGCGCCCCGGCCAATCCTCTCCAGGAGAATCTCTCCAACCCGTGAGCTGCCGCCAGGAACAGGGTCATCAAAGGCACCAGCGACAGGATCACCATCGCCAGCCCCGCCTCGACCCGGACCAGCCCCCAGAAGCCGAGCGCGAAGGCACCGCCGAATGCGAGCACGCCGTAGAGGACCACTCCTGTCAACGCACGACCCCGGGGCAGGGGAATCCGCCTCACCGCCACGTACAGCAAGAAGAGCGCCGCCGCCAAGCCAAAACGGATCGCTCCCGCCCAGAAGGGAGCCAGCTCACGGACGACGAAACGGATGCCGATGGCGTTCCCACCCCCGAGCATCACCACAAGCGCAGCCGCGGCCAGTGTCAAACGGTCAGGTGCTGCAGTCCCCACCCTTGGCATGTCATTCATGTCAGACCCGTTCCCGGTGGGCTCACTCGAGCCACATCTCGCCCGAGAATCTAACCGGGGAGGCGCGGAGTGGGTCGGCTACCTGGAGCCGCCCTCGGACGGCTCGTCCATGCCGAGGATCGCACACATGGTGGAGGCGATCTGCGCCATCGCCGTCGCCGTCCCGGGGTCGAGGTCGCCACTCTCCACCTGGCGCATCGCCTTGTCGAGACGGCCGTAGATGCGGTTGAGACGGGCGGTGGCGTCGCGCCTCAGCTGCGCCCTCGCCTCCTGCGCTGCCTGGTACTTGTCCTCGAAGACGCGCTTGGGGTCGTGGGGATAGCAGTACCCGGAGGAGGTCAGTATCGGCGACTCACAGCGTCGGCCGTCGCTGCGGACGGCGGGACACCCCGGCTCACTGGCCAGCGGGGGCAGCTCTCTGACCTCTTCCTCGCCGGTCGAGGCAATGGCCCCCACGGGCTCTACGACCGGATCGGCGACGTCGGCGGTCTCCACGATTTCAGGCGCCGCATGGGCGTCTGGCTCGACCGGAGCCGGGACCTCGGTCGACCGCTCGATGGTGACCGTCTCTTGGGCGTCTTCCGGACCGTTCCAGATGCGGTCGAACATCGAGCGGAAGGTGGACTTTCTCCGGGAGCGACCGGAGACGCTCTCGATGGTGGGCACCCCGGAGTAGGCGAAGGCGATGGTGTCGTCGGCCATGAACTGGAGTAGTTCGCCGGCCACGGTGAGTGAGAAGACGTCGCCATTCCTCTCGACGTCGACGACCTCCAACGGCCAAGCCCCGAGACCTCCTCCGTCTGCCTCCACGGCGAGATGGTGTGCGGCCACGTCGAGGTCGACCCGCAGACCGGGGCCCGGATCGTCCGGCAGGAGCAGCTGTCCTTTGAATCTCATATCAGACACCTCCGAATTGATTCGGCAGATGAGCCGGAAATCTTGAGCGTGAGTTCGACCGGTATCAGTCCTGGAGGGCCCGGATCGCCCGGTTGGCGTGGCCCACCCTGCCGGCGAGGATCCGGGCCACGAACTGGTGCAGCTCCGCGGCCACCTCAGAGTCGGTACGGCGCAGCTCGTCGAAGCTCTCCGGGGTGAGGTGGAGCACGTCGCAGTCGGTGTCGGCGACCACGGTGGCGGTGCAGGGCTCATCCCGGTACAGGCTGATCTCCCCGAGCACCGTCCCGCCCAACAGGGTGCGCAGTCTGACGCCGTTCCCGTCTGCTCTCTCGAGGAGCACGGTTGCCCGCCCCGATGAGATGAGGTAGATCCCCGGGCTCGGATCGCCCTGACGCATCATCAGCTCCCCCGCCGGGATCGTCCGACGCACCAGGTAGGGGGAGAGGTCACGGCCCAGGTCCTCGGGGAGCAAGGAGACGGAGCCGGGGACCGGGTCCGCAGACTCCAAGAGACGGTCCTCGCACCAGGCCGTCCCGTGATCGAGGTCGGCCTCGACGACGATCGTCCCCCGGTAGCGGGAGACCAGGTCGTCGAACTGGGCCCGTTGCTCCGCGTCCATGCCGGTTAGGACCAGGACGTCGGCCCGATCCCTGACCACGAGGGCGATCCGCTCGAAGATGGCTACCGCCGATGAGTCGACTCCGGTGACCCGCCGGAAGTCACAGAGGACGAATCGGAGAGCGGATGACCGCTCGAGATGGTCTCGGACGTGGCTGACGATCCGGCTGGCGGTGCCGAAGAAGATGTACCCCTGAAGCTCGAGGATGAACGTTGCCTCCCCGTGATCCCGCAGATAGTCGGCTTCGGCCTCAGCCCGTTCGATGTTGCTCTGATGATCCCGTCCGGTGAGGGAGTGCTTGACCACGTCGATGCGGCTGTACCGCACCACGAACAGGATGACCGCGGCGACCAGGCCGACACCCACTCCGGGCAGGAATCCGATGATGGCGATGACCACGACGATGACCAGCATCAGGAGATAGTCAGGACCGGTCATCCGCCGGCGCGAGGCCCAGATCCACTCGTAGAGGAACTCGGCTCCGACGAACAGCAGCATCCCGCCCACGACGAACCGGGGGACCACCTCGAGCACGAAACCACCGAGAACCACCACGGCCAGCATCAGCAGCGGAGCCAGCACCGCCGGGCCCCGGCGCCTCCCCACCAGCCTCGCCGTGATCACCGTGTCGGCGAGGTACATGTAGCCGGGGACACCACCGAATCCGGCCGTGGCGACGTTGGCCCAACCAGTCCCGCGCAACTCCCGGTTGATGTCGATGTCGGTCCGGGTCTCGATCTCGAGAGCACTGATATAGAGGAGGAGTGACACCGGGGCGATCACGAGGATCGTCACCAGGCTCAGTGCCTCCCCGGCGATGAGACCCCAGTCGGCGCGGGCGAGAGACCCAAAGATCGTCCCCGGCCACAGCGTGCCCTCCGCGAACGGGCCGAGCAGCCATCCCCGATCCATGGCGCCGGCCCGGTCTACGCCAGCCAGTGGTGTCAACAGGTGAAAGCCGAGCACGGCAACCACGAGGAAGATCAGATAGGCGCGGGAGGTGAATCCCTTTCGGGTGACGAAGAAGAAGAGCACCGCCAACGCCAGGCCGGGCCAGAACGTGCCCAGCGTCTCGCCGGCGACCAGGTCGGACAGGGTCCGGATGCCCATGATCGACGATCCGCCGGTGATGATCAGATACCCGGTGCCTGCGAGGAGACCGCCGATCACCGGGAAGGGGACGAACCGGGCGACATCTCCCAGGCCGAGATACCCCATCGCCAGGAAGACCAGCCCGGTGACCAGTGATGTCGCCACGATCATCGCCACCACCGTGTCGAAGGCGGCCGCCCCGGCGAGAACCGCGCCGATCGATACCGCGCTCAGACCGATGATCGCAGAGGGAGCATCCTGGATCCCGGCGTATTCGCCGCGGAAGCTGCTGCTCAGGGCGATCACCATCGCCACGACCGCCGAGCCCACCAAGCCGAAGCCGATGCCCTGGGGCAGGAAGACGACCAGGTCACCGCGGAAGACCAGTGAGACGAGGGCGACGGTCAGCAGCACGTTGACCATCGCCAGGATCAGGCCGGTCACCATGGTGGAGGCCAGCGAGCCTGCGGTGAAATCCGCCTTCAGGTCGCTGAGGACCGTTGCTTGTCGGCGATCTCCCCGCATGACGGCGGAGTATGGCAGCGGTGGCCAGGACCGGACCCGGCAGGTTCCGGGCGTCTCCGACACATTCTCAGGGCGCTGGACTCCGCTGAGCGGGGCTGGCAACCCTGGGTTCGAGTGTGCGCGGGGAGTCGGTCAGTGGCCGAAGGCCTCCTCGAGCCACCACGACGCCTGCGGGGTCACCTTGGCGTCGATCAGGAGAGGTTGAGACCGATCCCCGTCGACCCACTCGGCCACCGAGTCGAGATCGGGGCGGTCCCGCACCGTGACCGCCTCGAAGCCGAAGCCGCGGGCGATAGAGGCGATGTCGGTCGGGGGAAACTCCACGAGATCGAGGTCATGCCCATCGGGCCCGAAGTGGTGCACCTCCGCCCCGTAGGCGTCGTCGTTGTAGACGACGACCACCATGGGCAGGCCGAGACGCACCACCGTCTCCAACTCGGCAATCGACATGAGACCACCACCATCACCCAGAGCCGCCACCGCGAGCCGGTCGGGTTGCGCCAGCGCGGAGCCGATCGCCGTCGCCAGGCCAAGTCCAATCGACTGGAACGCCTGAGTGAAACAGAACCCCCACTCGTCGGGCACCGACAGATACATGCTCGGGTAGCCCATGAAGTTCCCGGAGTCCACACTCACCACCCGGTCGGCGGGGAGGAGGTCGTCGAGAGCGATGGAAAGGGTGCGGGCGTCGATCCGCTCGCCGGTGCCGTTGTCTTCGTAGGGGACGTCCCGCCAGCGGATCTCGTCTGCGATGCGGCCGCGGAGCTCTTCCGAGCGGTATCCGGGAGAGGGCTCGCCCATGCGATCGAGGGCCAGTTCGGCTGTGACCCGCACGTCTCCGACGACGCCTTCGGCTCCGGGCCGATGGGCTCCGATGGCGTCGGGGTCGTCGTCCACCTGGACCACCCGGGTCTCCGCTCCGATGAGGCGACCGTGACGCATGGTCCACATGTTGAGCGCACAACCCCATCCGACGATGAGATCTGCTCCCTGGATCAGCTCGGCGGCCAGCGGTGATGAGAAGCCTCCGGAGACGTCGAGATACCAGTCGTTGCCGTTGAACAGCCCCTTGGCCACCGCCGATGTCGCCAGCAGGGCGCCGGTGGCCGAGGCCAGCTTCTCGAGGGCGCTTCGACAACCCGGGCCACGGGAGCCCCGCCCGGCCACGAACACCGGTCGGGTCGATGCGGTCAGGGCGTCCACCAGCAGGGTCAGGTCGTCATCGGAAGGGGCAACGGGATCCCCAACGACCTCAGGGGGCAAGGTGAGGTCATCCACTTCCTCGCTCTGGACGTCGAGGGGAAGGTTGAGGACGACCGTGCGGCGATCGCGCCGGGCGACGTCAACGGCCGATGCTGCGTCGGTGACGGCCGAGGAGCCCGAGCCCACCCGCATCGGGACCGCACCCACAGACCGGGCGAGCATGTCCTGGTCGACGTAGAAGTTGGATCTCGGCTGGGACGCCTGGGCGGCGACCACGAGGAGAGGAGTTCGGCTCTTCGCCGCCTCGGTGATGCCAGTCATTGCGTTGGTCAACCCGCATCCCTGATGGACGCTGAGCGCGCCCACCTCGCCACTCATCCGGGCGTAGGCATCGGCCATCGTGGCGGCACCGCCCTCGTGGCGGGAGGCGACGAACCGGGCGCCGGCGTCGACCATGGCGTTGGTGACGTGGAAGTTGCCCGACCCGACCACGCCGAACACCTGCCGCACTCCTCGCTCGACGAGGGTGCGGCCCACCGCCTCGGATACGTCCATCAGCGATCGACGAGCGCGAGCACCCGCACCGGCGATCCGGAGCCGGTCGAGATCTTGAGTGGTGAGGCGATCACCACCGAGCCGGTCAGGGGCAGCTCGTCGAGGTTCTGCAGCTGGGCCAGCCCGTACTTCCCTGCCCCGAGGAAGAAGGCGTGGCAGGGGAACGGCGGATCGAACGAGTGAGCCGCACCCGCATCCGTCCCGATGGTCTCGACTCCGATGCCCTGCAGCGTCGATTCTTCGGCGACCCAGCGAGCGCAGTCCACCGACATCCCCGGGCTGGTGGGGCCGGTCTCGGTGTTGTTGATCATCTCCTCCTGGGTGGTGCGCGAAGACCATCCGGTGCGGCACAGCAGCCATCCGCCTTCGGGGAAGGGCCCATGATCGGCCTGGAAAGCGTCGAGGTGCTCCTTCTCGATCAGGAAATTGGGGTCCTGAGCCACCTCGTCGGTCACGTCCATGACCACAGCCGGCGCCACGAACGCGGAGACCGGCACCGAGGCGATGTCGGGCTGGTCCCTACCGGTGATCCAGTGGATCGGGGCATCGAAGTGAGTACCGGTGTGCTCGCCGGTGTGGAAGTTGTTCCAGTACCAGGCCGGGCCCCGGTCGTCGTACTTGCTGATCTCCTCCAACTGGAATTGCGCGGTCTGGCCGAACTCGGGGGGAAGCTCGAGCAGCGGGGTCTCACTCGACAATGGAGCGGTGAGGTCGATCACCTCCACCGAACCCGACGAGAGAGCGTCGATCAGATTGGCGAGCACGGCCATTTTCGTTCCTCCTTGGTGTCTATCGTTTGTTCGACTCGTTCAAAGACTCGCATCCTCACTCTGGCGGAGCCGGTATCGCTGCACCTTCCCGGTCTGGGTCTTGGGCAGGGCAGAGATGAACTCGACCTGTCGCGGATACTTGTAGGGGGCGATGTCGGCTTTGACGAAGCTCTGCAGTTCGGAGGCGAGGCTCTCACTGGAGTCAGCCTCGGGGCGGAGGACGACGAAAGCCTTCACCAACTCAGTTCTCAGTTCGTCGCGAACGCCGATGACCGCGCACTCGGCGACCGCCGGATGCTTGAGCAGCGACGCCTCCACTTCGGGGCCGGCGATGTTGTACCCCGACGAGATGATCATGTCATCGGCTCGGGCCTGGTACCAGAAATACCCGTCGTCATCCCGGATGTAGGTGTCGCCCGTCAGATTCCAGCCCCGCTTCACGTATTCGGTCTGGCGTTGATCGTTGAGATAGCGACAGCCGGTAGGGGCCTGGACGGCGAGCAAACCGATCTCCCCGCTGGCCACCGGGTTCACCTCTTCGTCGACCACCTGGGCTTTCACATCGAGCAGAGGGCGTCCCGTCGCTCCAGGGCGGATGTCGCCTCCGGACGCGGAGATGAAGATGTGGAGCAGCTCGGTCGCTCCGATCCCGTCTATGAGCTCGATCCCCATCTCCTCCTTGAACTGGTCCCAGGTTGGTTTGGGCAGGGTTTCGCCGGCGGAGACCCCAGCTCGGAGCGAGGAGAGATCGAATCGGTCTTTGGCGCCCATCATCGCCCGGTAGGCGGTGGGTGCAGTGAAACAAACGGTGGGCTCATGATCCTCGATCGCCGCCAGGAACTCGTCCCCCGACCTCTCGGTCAGCACCGCCGAGGCCCCGACCCGCATAGGAAAGACAACGAGACCGCCGAGACCGAACGTGAAGGCGAGCGGGGGGCTACCGCAGAAGACGTCGTCGGATCGTGGCTGCAGCACCGGGTTGAACATCTCCGCTATCGCCAGCATGTCGCGGTGGAAGTGCATGGTGCACTTGGGCTCACCGGTGGTGCCCGATGTGAAGGCGAGCAGGGCCACGTCATCGGCCGCTGTGTCCGCGGGAGTGAAGCGACCCTTCTTCGACCTGGCGCGCACCAGGAGGTCTTCGCTGCTTCCGTCGCCCCATGGGATCACCGTCACGTCCCCGGTCAGACCCTCCATCTCCCCCGTGAGACGCGCATCGCATAGGGCGAGCGAGATCTCGGCCTTGTCGATGGTCTGCTGGATCTCGAAGGTGCGGAGCAACGGCATGGTGGTGACCACCACCCCCCCGGCTCGCACCACTGCGAACCATGCAGCCACGGCCCAGGGATGGTTGAAGCAGCGAAGCAGTACGCGGTTACCGGGTTGCAGGCCGAGGTCCTCGACGAGGACGTTGCCGATCTTGTCGGACCAGTCGGCCAACTCCCCGTAGGTCAGCGAGACCGAACCGTCGGCGGCGACCATGCAGGGTCGGTCTCCCCAGGACCGATCGATCCCCTCGTCGAGCAGGGCCACCCCGGCGTTGAGCTGTCCGGGATAGGCGAGCTCCGGGGCGTCCCAGTGCATCTTCGGCCACTGCGATGTCGGAGGGAGCCCCTGTTGGCAGAACGGGTCGACGTGGGCGCTGCGCCCCGTCGGACCCGGGATCGACCGCGTCGTCAAGCTGGTGGTCCTTTCTCGGTCCGGCAGAGAAGTCACGCTAGTAACGACGACCCCCGCCACGCCCTCTACACCTAGGGTGTTGCCGACATGGAGGCTGGAGCTATGGAGTATCGCTACCTGGGTCAAACCGGTCTGGCCGTGTCCGGCTTCGGAATGGGTTGCGGTAACTTCGGCGGCATCGGCAGTTCTCCGGAGTTCTTCGGTGAGGGAGAGTCGGAAGAGGAGGCCTACGTTCTCCTCGACCGGGCCGTCGAGTTGGGAATCAACTATCTCGACACCGCCAACGCCTACGGCGGTGGACGCAGTGAGGAGACCATCGGCAAGTGGCTGGCGACCAAGGACCAGTCGGTCAGGGAGAATCTCCTCATCAGCTCCAAGGTGGCCAACCCGGTTGGCGACGACCTCAACCAACGCGGTCTCTCCCGTCGTCACATCCTCGACCAGATCGACGCCAGTCTCCGCCGTCTCGGTGTGGACCACCTCGACATGTACCTCGTCCATCAGCCCGATCCCACCACTCCACTCGAGGAGACGCTCGACACCCTCGACACCCTCGTCGTGGCGGGCAAGGTCCGATACATCGGGGCTTCCAACTACCCCGCCTGGCTGACCACCAAGTCCCTTTGGTTGAGCGACGTGATGGGCGGCCACAGGTTCGAGTGGGTCCAGAACTCGTTCAACCTGATCGACCAGGAGGACCAGACGGATGTGCTCGAGCTCTGCCGGGACCAGGGGCTCGGATTCACCAACTTCAGCCCCCTGTGCGGGGGACTGCTGACCGGCAAGTACCGGCCCGAGGACGAGTACCCGGAGGGATCGAGGATGACGAAGCGGCCCGAGCCGTATCTGAGACACTGGGATGAACAGACTTTCGCCGCCATCGACCGGCTCGGGGAGGTCGCATCCGAGATGGGGGTCAGCACGGCGGGGCTGGCCCTGGGCTGGCTCTACCGTCACCCCGATGTGACCTCGTCGATCGTGGGGCCGCGTCGCCTCTCCCACTTCGATCCCGTCGAAGAAGCGATGACGATGGAGCTCACCGAGCCGGATTGGGATCACGTTGGGGGGCTCTTCCGGGAAGGCTCTGCCTGATGGCCACCCTCTTCGTCGGCCAGGACGACGTGGGCGAGCTCCTGCCGATGTCAGACTGCATCGACGTGGTCGGCGAGGCTCTGGCCGCCCTCGCCCGCGGCCAAGGCATGCAGCCACTACGGCCGGTGATGTGGCTCCCCGACAAGGTAGGTGCCCTGGGGATGATGCCCGCCTATCTGGGCCCGATCGAAACGATGGGTATCAAGACCGTCACCGTCTTCCCAGGAAACGCCGGCACCGAATACGACTCCCACCAGGGGACGGTGATGCTCTTCGACGCCGGCAACGGCCGTCTGAAGGCGGTTCTCGACGCCACCGAGATCACCGCCACCCGCACCGCGGCCGCTTCGGCGGTGGCCACCGAGCATCTGGCCAGACGCGATGCCTCGGTCCTCGCCATCCTCGGATCCGGGGTACAAGGAGCAGCTCATGTCCGTGCCATCCCCCTGGTCAGGATGATCTCCGAGATACGGGTGTGGTCCAGAAATCCCGACCATGCCCGTCGGCTGGTCGGCGCGACCGACGACGAGACCGACATCCACGTCGCGGCCTCGGTGGCCGAGGCCGTTGCCGGCGCCGACGTCATCTGCACCACCACCGCCTCGCCCGAGCCGATCGTGACAGGGGACATGCTCCAGCCCGGGATGCACATCAACGCAGTCGGGTCGAGTGTTCCCTTCGCCCGCGAGCTGGACAGCGACGCCATGGCGAGATCGCGGATCTTCGTCGACCGACGCGAGTCGACCGTCAACGAGTCCGGGGACTTCCTGATGGCCCGAGCCGACAGCGCCGTCGACGAGGACGACCTGATCGCCGAACTGGGTGAGGTGATCGTCGGGTCACATCCCGGGCGGGAGTCGGAGAGCGACATCACCACCTTCGTCTCGTTGGGCCTGGGCGTGGAGGACATCGCCACCGCCGACCTGGTCTACCGAAGGGCGATGGAGGCCGGGAAAGGAGTCAGCATGGAGTTCGGAGGCAGCCGACGTGGCTGAGCCGATCGCTCTCGCCGAGATCGAAGCCGCCCGCGAGCGCCTCGATGGTCTCGCGGTGAGGACGCCCCTGATCCGCTACAACGTCGATACCGGGCCGGTCGAGATCTATCTGAAGCTGGAGAACTTGCAGCCAATCGGTGCCTTCAAGATTCGCGGGGCGGGCAACGCGATGGCGATCGCCGGCGAGGAGGCCTTGCAAGCGGGGGTGTGGACGGCCAGTGCGGGAAACATGGCTCAAGGCGTCGCGTGGGGCGCAGCCCGGTTGGGGATCCGCTGTTCGGTGGTAGTCCCCGACCACGCTCCCCAAGCCAAACTCGAGGCTCTGCAACGTCTCGGGGCCGAGGTGCTCGAGGTCCCCTTCGACGAATGGTGGGAGATCATCGTCACCCATGAGCACGAGGGCCAGGACGGGTTGTTCGTCCATCCGGTCAGCGACCCGGCGGTCATTGCCGGCAACGGGACCATCGGTCTCGAGCTGGTCGAGGACCTCCCCGACCTCGACGCGGTCGTGGTGCCCTTCGGGGGCGGTGGGCTCAGCTCGGGGATCGCCTCCGCCTTGAGGCATCTCAAACCCGACGTGCCGGTCTATGGGGCGGAGGTGGAGACCTCGGCGGCTCTCGACGCCGCCTTCTCGGCTGGCGAGCCCACCTCCATCGAGTACGTCCCTTCGTTCGTCGACGGAATCGGCTCGTCGCGGGTGCTCGACGAGATGTGGCCCCTGGTCAGCGAGTTGCTGGCAGGCTCCCTGGTCGCCTCCCTGGACGAGGTCGAGACTGCCGTTCGCCTGCTGGCGATGAGGAATCGGGTGGTGGCGGAAGGCGCCGGCGCCGCCTCGGTAGCCAACGCAGCCAAGGGCGGGGCGGGCGAGGGAAAGGTGGTGTGCATCGTCTCCGGGGGGAACATCGACGTCTCGAAGCTGGCCGAGATCCTCACATCCGCTTGATCTCCATTTCCGCAAAGGCGCTGGAGGACAGCCCGCGAACCTGCCAACCGTGCCACAATCCCTCCGGCACACGCACAGGGCAGGAGGAGTTTGGTGACCTGATGGCTGGATACGTCACTCATGTAGACGACGTAGAGCCGCTGACCGACTCCGACGACACTGTCTCGACTCGGACGACGATCGACGAGTCGGCCGGGGCGGAGCGTCTCGTCCAGTCGGTGCTCACGTTCTCCAGCGGGACGTCAACGACCCGCCACCAGGAGGGCCGCGACGAAATTGCGTATGTCGTTTCTGGGAGCGGCACTCTCGTCCTCGACGGAGTCCCCCACGACCTCGAGGCGGACATCGGGGTCTACATCCGGGCCGGTGAGAGCTATCACGTCATCAACGACGGAGACGACGACCTGATCCTGGTCTCGGTCACGGCTCCACCACCGGACGACGACGAGGTACCCACGAACCGCAGCGTCACCGTCGACGTCGCCGACCAGCCAGTCATTCCCGCTGGGAAGGACCGGGAGTTCAAATTCGTCATCAACCCCGACGCCGGTTGTCGGGAGGTGACCCAGTTCGTCGGCTGGATCCCGCCGGGTCGGGCACCCACCCACTATCACCTCTACGACGAGGTGATGTACATCCTCGAAGGCGAGGGTGTGCTCCATCTCGACGGTCAGCCCGACACCCCGATCGGGCCCGGCACCTGCATCCACCTACCTCCCCCCGTCGAACACTGCGTCGAGAACACCGGCGACATCCCGCTGAGGGTTCTCGGGGTGTTCCACCCGGCGGGGAGTGCCGCGGAGGCATACGAAGAAAAAGCAAACCAACGAGAAGGGAAACAACTCGATGAGTAGACACAGAACATGGAGGCTGATGGCCACACTGCTGGCCCTGTCCCTCGTCATCGCGGCCTGCGGTGACGACGCCGGGGACACCACGACCACGGCCGCTGCCGGCGACACCACGACGACCGCCGCCAGCCCGGACACCACGGAGGGTGAGACCACCACCACCGCCGCGGAGCCGATGGCCTGTGAGGCCACCGTCGGCTTCATTGGCCCGGTCACCGGACCGGTGGCCTTCATCGGTGAAGTCCAGCTGAACTGGTTCAACTACGCCTTGGAAACCTGGAACGAGGAGACGGGCTACGACTTCCAGATGGTGGAGGGCGACAACCAGTTCGACACGGCTCAGAGCGCCACACTCGCCCAGCAGTTCCTCGACAATGAGGCAATGTTGGCCGCGGTCGGCCCCGCCGGAAGCGACCAGGTCGATGCGGCAGGAGCCGTCTACGAGGCAGGCGACCCGAACTTCACGTTCATCTCGCCCTCGTCGACCCGCTCCGGCATCGCTGCCCAATACACCGGGATGTTCCGGACGGTTCCGACAGACGACGACCAAGGCCCGACGACCGCCGACTTCCTGGTCGCGCAGGGAGCACAGAACGTGTTCATCGTCGACGACCAGTCGTCGTACTCGGTCGGACTGGCCGACTCAGTCGAGCAGAACCTCTCGGATGCGGATGTCACCGTGAACAGAGAGTCGGTGTCCCAGGACGTGACCGACTTCTCGGCGCTGGTCGGGACCATCCCCGACGAGGCCGACTTCGTCTATCTGCCATGGCAGGTGGCCGCAAACGGTCAGATATTCGCCAACCAGATGGCCGAGCAGGGCAAGGAAGCGGTGATCTTCGGATCGGACGGCATGGACGCGAACGAATTCACCGAGCCGGGCTCGTACATCGCGGCGTTCGCCCCCGACATCGCCGGTATCGAAGGCTCCCAGAGCGTCCTGGAGGGCTACCTGGAGCAATACGAGAACACCAACACCTTCGGACCGCCGGTCTACGCCGCTGCCGTGGTGATCTTCGAGGCCATCGACAGGGTCTGTCAGAGCGGGGCCACACCCGACCGGGCCAGTGTCCAGGCCGAGGTGGCCAACACCGACCTGGCCGACTCGATCCTGGGGTCGCCGATCTCGTTCACCGACGACGGAGACCTGGCCGAAGGTCGGTTCTTCATCTTCCAGATCCAGGAGGACGGAACCAAGACCCTGGTCGAGTAACGAAAGAGAGTCATCCCAAGGCGAGGAGCAGAGCGCTCACTGATGGAGTTCTTTCTCCAGCAGACCCTCAATGGTCTGACACTCGGTAGCGTTTATGCGCTCATCGCCTTGGGATACTCCATGGTCTATGGGGTGCTGAAGTTCTTGAACTTCGCCCACGGCGAGGTCTACATGTTCGGCGCCTTCGCCGGTTACGGGGTGCTGACGGTCCTGGGAGGGGCGTCAGCACTCGTGGTCCCGGTCTGGGTGGCGATCTCTCTCATGTTCGTCGCCGCGATGATCGTTGCCTCGGGTATCGGCGTCGCCCTGGAGCGGTTTGCCTACCGTCCCCTGCGCAAGGCATCTCGTCTCGCTCCGCTCATCAGCGCAATCGGGGCGTCGTTCTTCCTCCAGGCCGCCGCCCTGTTGCTCTTCACCGCCAATTCGAGGAGCTACGACGCCCCAAGGCTGATACCCATCCAAACCGGGGTCACGATCGGGCCGATCAACGTCTGGTCGGTCCGGATCCTCGTAATCGTCACCGCGGTAGTCCTGATGATCCTGCTCACCTGGTGGGTGAAGAGCAGCCGGGTGGGCAAGGCGGTGCGGGCGGTCTCCTACGACACCGAATCGGCGGCGATGATGGGGATCGACGTCGACCGGGTGATCGTGGCCACGTTTCTCATCGGCTCGGCGCTCGCCGGAATCGGTGGGGTCATGGTCGGCCTGGTCTTTGGGCGGATCTTCCACATGATGGGATTCATAGCCGGCCTCAAGGCGTTCACCGCCGCCGTGGTAGGCGGTATAGGGAGCGTTCCCGGTGCAATGTTGGGTGGTCTGCTGATCGGCTTCGCCGAGGCATACACCACCTCCTACATCTCCTCGACGTTTCAGAACCTGATCGTGTTCGGGTTGCTGATCGTCTTCCTGCTCGTCAGGCCGAGCGGCATCCTGGGGCGCCCGGAACTGGTCAAAGTCTGATGCCCCTTCCCACCGCACCCACCGGGCAAAGGCACGAGGAGAAACGTCGCTGATGTCTCACATTGGGGTCGATCGCTGGGTGGAGGAGTCTGGAGAACGTCAGGAGCAGCACTCCGGATGGACTGCGCCCGCCCGGAGGATCATCGACAAGATCCGCCCGGGCTGGCGTCTCGCGTTGTTCTTGATCGTGGTAGCTATCTACCCATTCCTGGTCGGCCCGAGCGGGGTCAGGATCGGCATCACCGTCCTGCTTCTCGCCGTTCTCGCCCTCGGGCTCAATGTCGTGGTCGGATGGGCGGGTCTGCTCGACCTGGGCTATGTCGCCTTCTACGGGTTCGGCGCCTACTTCTACGCCATCGTCTCTTCAAACCAGTTGGGGCTGCACTGGCCCACCTGGTTGTCGATCCCGGTGGTCGTCCTCGCCACCGCGCTCCTCGGCGTTCTGCTCAGCCTTCCGTCACGCCGACTCGTCGGCGACTACCTCGCCATCATGACCTTGTTCTTCGCCCAGGTCTTCGTCGAAATCGTGCGCAACTTCTCACGGCTCCCGGGCGTGACCACCGACATCACAGGCGGCCCCAACGGGATCGCCGGTGTGGACCCCTGGGTCCTCTTCGGGTTCGAGTTCAACACGTTCAACCGCTACTTCTACCTGCTGCTCGCCCTGCTCGGCATCTTGGTCGTGGGCTTGTACAACATCGACAACTCCCGTACCGGGCGCGCCTGGCGGGCACTACGTGAAGACACCCTCGCCGCCGAGCACATGACCACCCCGGTGAACCGTCTCAAGATGCTCGCCTTCGTCGTCGGAGCTGCGATCGCAGGTCTGAGTGGAACCATCTTCGCCGCGGTCCAGGTGGGGGTGTTCCCCAACAACTTCCTCCTCGTGTTCCTCATCACGGTCTATGCCGCCTTGATCCTGGGTGGCCTGGGCTCGATCCCTGGTGTCATCTTCGGAGCCATCGCAGTGGCGTTCACACCTGAGATCCTGCGCAATCCAAGGGCGGCGAGCTGGCTCTTCTACGCCGGATTGCTGATCCTGTTACTCGCGATCATGAAACGAAAGGCCCGACTGGCCGCGGTCATCGCCGGAGTGTTCACATTCGGGCTCGTGCTGCGACTGGCGGTGCTCGGGATATGGGACGAGTCCATCCTGGGGACCCCAAACGACACTCTGACCGGCGAACTACTCGACGGCTGGCTCCTCATATTGGGAGAACACCAGGACCTCGTCGCCAACTACGCATTCGTCCTGACGGTGATCGGAGTGCTGG
Organism: uncultured Acidimicrobiaceae bacterium; assembly: GCA_964645875.1. Classification (GTDB taxonomy): domain Bacteria; phylum Actinomycetota; class Acidimicrobiia; order Spongiisociales; family ZC4RG35; genus JANQRA01. The sequence continues at coordinate 24,931 of CAZYCX010000001.1, forward strand.
TGGTGATCGTCAGCAAGGGCTGGTGGAAGCTGGCAGCCTTCGCCCCCACCATCTACCTCGCCATGTTCGTCTGGGAGAACAAACTGGCGTTGCAGCCGAGCGTCACCCGCCAACTGCTATTCGGAGGGGTGCTGATGGTGATGATGGCTGTCCGCCCGCAAGGCTTCCTCGGGATCCGTCGAGTGGAGATCACATGACACCGATCCTCGAGGTCAAGGGGCTGTTCAAGAGCTTTGGAGGATTGACCGTAGTCTCCGATCTCGACATGGCGGTAGGCGCCGGGGAGATCGTCAGCGTCATCGGACCGAATGGCGCCGGAAAGACCACGTTGTTCAACATGATCAGCGGCATCTACCAGCCCAATTCCGGCGACATACTGCTCGACGGAGAAAGCATCGTCGGGGCGACACCAGAACAGATCTCCAACCGGGGAGTGGCGCGCACGTTCCAGACGCTACGGGTTTTTCTGAACATGACCGTGAGGGAGAACGTGATGGCCGCCACCTATGGAGCCACCAAGACCCGCATGTGGCAGTCGGCCCTTCGAACCCCGGCGGCGCGGCGGGAGGAGGAGGCGGTGCGACGAATCGCCGAGGAGAAACTCTCCTTCTTCGGCGACCGGCTCATGGGATATCGCTGGGATCAGCCGGCCTACAGCCTCTCGTACGCCAATCGGCGTCGGCTCGAGATCGCCAGGGCGATGGCCATCGATCCGAGGCTGCTGATGCTGGACGAGCCGGCGGCCGGGATGAACCCCGCCGAGACCCAGGAGATCACCGAGTTGATCGGCCGCCTGAGGCAGGAAGCCGGCTATTCCATCCTCGTCATCGAGCACGACATGCATGTCGTAAAGGGCATCTCCGATCGTGTCATCGCCCTCGATCACGGAGTGAAGATCGCGGAAGGCTCCTTCGACGAGGTAGCCGAAGACCCCGCCGTGATCGAGGCATATCTGGGCTATGGGGCGGCGAACGAGAGATGACCGCCACCGCACCTCTCCTCGCTCTGCGTGGCATCAACACCTACTACGGGCAGATCCACATCCTCCAGGATGTCTCGATGGAGATCCGTGCCGGAGAGCTCGTGTGTCTCCTCGGGGGCAACGCCTCGGGCAAGTCGACCACCCTCAAGACCATCCTGGGGATAGTGGAGCCGCGCAGCGGGACTGTGGAGTTCGACGGCGAGGACGTCACCGAGACGTCGACCAGCCACCGCATCGCCAGGGGGATGGCGATCGTCCCCGAGAACCGACGGCTGTTCGCCCCCATGACCGTCTTCGAGAACCTGGAGATGGGGGCGTATCTGCGTCAGGACGACTACCAGGATGACCTGGAGTACGTCTACGAACTCTTCCCGGTCCTCAAGGATCGGCGCCAACAGCTGGCCGGCACGCTCTCCGGCGGCGAACAGCAGATGGTGGCCATGGGGAGAGCACTGATGTCACAGCCGAAGCTGTTACTCATGGATGAGCCTTCGATGGGGTTGGCTCCGATCCTGGTCGAACGCAGCTTCGAGATCATTCAGCAGGTGCACGAGACGGGAGTCTCGATCCTCGTCGTGGAGCAGAACGCCAACATGGCCCTGTCGATAGCGGACCACGGATATGTGCTCGCCACCGGCAAGATCGTCCTCGCCGACACCGCATCGGCTCTGTCCGAGCACGAGGACCTGAAGAAGGCCTATCTTGGGCGCTGATGCAAACAACCGCCGACGCAGTAAGCACAGACCTCCCCCACTCGATACGTGATCGCTTCCCGCTGTTGCGGCAGGCCGTGTACACCAACAGCTGCTCCCAAGGGGCGCTCTCCGTCGACGTTCGGGCGGCCTATCAGCGCTATCTGAGCGACTGGGACGAGAGGGGCGCTCCCTGGGATCTGTGGGTCGAGTTGGCCGACGCCGCCCGTTCCCGGTTTGCCCACCTACTCAACGCCTCCACCGACGAGATCGCCGTGACCACCTCCGTATCGGCTGGGGTGAGCTCGCTGCTGAGCGGGCTCCGACAACACGACGGGCGAAACAAGATCGTGATGAGCGACTTCGAGTTTCCGACCATCGGACAGAACCTCCATGCCCAGGAGCTGGTGGGCATGAAAGTGGAGCATGTCCCGGCGGCTGACGACGTGACCATACCCCTCGAGCGTCTGGCCGAGACGATCGACGAGGAAACGGCACTGGTGGCGATAACCCATGTCTGCTTCCGCAACGGTTCCAAGACGGACGTGAAAACGGTCATCGACCTCGCCCACGAGGCCGGAGCTCTCGTGCTGCTCGACTCCTTCCAGGCGGTGGGCGCGATTCCCATCGACGTCCGTGAGCTCGACGCGGACTTCGTCGTCGGCGGCACCCTCAAGTATCTGCTGGGCTCAGCAGGGCTCGCGTTCCTCTATTGCCGGGCCGATCTGCTGCCGAGCATCACACCCACTCAGACGGGGTGGTTCGCCGACGAGAACATCTTCGAGATGGATATCTATGACTACTCGCCGTCATCGACGGCCACGAAGTTCGAGAGTGGGACACCACCCGTTCCCAGCATCTACGCAGGCGTCGCCGGGATGGATCTCATGGAGGAGATCGGCATCGGCCGGACCGAGCAGCACGTTTCCGCGCTCACCACACAGTTGATCGAGGGCCTCGACCGGATCGGAGCGAAAATGGTGACCCCTCGCGACCCGGCACGGAGAGGCCCGATGATCGCGGTGCCTGTCGACGATGAACGGGCGATGGTCGCCGTCCTCGAGCAAGAGGGCATCCTGACCACTCCCCGGGACGGCAACATCAGGCTCTCGTGGCACTGCTACAACTCGGCTGAGGACGTCGAGGCGGTCGTGGCCGGGCTGGAGCGCCATGCCGACTTGCTCGCCCCCTAATTCAGTTCCCGTTCCTCCGACGGCGGGGTCACCTGCTGCATCTCGGTGGTGCTGGGAAACGACCGTTCCCAGCCGGAGCGCTCCACCATCCGTCTGGTCAGCAGACGCCAGGCATTGGGCTCGTTCGCCGGCACATCACGGAACAACTCGTCGACCAGCTTCGCCCAGCCCACGGCGCGCAGGGCGAAGACCATCACCAGCCCGGTGATCGCCACGATCCCCACCGCCGAGAGCAGCACCACCGCCCGGGGCAGGTCTAGGGCGAAGAAGTCGCGCAGGGCAGGTGTCGACATCGCAACGACGAGCAGGGCGGCCATGGTGCCGATGAGGCCTTTCTTCCATGGCACCAGGGGACGGGACACGATCCCCAGGGCGAAGAGCCCGATGGCGGCGAGGATCAAGGTGGCGGTGGTGCGCGACTCGTCGATGGTCGAGCCCTCCAGGTCGGAGAGCCAGTAGCCGGCGAAAGTGGCCAGGGTGGCCACCGCACCGGTGGGGATGGCGAACTTCAACACCCGGGTCACGAACCCGGGCCGGGCCCGTCGCCGTGAGGGTGCCAGGGCGAGGAAGAACGCCGGGATGCCGACAGTCAGGCTGCCGACGAGAGTGAGGTGTCGGGGCAGGAAGGGGAACGGGAGACTGGAGAGGACGATCGCCAGGGACAGTCCGAGGGCATAGACCGCCGAGGTGATGAAGAGGTTGGCGACCCGCTCGATGTTGGAGGTGACCCTCCGCCCCTCCCCCACGATCTCGGGGAGGGTGGAGAAGAGACCGTCGATCAACACCAGCTGGGCAACAGCTCGTGATGCCGGGGCGCCACCGCCGATGGCGATCCCGATGTCGGAGTCCTTCAACGCCAGGACGTCGTTGACTCCGTCCCCGGTCATCGCCACCACGTGGCCGCGGGACTGAAGCGCCTGCACCATTGCCCGCTTCTGCGCCGGGTCGACCCGGCCAAACACATTGCGGGTCTCCATGAGTTGGGCCAGCTCCTCGGGATCCTTGGGGAGGAGCTTGGCGTCTACCGGGTGGTCCCAACCCTCGATTCCCACCTGGCCGGCCACCGCCGCCACCGTGTCGGGGTGATCCCCCGAGATCACCTTGACCCTCACGCCCTGTTCGACGAAGTAGCGAAGCGTCTCGGCGGCGTCGGAGCGCACCTGATCGGCGAGGACCACCACCCCGGCGGGCTCCAGGTCGCGGGGCAGGGCGCTGCCCTCGAGCGGGCTCGGGCTCCAGGCAACCAGGACGGCACGGGCCCCGTCGGCGGCCACTTCGGCGACCACCTGCTTGACCTGCTCGTCGACCGGGGCGACCACGTCGGGGGCGCCGAGCACCCAGGTCTCCCCGCCGAAGAAGGTGACACCGCTCCATTTCCGGGCCGACGAGAAAGGCACCGAGGTCTGTACCCCCCACCCGGGGTCGTCGGGGTAGGCGGCTCCGATCGCAGCCATGGTCACATTGGGGTGGATCTCCGCCGCCGCCAGGGCGGCGAGCGCCGGCTGGGGATCTAGTTCGGAGAGGAGGATCAACTTCTCGACGGCGAGATGGCCCTCGGTGAGGGTGCCGGTCTTGTCGAAGCAGACTGTGTCCACCCGAGCCAGCCCTTCGATGGCAGGCAGCTCCTGGACGAGGACGTTGCGCCGGCCGAGTCGGATGACGCCGACGGCGAACGCGATGGAGGCGAGCAGGACCAGCCCCTGGGGTACCATGGCCACCCCGGCGGCGACCGCTCCCCCCAGCCCTTCGGTGAAGGTGCCCCCTCCCCGCGTCACACTCCACACCACGAGCACGCCGATCGGGACCACCACCCAGCTGACGATGCCCAGGATCAGGTCGATGCCGTCGCGGAGCTCGGAACGAACCAGGGTGAAGCGTTTGGCGGCGCGAGCGAGACGAGCCGCGTAGGCGTCGTCACCGACCCGGGTGACCCGGTACCGGCCCGAGCCGGCGGCGACGAAGCTCCCCGACAGGCACTCGTCGCCGGGCTCCTTGTGAACCGGGTCGGACTCCCCGGTCAGCAGCGACTCGTCGATCTCCAGACCGGACGAAGAGACAGTTTCTCCGTCGACCACCAGTTGGTCGCCGGAGCGAAGCTCGATGAGGTCGTCGACCACCACCTGGTCGACGGGCTGCTCGAGAACCCTCCCGGATCGGACCACTCTCACCTTGGGGGCGGCCACCACCTCGAGCCGGTCGAGGGTTCGCTTGGCCCTGAGCTCCTGGACGATGCCGATGGCCGAGTTGGTCACCAGGACGATGCCGAACAGGGCGTCACGGGGCTCACGGAGGACGATCAGGACCACGAGGAGCAGGGCGCCGAGGAGGAAGTTGAACCGGGTGAAGACGTTGGCGCGGATGATCTCGCCGGTGGTTCGGCTCGGGGTCTCGGTCACCCTGTTGACCTGGCCCGCCCCGATCCGCTCCCGGACCTCGGCGGCGGTGAGCCCGCCTTCGGGCGGGGCCAACTCGAGGTCTGTCATCGCGGCGTCAGCTTACGGCCGCCGGGGGCTCATGCCTCCCGGCGCTGCCCCCGACCCCGTCAGTCCCGGCCCTCAGGCACGGTGGAACCGTGCCGGGCTCACCGGACTGCTCATGAGTCCGAGCCGATGACGTCGAGGATGACCTTCGCCAACTCCTCCGGCTTGGTGAATTGGGGCCAGTGGCCGGTGGGGAGATCGACGAAGCTGACCTCTCGGATCTCCTTGAGCTCGCGCACCGGCTCGAGGTCGGCGTCGATCCACTCCTTCAGAGTCTGTGCGTCGAACTCAGGGCAGACCACCGTGGCCGGCACGTCGTAGCGACGTTGATCGGAGAGACGCTGGGGGTCGCTGACCGCCCGCGCCGGCGAGGGGATGGCCCGCTCCCTGAACTCGGCCCGCGCCGCCTCGTCGAGATCTCTCAGGTCTGCGGCGTCGAAATCAGACCACTCGAAGAGGGGAATCTCACCGTTCTCCGAGGGGAACTCGGAAGCGGAGCCGTCGGCGTCGGGAAAGCCGCCGATGTAGATGGCGTGAGCAACCCGGTCGGGCCGGGCGTCGAGGGCGGCGTAGGCGAGGCCAGCGCCCATCGAGTGGCCCACCACCACCACCGGTCCGTCGGCCGAGTCGATGGCCGACACGATGGCATCGACATGGTCGGCTCGGGTCACACCGGAGCGGTCGAAGTCCCGTGACTCCATCCCCGGGAGGGTGATGGGGTGGGCACGGTGGCCGGCTTCCTCCAGATGCGGTATCACCTCCTCCCACGAAGAGGCATCGAGCCACAGGCCTGGTATGAGGATGATGTCCATGGGACTCCCTTTCGTATCAGCTACGATCGACTTTTCTCGATCATTAGATGGAGAAACATACCGGAACGATCGAAAAATGTCGAGCATTGAGAAGATTCCCGATTACGACCTGGACGACCTGCGGGTCGTCACCTCCCCCAAGGAGCTGCGGGCCATGGGCCACCGGGTGCGCAGCCGGGTCCTCGACCTCGTCCTCGACCGGGCGGCGACCATCAACGAGTTGGCCGAGGCCATCGGTCGCCCTCCCAGCACGGTGGCTTACCACGTGGGAGTCCTGGTCGAGGCGGGGATGCTCAAAGTGGTGAGGACCAGGAAGGTCCGTGCCATCGAGGAGCGTTTCTACGGGCGGACCGCACGCGTCTTCCAAGTCGGCCAGATCGACCCCGAACTGGCGGCCGAGCTGCCGAATCTCCTCGCCGTGGCGGCGGCGAACTCGCGGCCGGCGCACGAGGCCGACCGACTTCGGGCCGTCCTGAGGCGGGCGCGCATTCCCGGAGAGAGAGCCGGGGAGTTCTGGGAGCGCGTCATCGACCTCGTTCAGGAATTCGGCCGGCTTCCCCGCTCCGGCGACACCATGTACGCCTTCGTCGCCGGGCTCTATCCAAACGACTACCCGGCGCTACCCGACCGCAACGACGACGAGCGGGACTGAGAGGGGTCGGTCATCGTGGTCGGCACCAGTCTCGCTATCCGGATTCTGTGCGTCTCCGGTGCATTCGCGGCCACCGGTTCGAGATGGTCGAGCTCCTCGCACTGCCAGTGGAGGTCGGCGATCGTGGTTTCGAGACTTTTCGCCTGGTCCTCGAGGCCCTCTGAGTCGAGAGCCGCTGCGATACGTGCCAGGCGCTTCATCACGGTCTGGATGCTGCGCCGAAGTGAGGGGGATGCGTTCATCATGAGATCTCTCTTGGCTGGGGCGATGGGTCGGGGTACCCGGGTCAGTCGACCTTCAAACCGTCCACAGACCAGGACCGATCCTGTCCGCATCACCCCGTAGGCTTGGGTTGGTGACCGCCCAGATCAAGATCGGGACCTGCTCGTGGACCGATCCCACCCTCACCGACAACACATCGTTCTACCCCGACACCGACATGACCGCCGAGGAGCGGCTGGTGTTCTACGCCGAGCACTTCCCCATCGTCGAGGTCGACTCCACCTACTACGCACCGCCTTCGGAGCGGGTGGCGGGACTGTGGGTGGAGCGGACCCCTCCCGAGTTCACCTTCGACATCAAGGCGTTCCGTCTCCTCACCCAGCACCCCACTCCTCCGAAGTCACTGTGGAAGGACTTCCGGGAGAAGCTTCCCCCGGAGGCGAAGGACAAGCGCAACGTGTACATGCGCGATCTCTCCCGGAATCTCCAGGCCGAGGCCACCCAGGCGTTCCGGACGGCTCTCATGCCGCTGCATTCGGCGGGCAAGCTCGGTGTGGTCCTCTTCCAGTTCCCTCCCTACGTCTACCCGACCCGCGGCTCGTTCGGATACTTGAAGTGGGTGGCGGCCCAACTCGAGGACTTCCAGCTCGCCGTGGAGTTCCGCAACGGGCGCTGGCTCGACGAGGAGAACATGACCGACACCCTCGACTTCCTCGAGCGTCACTCCTTGGCCTACGTCTGTGTCGACGAGCCCCAGGGGTTCGCAAGCTCGGTGCCCCCGGTGGTGGCGGTGACCGCACCCGTCGCCGAGGTCCGCTTCCACGGTCGCAACGTCGAGAACTGGGAGAAGAAGGGGATCACCGCCGCCGAGCGATTCAAGTACGACTACAGCACGGAGGAGCTCGCCGAATGGGTGCCCCGCATCGAGACCATGGCGGAGAGCGCCGACACCGTCCACGCCCTGATGAACAACTGCTATTCCGACTACGGGATCCGCTCCGCCCGGGGCCTCGGGGAGTTGCTCGACATCTTCTGAGCCGCGGGAGTGCCCCGGCCCCAAACGCCGACGGGAGTCCACGAGCAGGTCGATAGCCTGGGCCCTCTCATGACCACATCGCAATGGGTCACCAGGGCTCCCGCTCGCCCACTCCGTCCCTATGTGACCAAGTACATCGGGTATCGCCTGCTCGGCCATCCGCCGGGGTTGCACCGGGGTCTCCCCTCGCAGAACATGACCCTCATCTTCAGCATCGACCGGACCATCGACGTCGTCGCTCAGACGAACCGACGAAACCCGCCCCGGCGATATCGCTCCGTGCTGGGAGGACTCCACGACACTCCCGCGCTGATCGCCCACGACGGCAATCAGGAGGGTGTCGCTGTCCAGCTCTCTCCCATCGGCAGCCGCGCCCTGGTCGGGCTTCCCGCCGCCGAGCTGTTCGACCTCACCGTCGAAGTCGACGAGGTGACGGGCCGCGACGGGCGTGAGCTGTGGGAGCGGCTCCACGACACCGGTGACTGGGAGGCGAGGTTCTCCGCCTGTGACCGTGTGTTGTCCGGTCTGTTGAGCGAACGCAATGTGTCTCCCGAGCTGACCCGGGCTTGGGCCACCCTGGTCCGCACCGGGGGGCGGATTCCGGTGTCCGAGCTGGCCACCGAGGTCGGATACAGCAGACAGCATCTGCGTCTTCGCTTCCGCCAGGAGTTCGGCGTCGGCCCCAAGCAGGCAGCGCGACTGATCCGCTTCGACCGGGCAGCAGGCATGCTGCTGCGGACGTCGTCACCCGACTTCTCGGAGGTGGCGGTGTCCTGCGGCTACTACGACCAGGCGCACATGTACCGCGACTTCGCCTCGATCGCCGGCTGCTCGCCGGCCGAGATGGTCGCCGGGGATCTTCCAATCGTCCAAGACGGATTGGACTCCTGAAGCCGATACTGGGCCTATGAGCGACAACGTGCCCTCGGCCGTCTGGCCGGTACTGACCTTTCGCGACGCCCGCGCCGAGATGGCGTTCCTCCAGGACGTCTTCGGCATGGTGGAAACCGTGATCATCGCGCGTGAAGACGACCCATCGATCATCGAGCACGGTGAGATGCGCTGGCCCGACGGCCCCGGCATCATGTTCGGATCTGCCGGCAAGGACGGCTCCTCGTTCGGGGAGCGTCAGCCGGGGAACGATGCGGTGTATGTGGTCTGCGACGACCCCGATGCTCTATACGCCCGCGCCACCGCGGCGGGGGCCGAGGTGATCTACGAGTTGAAGGACGAGGACTACGGATCGAGGGGGTTCACGGTGCGGGACCCGGAAGGAGTCCTCTGGTCTTTCGGCACCTATCAGGGGGAGTGAAGACGATCAGCCCCATGCTCTTCGCGGTCGAGCGGTACGACTACTCGAAGAACGAGCTGGAGGAGTGAGTGCCCGTATTGAGACGATGTCTGCGAGTGCCGACACCATCCACGCCTCGATGAACAACTGCTGGTCCGACTATGGGATCCGCTCCGCCCGTGGGCCCGGGGAGATGCTCGACATCTTCTGAGCCGCGGACCAGCCTCGACGTCGGCGGGTTGCTAGCTTCCGTCGCCGAGCACCGATGAGGTGAGGAGACATCGGACAAGAGCACGTCAGGATCTCTCAGGAGCCGATGACCCTCGACGAGGTCCTGGCAGTGGCCGACGGCGCCCGGGTCGAGCTCACCGACGAGGCCATCGATCTGATCAGTCGGAGCCGTGCCGTCGTCGACGCCGCCATCGAGCGCGGTGAAGCCATCTACGGAGTTACCACCGGGGTCGGCCACGCCCGCGACCAGCGGCTACCGCCCGCGGCGCTGGAGGCGATGCAGCCGATCCTCATCGAGATGCATCTGGGTGCGGTGGGCGAGCCATTACCGGCCGAGCTGGTCCGCGCCGGGATGGTGGCCCGTCTCAACGGTTTCGCCCGCGGTGGAGCCGGGGTCTCGGTAGATCTTGCCCGTGCCCTCGAGGCCATCCTCAACAACCGGATCCACCCCGTGATCCCCCGCTCCGGCTCGGTGGGAGCGGGGGACCTGGGACAACTCGCCCTCCTGGGCCGGGCCCTGATCGGAAGAGGCGAGGTCGACTGGAATGGAGAGAGGGCCCAGGCAGCCGACGCACTCCATGGGGCGGGTCTCACCCCGGTCCGCCTGCAGCCGAAAGACGCTCTCGCCGTGATGTCGTCGAATGCCTTGACGGTCGGGCACGGGATCTCACTGTGGAGGAGGGTGAGCGATCTCCTGGCCCTCGCCGACCTGGTGGCAGCGAGCTCGCTGGAGGCGATCGAAGCAAACCCGTCCCTGTTCGACCCGGCCGTGGCTGGAGCCCGCGGCAGCGCGGGGCAGGTGGAGACGTCCCAGAACCTGCGCCAAGCGTTGGCAGGCAGCTCGCGGGTAGACCCGACCGCAGCTTCGGTGCAGGACCCGATCAGCTTCCGCGTCGTGCCCCAGGTCCACGGGGCCTGCCGCGACGTGCTCTCGGCGGTAGCGGGCGACCTGGCCAGGGAACTGAACGCCCGCGCAGACAACCCCCTGGTGGACGTCGAGTCGGAGCGTGTGCTCTCCAACGGGAACTTCTCCGTCATGAACCTGGCGTTGTCGGCCGAGTCGCTCAATCTGGCGCTGGCTCATGTAGCAATGCTGTCGGAGCGAAGATGCGGTCAACTGTGGGACACCGTCGTCTCCTCGATGGGTGAGGGCTTCGGTGGGGATGAGTCTCAGGGGCCGTCCCTCGACGACGGCACCCCGGCGTTTCTCGCTGGTCTGGCGCTGCGCTATCCGGTCGCGGCCCGCTATACCCGGCTGAAGAAGCTGGCCCAGCCGGTCAGCCTCGACATCCCGACCCTCGACCTGTCGGTCGAGGATCATGCCACCAACGCGGCCGAGGTTCTCTGGGGGACGGACGAGATCGTGGGGATCCTCATGGAGATCCTCGCGGTAGAGGTGCTGATCGCCTTCGCCTCGCTCCGCATCTCCCCCGCTCCGGGACCGTTCGGAGCCCGAACCGAGCGACTGGTCGAGCTCATCTCCTTGGAGCTGAGCTCACTCCCGGCGGGCACGCCCCCCGATATGACCCACGCCCGGGTGATCGACGCCCTGAAAGCGAACCTGCACCTCCTCCTCAGCGGGGCTCCGCCCGAGGCTTGAACTACAAGGCCTCGACCAGCCAGGGCGCGTTCTCAGGGCGCTGGAGCAACGCTTGCGCGGGGCCTGCAACCCAGGGTTCGCGGTTTGGGGGGGTCAGGAGACCGGGTTCATCAGGCCGGTCTCGAGACGGTGCAGATAGTGGTCGGCCAGATAGTTGAGGAACCGGCGGGCCCGGGTGAAGTTGGCGGCCATGTCCTCGAGCGGCAGGTGGAGCTGAGAGGGCAGCGCCGCTTCGTTGGCCGCCCGGTCGTAACAGACGCTTCCCACCCGTTCGAGGAACTGGAGGTAGTCGACGCCGATCAGATCGTCGAGATCGACCCCGGCCAGAGTGGCCAGCCGGGCCTGACGCATGGCACTGATCGGATGGCGTGCGGTGTGGTCGGGGAAGATCCCGGTGTGGAAGAGAGCCACGTCACCGAGACGGCGATACCCGGCGGCACGCCGCCCCGAGGGAAGACTCTCCACCATCTCGGCGAGACCCACGGGGTCGAGTTCGCTGTAGCGACGACGCCGGTAGCCGCGGTCGGTCTTCACCCACACCGATCCGCTGGCGACCCTGGTGAAAGAGCTGAGGAACTCGCTCATCAGATAGCGGCGGGTGATGTCGTCGATGAAATCGCGCAGGCTCTCGACGTCGAAGACCGGCAAACGCTCCCCCGCCCCGACCCACTCCGGCACGTATGACGCCGCACCCAGGTCACTCATCGCCCTGTGCACCAGAACCGCGAAAGCCAGCAGGGGGCTGAGACCGGCGATCATCCCGGTCTCGGGGGTCTCGTAGATCAGCTCGTATAGACGGGGGTGGGCCAGCATCCCCTCGAGCGCCTCGGGCTCGCGGTCGAGCCGGGAACGGAGATCGTCGACGTCCGACGCCGGGTCATCCAGCGAGGAGAGCACCTCGAGGTCGTGCTCGGTGAGTCTCTCGACGAAGAGCAGCGGATAGTTCGACATGGCAGCCTCTGCCCATCGTAGGGCAGTCCTGCCGTGAGGTGGGGAACGTCAGTCGTCATCATCATCATCACCATCGAGCTCGACCCCGAGCAGGTCGGCCAACTCGTAGAGGGCGGCCCGGGCGTCGTCGAGACGGTCTCCACTCAGCTCGTCGTCGAGGTGGTCTTCGACTTCCTCCAGCTTGTCCTCGGCCTCGTCCATGTCGCCTTCCCTAGCCGCCTCTATGCCCTCGTCGACCTTCTTCATCACGTCCTCCACCTCGCGTGGTTTGACGTCCGAGCGCGGCGGGCTGGAGAGCACCGACTCCAGTTCGTTGCGGGCCCCGGTGATCCGGGCATCCAGCGAGGACAGGGTCGTGGGGGTGATCATCGTGGTGGTGGAAGACGTGGTCGTCGAGTCCTCGGCGACCACGGTGGTGGGCACGATGGCGGCGTCGGCCGGCGGGTCGTCGCCGGACATGGCGAGACCGAGCACGGTGAGACCCGTGGCTGCCAACACCAGGATCCCGGCGACCCACACCCACGCCGGTGTCTTCCGATCTTCGTCGTCGGAGGACGCGGAGGCGGGAGGCGACGAGGGTGTGGTCTCGAGGATCATCGTCGTCCCCTCGGAAGGGACGGGAGTCGACACGGTGGGTACGGCACGGGCGAGGACGTCGGCGAGGCCGGCGGCGTCGGGACGGGCCGACGGTGAGTCGGCTACGGCGCTAGCGACGGCCCGGTCGACCGATTCCTCCAGGGTGGCTCCGGTCTTGCGGATCAGCTCGTCGATGACCACACCCAGGGAGTAGACGTCTGACGCCGGGGTCGGCGCCTCACCCCCGAGCACCTCCGGTGCCGCATACGACGGTGTCGCCACCACCATGCCCGGCTGGGTCAGCTCAGCGGTGGCATCGGGGTCGGTGGCGATCCCGAAGTCGGTGAGCAGCGGGCCGCGCTCGGACATGATCACGTTGGCCGGCTTGACGTCACGGTGGACGACCCCGGCGGCATGGATTGTGGCCAGTGCGTCGGCGAGCCGTGCCCCCATGTCGATCACCTCGGCACTCTCGAGCCGTCCTGCCATGTCCTGCAGCGTGGGGCCGTCGACCAGCTCCATCACCAGGTAGGGGCCGGTCTCATCCGTCCCGAAGTCGTACACCGTGATCAGGTTGGGATGGTTGAGCGAGGCGGCAGCCCGGGCTTCCCGGCTGAGACGTGCCGCCGAATCGTCACCCGGCGGGCCGGGATGGGGCCGCTTCACCGCCACCAGACGGTCGAGACGGATGTCCCGGGCCCTCCAGACGGTGGCCATGCCCCCCGAGGCGATGACCTCGAGGAGCTGGTAACGATCGTTGATGACTTCCACGGAGCGCTGATACCCGAAGTCGGCGGAAGGAAACCATGTTACGCCTGCGAATCGGGAGCGCGGCCCTGATGCCCGCCCGGAAACCACAAAGGACCTTCGACCCTTGTGCCCGAGCCGCCCACGAGGCGATACCGAGGCGATACAAGAGCGCCTTGCGCGTTGACATGCCGATCAGAGTGGCAGTGAAGCCCGTGCAGGACCACGCCGGGTTGCCACCAACGGCTACCTTTCCGGCGATCATGCAGGATCGGTCGACCGTCAGCCACAGCCCCGTCGCCACCATCAGCGGGATCGTCGGCATCGGCCTCTATCTCGTCGTCGGTTTTCTCTACCTGAGCAGCGGGCTGATGGTGCCCGGCCCCTGGCTCTTCATCCTCTGGGCGATCTGGCTGGCCGGTATCTACGTCCTGGTCGTCGTGTTCCGCAGGAGTCGGGTATGGACACCCATCGTCGCCGTGGCCGCCGCCGCGGTGTGGTGGGTCTACCTCACCGTCGGCGAGGCCGTCTTCGACTGGACCGCCTGAGCGGGCTTCTTCTCGGGTTGCTCCCGCTCGGGCTCCCTCCCGGGCTCTGGATCAGGTCTGGGCTCGGGCTCGATGCGGATCTTGCGGGTGGGTTTGCCGATGTCCGCCATCAAGCCACCTCCTGGCCGAGGTGAGGGCTCCCCACCGAGACCGCCAGCGACGGGTAGGCGGCGCGAATTCGATCGGCCCGTCGGGGGTCGCCCACCCAGAGAGCGGTGATCCGGGCATGAGACGCCCTATAGCCGTGTTCGTGCTCGATGACATCGCCCCACATCTCCACCTGGCCGACGATGGACGATCCGCTGTAGAAGGCGTGGACATCGTCGGGGGTCTTCCCCGCGTAGATCCCACACACGTGATCCCAGGAGGGGACCTTCTCGCAGTGCCGACAGCCGGCCTCGAACTCGGTGGAGGGCCATAGGGCATAGACTCCACGCAGTGCCGACCCGTCCCAGTTCCATGACCGCCAGCCGACGACATATCGATCGGACCAGTACTCCTCGTCCGGCTCAGTGACCGAGTGGCGCCGGGTGTAGGGGGTGTGGTGTTTCACCGGTTTGAGCCTGCCGGCCGTCGACCACAGCCAGTGGACGCTGACCGCCGCCACCGAGATCACCATCAACGCTCCCAGAGTCGGCGACGGCACCGGGAGACGAACTCCGGAGCCGTCTCCCAGTTGAGCGGCGCCGATGAACGCAGCCACTGCCAGTCCGACGACCAACACGCGCGCCATCCTGCTCACGACCGAGCCGGTATCCGTCGGGATCATCCGATCGATCACAAACAAGAGAGGAGACAGAACCAGGAAGGCGACGAAGACCGCTATCACCGCTCCGTAGGCCACCGCGGCAAGCCACACCAGCGAAACGATCCAGAAGCCGACCGTCTCCGGTCCCCCGGTGGAGACGATGACCACCGCGGGCACGCCGACCATGGCGAGCACATAGCAGAGGTAGGAGAGATGGCGGCGTACGAGAGTGCGAGCAGAGGCGAGGCCCTTCCTCGCCTCAGAGCCCGTCCGATGCGTTACCACGTCGTCAGCGAACCAGAGTCTCATCTCGGCAAGAGTCAACGCTACTCGGATTGAGCCGGCACGGGGACGGGACTCCACGGCGGAGCCGATAATCCTCCGCCAGCTCTCCACCGGGCCGGTTAACGTCCCGGGGCGCGGAGAAAGGACGTGTGTCGATGATCGTCATGAGAATCTCGAGCCGTGGATCGGCACCGGCCCCCAACCGCACCCGGTCCCCTCTTTGAGTACGAGGCGAGCCCGCGGGCGCTAGCCGACCACGCGTGCCTCTGACCCGTCCCGTTTCGGCCGTCCCCGTCCAGGTGAACCAATGATCCCCGTACGCCGCTATCTCAGACTGCTGAGCCAATACCTCCGGCCTCTGCGCAAGCGCATGGGTCTCCTCGGAGCGGTCGTGCTCGCCGACATCGGCCTGCAGCTGATCGGGCCACAGCTGATCAAGCGATTCATCGACGGCGCCATCGCAGGGCTGGGATCTCCGGTGCTAGTGCCGATCGCGGCCTGGTTCATGGTGATCGCGGTGACCCAGCAGGGCATGGCGGTGTGGGCAACCTACATCGCCGAAGACGTGGGCTGGAGGGCCACCAACAGCCTGCGTGCCGATCTCGCCGACCATGTGGTCCATCTCGACATGGGATTCCACAAGTCACACTCGGCCGGGGAACTGATCGAGCGGATCGACGGAGACGTCACCAACCTGTCCAACTTCTTCTCGGCGATGACCTTGAAGGTCATCGGCAACGGGACCCTCATCGTCGGGATCCTGATCCTGCTCACCCTGGAGAGCTGGCTCATCGGCGCCGCCATCGCCGGATTCACCGCGCTATCGATCTTCGCCATGACCCGGCTCCACGAGGTGGCGGTCCCCTGGTGGAAGTCGGTGCGCGCCGCCGCGGCGGAAACCTACGGATTCGTCGGCGAGCAGGTGGAGGGCACCGAGGACATCAGAGCCAACGGCGCCGCCGGGTACATGCAGGAGCGGTTCGCCGACATGCTGCGACGGTGGCTCCCCCTGGAGGTGCGGGCCTGGATGGGATTCGCCATCCTCTGGTCGACCAGCCTCGTCCTCTACGGCCTGTCCACCTCCATCGTGTTCGTCGCCGGAGGATGGCTGTTCGGCATCGGCACCATCACCATCGGGTCGGTCTACCTGGTGTTCCACTACACCGAGATGACCCGTCGCCCCATCGAGCAGATCCGCTCCCAGCTCGAGGACCTGCAGAAGGCAGGAGCCGCGATCGCCCGTGTCGAGGAGTTGCTGGCTATAGAAAACCGGCTCCGACCAGCCGGGGACCACCACATCCCCGAAGGGCCGCTGTCGGTGGAGTTCGACCAGGTCTCGTTCGCCTACCACGACTCCGACGAACCCGGCGAGCCGGTGCTCCACGACGTCTCCTTCTCCATCGCACCGGGTCGGGTGGTCGGTCTCCTGGGACGCACCGGTTCGGGCAAGTCGACCGTCGCCCGTCTCCTCACCCGTCTCTACGAGCCCCAGGAGGGCGAGATCAGGGTGGGCGGGGTGGCCACATGGGACGCCCCTCTCGACGAGCTCCGGGCCCGGGTGGGGATGGTGACCCAGGACGTGCAGCTGTTCCGGGCGACGGTGCGCGACAACCTCACCTTCTTCGACCGGAGCATCCCCGATGAGCGCCTCCATCAGGTGATCGAGCGGCTCGAGCTGCGCGAATGGCTCGAATCCATGCCGGACGGGCTGGACACGATGCTCGAGTCGGGAAGTGGCGGGCTCTCGGCGGGACAGGGACAGCTCCTCGCCTTCACCCGGATCTTCCTGGCCAACCCCTCCATCGTGGTTCTCGACGAGGCGTCATCCCGGCTCGACCCCGCCACCGAGGTGCTCATCGAGCGTGCCGTCGACCACCTGCTGGAGGACCGCACCGGGATCATCATCGCCCACCGCCTGCACACCGTCACCCGCAGCGACGACATCTTGGTCCTCGACGAAGGCAGGGTCGTCGAGTTCGGTGAGCGAACCAAGCTGGTCGCCGATCCCGGGTCCCGATTCTACCGCCTCCTGGCCACCGGGATGGAGGAGGTACTGGCATGAGCACCAGGGAGATCCCGATCTGGCGGGTCGTGGCGAGGCTGGTTGCCAACTCGCCCGGCCACTACGTCACCAGCGCCCTCGCCTGGATCTCGATCTGGACGATGCCACTCGCCGTCGGGCTCATCGCCGCCGCATTCTTCGACAGTCTCTCCGGCACCGCCGGGTGGAACCTGCCCACGCTCGTGGCCGCGCTCTGGGCGTATGTGATCGTCCGGATCGGGTTCGTCCTCCTCGCCATGCGCCTCCACAGCTCCCTGCTGTTCCGGGCCGGGTCCGGGATGCGCCGCTCGATGTTGCGCTGGCTCTACACGCTGCCCGGTGCCCAACCGGTCTCCGAGACGCCGGGCGAAGTGGTGAGCCGGTTCCGCGACGACGTCAACCATGCCGTCGAGGCCTACGACTTCACCGTCGACCTCATCGGGTCGATCGTGTCGAGCACGGTGGCGGTGCTGATCCTGGTCGCCATCGATCCGCTGATCACCGCGGTGGTGTTCACCCCGATCTTGGTGGTGATCGCGGTTACCAGCCGCCTCGGGGCCCGGATCCGCCGCTACCGGCGCGCGGCGCGCGACGCCACCGAGGCGATCACCGGGTTCCTCGGCGAGACCCTGTCCTCGGTCCAGTCGGTGAAGGTCGCCGACGCGGAGCGGCCCATGCTGGCCCACTTCGAGGCGCTCAACGACGAGCGCAAGACGATGATGGTGCGCGACCGGACCTTCACCGCCGGCATCGAGGCCGTCTTCTACAACACGGTGAGCATCGGCACCGGGTTGATCCTGATCCTGGCGGTGGACATGCTGGGTGCAGGCGACTCGGCCGGGCTGACCATCGGCCAGTTCAGCCTCTTCGTCTATCTGCTGCAGTTGGTCACCGAGTCGGCATGGTTCATCGGAACCTTCCTGGCCCGGCTGCGTCAGGCCGAGGTGTCGGTGCGGCGGCAGGTCGACTTGATGCGTGGGGCGGGATGGCGCGACCTCACCGCCGACGTCGGGCTGGAATCGCAGATCGGTGTCCGAGCCGCCGACGAGCTGACGAGTGACCATGGCGCACCGCTGATCTCGGCCACGGGTCTCTCCTATCGCTACCCGTCTTCGGGCAAGGGCATCGAGGAGGTCGACATCGAGGTGCCCGAGGGGGGTTTCGTGGTGGTCACCGGGAAGATCGGCTCGGGCAAGAGCACCCTGCTCCGCGCGATCCTCGGCCTCGTCCCCGTCGATGAGGGTGAGATTCGCTGGAAGGGGGCCGTCGTCGACGATCCGGCAGGGTTCATGGTCCCGCCGCGGGCGGCCTACACCCCGCAGACGCCACGTCTGTTCTCGATGAGCCT
The DNA here is from genome assembly GCA_964645875.1 of uncultured Acidimicrobiaceae bacterium. GTDB lineage: Bacteria > Actinomycetota > Acidimicrobiia > Spongiisociales > ZC4RG35 > JANQRA01. Next base: position 43,366 of record CAZYCX010000001.1, read on the forward strand.
CCGCGACAACCTCCTGCTCGGGTACGAGGCCGACGAGGAGACACTGCTTCGCTCGGTGAAGACCGCCACCATGACCCGGGACGTCGCCTCGATGTCCGACGGGTTCGACACCATGGTCGGCCCCCGCGGGGTGCGGCTCTCCGGGGGCCAGGTGCAACGGTCTGCGGCGGCGAGGATGCTGGTGCGCTCACCACAACTCCTGGTGTTCGACGACCTCTCTTCGGCCCTCGACGTCGAAACGGAGGCCGAGCTGTGGGAGGGGCTGTTCTCCCGTGGCGAGACCACCACGGTCCTCGCCGTCTCTCATCGCCGACCCGCCCTGCAGCGGGCAGATCAGGTGGTGGTCATGGACGGAGGCAGGATCGTGGCCGCAGGCAAAGCCGTCGAGTTGATGGAGACCAGCCCCCTGTTCCGCGAGATGTGGGCCGACGACTGAGGCCCGGAACCCGAGGTCAGCCTTCTCGAACCCGCCCACCCAGCCAGGCGAGCACGACGAGGAGCGGCACTTGGGTGGCGACATAGATCATGTGGGCCTGATAGTGCTCGACCGACTGCTCCGGCTCGAAAGGCAGGACCGATAGCGGAAAGACCGTGAGAAAGGCGCCCACGATCAGGCTCAACAGGACCCATGCCGCAGTGACGAGCACCAGCATCCGACCGGGTCGCATCCACCACCAGATGAGCAGCGCAATCGTGGGGACGATGATGCTCATCATCTCCGGCGCCCACAGCTGCATCCCCGGGAACTCCTCTGCGTTGTGGAACACCCCTCCGATAGCGGAAACGACCAGCCCCAAACTCACCCACAGCTTCACGCTCGTGGTGGTGACGGCTTCGATCACGCCCGTTTGGTGAGCAGGAATGCGGCCACCCTCCAATCGTCGTCGCGGGAGAACGGCTCGATCTCCCACTGGGCACCGAACAACTCATCCAGCTCTCCGGGAGCGATGTGACTCAGCTTCGAGGTTCCCCGGAAGCTGATCAGGGGCAGTTCCTCGGTCTCTCCGTAGAAGCAGTACTCGAGAAACTTGGATCCGGGTCGGGAGAGACGGGTGATGGTGTCGGCCATGGCTGCACGAGACTCGCCGCGCACGTCGTCGAGAGTCCCGAAGTCGACCAGGAAGTCGAAGGTGCCTTCGATCCCCGGTATCGAGGGAGCCGTCAGGTCGCCGACGACGAACTGCGCATCGAGCCCGACCGCGGCGGCACGGGCCCGCGCCTTGCGGATGGCGATCTCCGAGAAGTCGACCCCCCAGGCTTCGAACCCGGCCTCCGCCAGGTGGACGACGTTCGCCCCGGTCCCACAACCCAGGTCGATGGAGCGGGGATGGCGGTCAGGGTCGACATCGCCCCGTTCCAGGAGGTCGACCAGGTCCCGGCGCACCCCCACCGAGTCCCAGGGCGCCCACACCCGGTACATCCAGTCGTAGACCCGGGCGGACACCATCAGCGTGCCTCCGCCATCTCCCGTCGCAACAAGACCACCCAGGCTATGAATCCGATGAAGGCCAGGGTCATCCCGACCATGACCAGCGGGCTGTTCGGTCCCATGGGACTACCCAGAGCCCCGACCACGAAACCGGCGCCAACCAGGTAGGTCACCCGGGTGAGACGACGGCTGAACAGCCCGGCTCGACCCCCGACCCGGGCGAGCATGAGGAACCAGACCCCCTCTAGACCGAAGCCGACGAACTGCATCCCCAACCCCCCACCGGCGGGGACGAACTCGTGAGACACCTCCGAGGTCAGCAGGACGATGCTGCCGATGATGACGATCGTCATGGCGGCCAGGCCCACCCAGCGGGCGGTCCGGGAGATGTTTCCGACGACCGGGCGAGCGAGGGTGTCGAGACCGATCACCACCGGCATCATCGCCGCGGCGAGTGCGAGGGCGAGGGCATCGCTGATCGTGAACCAGATCCCGCCCACGGTGGTGAACCCGGCATAGGCGAGGAGGCTCAGGACGAAGACGACGAGGGCGACGAGGCTCCAGGTCCTGACCTGTTCCCTGGTCCCCGCACGTGCGCCGTGGGCGACTCCTTCTGCTGTGGTCATGGCCTGCTCAGGGCTCGACGACCAAGTCGATGACCATGTTCTCATGTCCCGGCACCACACAGATCACCGTGTACTCGCCGGCAGCCAGGTCGAAGTCGGCGCGCTGGGCGCTGAATCCGGGGGCGTCGATCTCCAGGTCCAGCTCCTCGATGGTGAAGGTGTGGCGGATCCCGTCCTGGTTGTCCAACCAGAATCCGGTCTCCCCGGCCGAAACGACGATCCGCTCGCGGTCGAACTCGACACCGCTGGCCACGACTTCGACATCACCGGGGCTCGGCGCGACCGATTCGACTCCGGAGGCGGCCGCCATCGAGACGACCACGCCGAGGGCGAGGACGCCGCCCCACGAGTAGTAGACCAGCCGACGGGTGTCGAGAGCCCAACCGAAGAACGCTGCCAGTCCCCCCACCGCCACGACGGCCGCGGCCGACGTCACCAGGAGGGTGAGCAGGAACGCGATCGGAGACGACGGATGACTCAGCTCGTCGATCGTCATCGGCAGGTTGCCACCCACCGCCAGCAGGGCGAGCAGCGCAGTCACCAATGCGAGACGGCGTCGTTCACCCTTCAGGAACACGGCCAGAACCGTGAACACGACCCCGATGACGGCCACCGGAGGGATGATCTCCCCGGCCAGCGTCTGGAGTGCCACCGACCAGACACCGATCGTAAACGACCCCACCCGGGCCACCCTCACCCATCCGGACGTACCGGAAGGGGGCGGGGCCACCCTCTCCTCTATTTCCACTGTCTTGGTCACACCTGGCCTCCTCGCCTCGACGTAGTGACGTGAGGAGAGAAACTACTTTATTTATCTGAACAAGGCAATTAAATTATGTCCGTGACTGGAAAACGCCGGTATCGACTGGGAAAACGTCAGGCTTCGGTCGAAGCCACCAAGCAGCGGATCCTCGACGCCGCCTCGTCTGCGTACCAGGAGCTCGGAATCGACGACACCTCGATGCAAGAGGTGGCCCGGCGCGCCGAGGTAGCCCCGGGCACCGTCCTCTACCACTACCCCACCCCCGAGTCTCTCGCCGACGAGGTGGTCGACTCGTGGATCGAGTCGATGGAGGCACCCCTGCCCGATGTCATCGACCCCGACGAGCCTCTCGACGTCCGCATCACCAAGCTGGTGCTCGAGCTATACGGCCTCTACGAGAGGACGGGCCACCTCTACCGGATCTATCAGAAGAGCCCCAATCACCCTTCCCTGCTTCGGGCCAGCGCCTGGTGGGAGGAGAACGTCACCACGATGATCACCAGGGCACTCGGCGAGCGCGTGTCCGACGAGGAGGCGATGAAGGTGATCTCGGTGCTGACCAACCCGGGCTTCCGGGGCACTCTGATCATGACCGGCATCGACTCCGAGCGCGCCGTCGGGATCGCCACGAAGATGGCCTTCGACTGGCTCGAAGGCTGATCGCCGACGATGCGCGGAGTCGCAGGACTCAGCGTCGAGCGATCTCGTAGTGAAGGCTCATGAACTCGACGCCACCGAGATAGAAGCGCTGGTCGGTGAGCAACGCCCCGTCGACCACATACACCTCGATCTCCTCGTCGAACGCCTCCAACTTGGCGACGGTGACCTCTCCAGAGTCGGGGGCGATCGCGGAGAGATAGTGTCCCTGGAACGCCCCCTGACGGCTGCTGAGCGCCAATCCGTCGCCCTCGAGGTGTGAGGGAAGCAGGGTGGCGGTGAAACTGCCCGAAGGCAGGGGGAAGCCGACACTCACATAGCCGGTGTCTCCGTGGCGCACCGTGGTGTAGATGCCGACGAACAGCGGTTCGTTGGAGTCCTCGTAAGCACGCACCCAAGCCCTGAAGTCGGGGACCCCGTCGTCGTCGATGTCGATGGTGTCGATCCAGCTGACCACGCCACGAGCCACCTCCTCGAGCCGGAACGGGGCGTTGGCTTGACCGAGGGGCTTGGCCACCGTCTCCCGGTAGAGCAGGTAGGGCAGACGCATCCACGGCTTCCACCTCGGGGTGATCGACATCGTGAACCGGCTGGTGTGCTCGTAGAACTCGCGCACGAGCGGATGGGTGACACCGGGAGCGAATCCGGGGCCGGCGAGCTGGTCGAGAGAGTCGACGATGCCGACATCGGGTGGATTGCGCGTGAACACCGCCCCGGTGGCGTCGGCATGACGCGCCAGGTAATCGACACCCACGTATCCCTGTCGCTCGGCGAGCGGGACCACGAACGGGACCTCGTCGATGCCTGCTTGCTCGGCCATGAAGCGAACCTGCTCTCTCCCCCGATAGATCACGCCGGCGATGGTCCGGTACACGGCCACCGTGGCCGCGGCGACGACGCTCCACCCGACGTCGCCGGCGAGATAGTCGAAGCCGGCGCCGACGACCAGACCGACCACCACCCCGAGCAGCAGCTTGCGGAGACGGGCACCCAGGGCTGCCGCCCCAGCTCCCACCACGGCCCCGACCAGGAGGAGAGGCGAGTCAGGCAAGGCCAACTCGAGGAGCCAGCCCAGGGCGGCAGCCACGAAGACCGAGGCGAGGATCCGGACCCAGAGCGGTTGGGGACGACCCGGTCTCCGGGTGACGTCCGCCCAGCCCGACACCGCAGCCATCGTCGCTCCACCCCCGACGGTGGCGGCGACGGGCGACACACCTGGCAACCCGGACCCGAAGGCGGCTCCTCCCGCCAAACCGAGGAGGAGTCCGGTCAGGGAGGCACCGATGACCTGGCCCGGGGTACGAGAAGACGTTCTGGCCGGAGGCATCAGCGGCACGCTAGGAGATCTGTCGTCGACTTCGGCGCGGCGTGCCGGTCTACCGTCTCCGGACGTGGCTGCCGAAATCGTCGTCATCGGGTCGATCAACCGCGACCTCACCGTGGTCACCACCCGTCTCCCCCGACCCGGGGAGACGGTCCTGGGCAGACGTCACTACTCCGGTGGTGGAGGCAAGGGAGCAAATCAGGCGGTGGCGGCAGCCCGTCTGGGAGCCCGGGTGGCCATGATGGGCCGGGTGGGCGAAGACGAGCACGGGAAGACCCTGCGCGGCGCGCTCCAGGACGAGGGAATCGACGTCTCAGGGGTAGGCGTAGACCCGGACACACCCTCAGGACTGGCGATGATCACCGTCGACGAGAACGCGGAGAACACGATCGTGGTCAGCCCTGGCGCCAATGCAAAGCTGAATCCGGAGCACCTCGACTCCGAACCGGTCGCCAATGCCCGAGTCGTACTCGCCCAGCTCGAGATCCCCCTGGAGACTGTGTCCGCGGCGGCAAGGATGGCCACCGGGGTCTTCGTCCTGAACCCCGCCCCGGCCCAGGAGCTCCCCGACGACCTGCTGGCCGAAGTCGACATCCTGGTCCCCAACCGCTCCGAGTTGGGGGTGCTCACCGGTCGGGGCGAGCCCGTCACGGTAGAGGCCGCTGCCGCGGCGGCCGCAGCCCTTCGCCATGGCGGGGCGACCGTGGTCACACTCGGCGCCGCCGGGGCCCTGGTAGTCGATGGGGAAGAGAGCACTGTGGTCCCCGCACCGGTGGTCGACCCGGTCGATCCCACCGGGGCCGGGGACGCCTTCTGCGGCGCTCTGGCAGTTTTGCTCAGCCGGGGAACGGACCTCGTCGGCGCGGTGACCGTGGCGGTGTTGGCCGGCGCCCTCGCCACTACCCGCCCCGGAGCCCAGTCGGCGATGCCCACTGCAGCAGAGGTGGAGACGGCGTCGAAGAGATAGTTACGATCGCCGCCATCGCCCGACCGATCATCATCGACACCGATCCCGGCCAGGACGACGCGGTCGCCGTGCTCGCCGCCCTGGCCAGTCCCGACGAGCTCGCCGTGCTCGCCATCACCGCCGTCGCCGGCAACGTGCCCCTCGACCTGACTGTCACCAACGCCCTGGCGCTGGTCGAATTGGCGGGCCGGACCGAAGTCCCGGTGTATCGGGGATCGATTCGCCCCATGGTCAACGCCCTGGTCACCGCCGAGTACGTGCACGGGCCCACCGGACTGGACGGGGCCGACCTCCCCCCACCCACGATCGATCCCGGGCCGGGCCATGCCGTCGATCACATCGTCGACCTCCTCATGTCCCGGGAGGAGCCCACGACGCTCTGCACTCTCGGGCCGCTGACCAACATCGGCATGGCCTTGGTCAAAGAGCCGCGCATCGCGGACAAGGTCGACCAGCTGGTGATGATGGGCGGCGGGTTCTTCGAAGGCGGCAACACCACCCCGGCGGCAGAGTTCAACATCTACGTCGACCCCCATGCCGCCCACGTGGTGTTCACCAGCGGGATCCCAATCGTGATGATGCCCCTCGACGTGACCCACCAGGCCCTGTCCACCCCGGAGCGCCTGCAACGCTTCCGCGATCTGGGGACACCCGCCGGTGACGCGGTGACGGGGATGCTCGGCTTCTACGATCGCCACGACAAGGGCAAGTACGGCATGGAAGGCGGGCCGCTCCACGACCCCACGGTGATCGCCTACCTCCTCGCACCAGAGCTGTTCGGCGGCAAGGAGGTGTCGGTCGAGGTCGAGACCGCCCCGGGCCCCACCCAGGGGATGACCCTGGTCGACTGGTGGGGTGTCACCGGCAAGGAGCCCAACGCCCTGGTGATGAATCAGATCGACGCCGACGGCTTCTACGACCTGCTCGTGGACCGTATCGGCCGTTTGTGACGACATCCCCAACCCGTATGTGGATGTGGGTTATCCCAGGACGCGCACCTAGCCTCTAACACCGACGAAGCGGAACCATCACCATCTCCATGGTTCCCGACTTCGACGGATGGGTAACCCCGTCCGGTTCGATCACCCTCCAGGAAAGGGAATCACCCATGACCGATCCATCACGCACGCGCGCGCAACGGGCTAGACGACGATGAGCTTCCTCCTCACTCTCTGTCTCATGGTTCCCGGGGTCTGTGACAGCACCGGCCTCGACCATCTCGATGCCATCGGCCGCCACGGGGCCACCGGACCCGTCGAGCGCTGGCGTCCCCTGGTCGAGTCGCAGTTCCCGGCCGGCGAGGTCGAGACTGCGATGTGCCTCATCCGCCACGAGTCGAACGGCGATCCGGATGCCGACAACCCGCGCTCGTCGGCCCGTGGCCTGTTCCAGGTGCTCGGCTCGCTCTGGGCTCCCCACTACGGGATCAGCCGCGCCGAGCTGTACGACCCGCTGATCAACACCCGCGTCGCGGCCAGCATCTGGGAGAAGCAGGGCTGGTGGGCCTGGTCGCCGTACAAGCGGGGGCTGTGCCGGGGGCTGTAGAACTTCGGCTGTGACCGGGCCCGGCGCGGGGGTGAGGCTCGATCGGCCCTGAGACCCACTGCACCGAGAGAGGGCGGCCTGAAGGCCGCCCTCTCATCCACACCCACCAGCGGACTGGGAGCTATCCGGTGAGTGTCATGGGGTCCGACCAGGGGTGGAGTCGGAGTTGCCGCCAGCATGCGGTGGAGGACCGACGTTGTCGGGCTTGCTTGCATGCGCCGGTGGGCCGGTGTCATCCGGGCGGCCGGCATGTGCCGGCCGTGCAGTCTCGCCGTCTTCGGACTCGACCAGGGTCTCAGGGCCGTGGTTGCACTTGGTCATCACGGTCTCGAACTCGATGGTGCCGTCCTCGGGATCCTCAGCCACATCGGTGGTGTCGACGTCTTCGTTCACCTGCTGGTCGCCCTTGCCGAGGTCCGACTGGGCGATGTGCCGGATCAGACAGCCCCGTCCGGGCCCGTCGTACATCAGGTTGAACAGTCGGAGGAACATGCCGTGGTTGATCTGGCCCTCCGGACCGGCAACGAAGTCACCGCTGACGGCGCACTCTTCATCCGGGCCGGGATAGGCAGCGGCTTCGAGACCCTCCTCGAAGTCCTCGTGGTCTTCGTTGGGCTCAAGTTCCACGGTTCCATCTTCGTCCTGGAGATCCTCGACGAGCAGATGGCTGTCGTCGACCCGGGTGTAGGTGGCTTGCAGCTCACCGTTCTCCAGGGTGCAGTCGTAGAGACCATCACTGTCGGAGGCACCCCAGACGAACACGCCGTTCTCCTCGTCATATCCGAAGTTGAAGGTGGTGTCTGGCTCCTGGCCGGTGTCTTCCTCGGTGTCGGCGTAGGCCACACCCGAGGCGGCGAGCAGACCGACTATCGCCGCGAGGACGATCAGTTTGTTTCGCAAGGTTCTGTCTCCTGGTTGCTGTCTCGTTCCCAGCCCTCTCACACGCCCGTAAACGCCACCCGGTGAAAGAGGGTTACGGTCGACTCCGAAATTTCTCGCCCGATGCCACCACGAGCCGGGAGATCTCGTCGAGAGGGTGAGTCTCGATCAGGAAGGAAGAGCGATGAAGATCTTCTTCACCGGGGCCACCGGTGTCCTGGGCCGGGCGGCGATCCCACGTCTGGTCGCCGACGGCCACGATGTCGCCGCAATGGCCAGAAGCGCGGCAGACCGCGAATGGCTCGACGATGTCGGGGCAACGGCCTCACAGGTCGACCTCTTCGAGACCGAGTCGATCGATCGGGGCGTGGCCGGTTCCGATACGGTGATCCACTTCGCCACCGCCATCCCTCCGATCGAGAAGATGGCCAAGCGCCAGGCGTGGGCGACCAACGACCGTCTCCGCGCGGAGGCCACCGGACTGCTCGTCGATGCCGCCCGCACCCACGGCGTCGGCAGGTTCATCCAACAGTCGATCACCCTCCCCTACGCCGACGGCGGGGACGACTGGCTCGACGAGGACTCTCCGCTCGATCCGGCCTGGGTCGTCCTCCGGTCGGCCCTGGACGCCGAAGGGCACGTGGACCGTTTCCGGAGAGGAGGCGGGGTCGGGGTCACGCTCCGGCTGTCCCGCCTCTATGGGCCGGGTCGCGCCTCCGCCGACTACATCGAAGGGGTCAGGGCTCGCAAGGTGCCCATCGTCGGGAAGGGCGACAACTACGTGTCCAGCATCCACGTCGAAGATGTCGCCGGCGCTCTCTCCGCCGCCCTCACCGCCCCGGACGGGGTGTACAACGTGACCGATGACAGCCCGGTCACCGCGGCCGAGTACACCGGCTCGCTGGCAGAACTGCTCGGCGCCCCCGAACCACGGCATCTTCCACACTTCGTCGCCCGACTCGGCCTCGGGGAGGCCATCACCCTGCTCACCGCGTCACATCGGGTGTCGAATGGCCGTCTCCGCGCTACCACCGGGTGGGCCCCTCGGTTCGCCTCCGTCGTCGACGGCTGGCGGGACATCGCCGCCCATCTCCCCGAGCCACCTGCCTGAGGAACGCTGTTCCGGCCTCCACCCGACGCTGGTTGCCGATACTTAGGATGTCGCGATGGCCACATCCACCGACCTGAGCCCTCGCCCGCCGGCGGGGGGACGGATTCGCGCCGCGGTCTGGGTCGGCCACATGGCACTGCCCCTCCTCGCCCTGTGGCTGCTCCTGGCCCAACCTGACCTCGACATCCAGTGGCAACACCGACCCAGTCACTTCTGGCTCGTGCTCGCCGTCGCCGGGGTCAACGTCGGCCTCTCGTTCCAGGTCCTGCGCGCCGCCCGCATCAGGGAGGATGCCCGGCTCCTCCTCGTCGGCTACGCCTTCATGCTCGCCGCCGGATTTCTCCTCCTCCACGCCCTGGCCACACCGGGTGTGATCGTCGCCAACCCCAACAGCGGGTTCGAGATCGCCACTCCCGTCGGTCTCGGCCTGGCATCGGTGTTCTTCGCCCTCGCCTCGTTCGAATACTCGAACGAGACCTCGCGCCGGCTGGTCGACCGGGACCCGGTGATCAAGTGGGCCCTCATCGGGGCGATGGTGGTCTGGGGTGTCGTCTCCCTCGCCGAGCTCCCCCCGCTGGCACAGCCTCTCGCCGAGGAGATAGAGGGCCCGCTGGCTTGGATGGCGATGGTGGCGATCGCCATCTACATCGTCGCCGCCCTCCGATTCTTCGACGCTCACCGCAAGAAGCCGTCGGTGATGTTGATCGCCGTCATCACCGCGGCCGCTCTCCTCGCCGAGGCGATGGCCACCATCATCTGGGCGCGGAGTTGGCATCTCTCCTGGTGGCTGTGGCATCTCCTCATGGCGGCAGCTTTCGGCTTCGTCGCCTACTCGGCATACACCCAATACCAGAGGGAGGGTGCGGCATCGGGGATCTTCGACGGCATCGTCACCCGGGAGACCGCCGAAGCGGTCCGCCAGGAGTATGGCAGTGCCCTGGAGACTCTCACCGACACCCTGCAGCGCGCCGTCCACGTGGGCATGACCGACACCGACGTCGACCTGATCGTCACCGGGCTCGCCGCCAAGTTCGGCCTCACCGAAGGCCAGACCGAGGTCCTCGCCCGCGCGGCGCGGTCGTTGGCTACCGAACGCGACCAGGCCCGGCGGCTGGGGGCGCTGGCATCGATCGCCACCGAAGTCTGGGTGGAGCGTAGTGAAGACGAGCTGTTGGAAAGGGTGGTGAGTGTGGTCGGAGAGCAGTTCGCCCCCGATCTGGTGAGGGTGGGAATGGCGGGATCCGAAGGCCTCGTCTACCCGGATCGGCTCGTCTCCGGGGCGTGGCCGGCCGACGGCGACCGTTACGCACGAGACCTGACCGTGGCCGGGGAACGTTCGGGAGTGGTCGAGTTCGCCAGGCCCAACGGGCGGTTCCGTGCCCGTGACACCTCGATCATGGACACCCTCGTCGCCGAGATCGGCATCGCCGTCGAGAACGTCCGTCTCTACCGGCAGCTGGACACGCTGTTCCGCAGCTACCTGTCCCCCGACGTGGTCGACATCCTGAAGCAGGATCCGTCCCGGGCGAGCCTGGGAGGCTCCATGGTCGAGGTCACCGCTCTGTTCGCCGACCTGCGCGGGTTCACCAGCTTCTCGGAGAGCACCGACCCGGTCGAGGTGATGGAGTTGCTCAACCGCTACTTCGGTGTGGCCGTGCCCATCGTCATGCGCAACGGCGGCACGGTGATCCAGTTCGTCGGCGACGCCATGCTCGCGGTGTTCGACGCACCCACCCCGGCCCCCGACCACCAGTTCCGCGCCGCCCGCACCGCTCTCGAGATGCAGGAGGCCATCGCCGCCGTGGCCGGAGACCATGAAGATGCACCCCGGTTCCGGATCGGGATCAACACCGGGATGGCCCTCGTCGGCAACATCGGCAGCTCCGAGCTGCGCAGCTTCAACGTGGTGGGTGACGCCGTCAACGTCGCCTCCCGGCTGGAGACGTCGGCGGAGCCGGGGACGGTGGTGATCGGAGAGCCCACCTATCGGGCCATCGCCGACCGGGTGGTGGCCACTCACGTCGGAGCACTCGAGCTCAAGGGAAAGGGAGCGCCCATCGACGCCTATCTGCTGGAGAGTCTGGCCGACCGAGGCTGACGGTCTTTCAGAAGAGCGCCGAACGCTCCGATAACACCGAGGATGACTCCATCGGACCAAGCGACGCGTCCACCCTCGGCGTGGTGGCTGGTCGTCATTGCGATGAGTTGGGCTCTGGCGGCAGTGTCACTGACCGCTGCGATCTTCCACCAGCGCTCGGTGACGGCGCCCATCGGTGAAGCCGATGTCTTCACCAACAACGCCGGTACGGTGGCCGAGATCATCGAGAGCCACGATTCCCCGCAGCGGGGGGTACGGCATGCCCGGAATCACCTGGGCATCGAGGCGGTCTCGCTGGTGGGCGCAAATGGGGTCGTCACCGCATCCACCTCCGCCACGCTCGAAGATCGACCCCTGACCGATGAGATTCTGGCGGCCGGCGTTGCCCACGGCCGGTTCGCGGCGTTGGCGGGAACCATCGATCAACCGATCGAGGTCGACGGAGTGGTGGAATGGCCCGCGGGCGCGGTCCTCTATGAAGTGGTCTCCCCTTTGGAGGATGGCAGTTTCGTCATGCTTCATTACGACGTCCAAGAGCTGTTCGGCCGACGGATCCAGCCGGGCGAGGTCCAACCATTGACCATGCAACTGCTGTCCCTTGGGGCGGTGTTCGGGGTCCTCGGAGCTTCAGTCCTCATTGGGCACTCTCGGGCGGCGCGCCGATACCGGGCGATGCTGGCGGAGTCCGAGCTTCTGAGGGCCCACTCCAGGGAGGTGGAGGAGGCAAACGTCAAGTTGACCGAGGCGCGTCGCAAGGCGGAACGCGCTCTCGCCCTGGCCGAGGAGAAGATGAGGATCCGCTCCGAGTTCGTCCTGATGATCAACCATGAGCTGCGCACACCGCTGACGTCGGTAGTCACCGGAGCAGAACTGGTGCGCGACGGAGACCTGGCGCTGTCGGAGCAACGCGAAGTTCTCGACTCGATGGTCGCCAACGGGAAGAGGCTCGGCGAGATAATCGACCAGATCCTCGCCGTGGCGCGGATCGAGAACCGCGGCCTCACGTACGAACTCGAGAGCCTTCCCGTTTCAGAGGTCTGCGAGAAAGTTGGAGCCACCCTCGTCGAGGAAGAAACGGAGCGGACCCTGGTCGAGACGGACGTGAATGCCTTGAAGCTGGTCCTCAACTCCCTGACGGACAACGCCATCACCCACGGTGCGACCACCGTGGAGACGACGTGCAGCGCGTCGCCGCACATCGAAAGGATGCTCGAGGTGGGTACGGCACCTCAGACCGGTGTCTTCTTCACCGTTTCCGACAACGGACCGGGTATCGACCCCGATTTCCTTCCCCGGGCCTTCGAGAAGTTCGAGAAGAACAGCTTCAGCTCCGGCACCGGTCTGGGGCTGTACATGGTGCGGCTGATGGTCGAAGCGCTGTCCGGCTCGATCGCGGTGTATACCGGCCACGAGGGAACAACGATCCAGATCGCCTTGCCGGCCGTGATCAGGGAGCGAACCAAGGAGGCAGTGTGAGGGCACGGATCGTCATCGCCATTGTCATCGTCGCCGGGCTCGTCTCGTGCTCGGGCGATGCCGTCACCGACCACTTCGAGCTGGTCGAGTTCGCAGTCCATGGCCCGACCCAGCTCGACGTGGGCACCGAAGCGGTGGTCGTGGCCAACTCGGGAACGTTTCCTCACACTCTGGTGGTCACCGACTCGGAAAGTAGGGTCGTCACCGCTTCCTCCCTGCTCCAACCCGGGGAGTCGGTCGATCTCGACCTCGATCTCGAACCGGGCACGTATTCGTTCACCTGCCGGATAGTGGTTCAGACCCCGGACGGCGACCTTGTCGACCATTTCGAGAGAGGAATGGCCACCACCGTCGAGGTCACGGGCTGACCCGAGCCTCGACGCCGCCGAGAGTCGTATGGCGGCCACGGGTGAGGACGACGTATCGTCAGGAGATGTCTGATCATGGACCGCCGCTGATGGCGGTCACTGTGGACGTCGCCGCGTTCACCGAGCGCGACGGGAAGGCGAAGGTGGTGCTGATCCAGCGGGCCAACCCGCCGCACCAGGGGGCGTGGGCCCTCCCCGGCGGATTCGTCGAGCTCGACGAAGACCTTCCTGATGCCGCATCACGGGAATTGGCCGAGGAGACCGGTCTCGAGATCCCGCCCACGGACCTGATCCAGGTCGGAGCCTACGGGGCTCCCGACCGCGACCCGCGCCTGAGGGTCGTGACCGTCCTGTTCTGGGGGTTCGTGGCCGACCTACGCGACCCGGTCGCGTCCAGCGACGCCGCAGCCAGCAGGCTCATCCCCCTCGAGGAGGCCACTGCCCCCGGATTCGAGCTGGCCTTCGACCACCCCGTCGTGCTGCGTGACGCCATCGAGGCAGCCGGCCTGTGACCGACGCCTCCCTCACCGTCTCCGAGCTGCTCGCTCGCCTCCAACAAGTGGTGGTCGCCGAGTTCCCCTCACCCCTCTGGGTCAGAGGCGAGGTGACGGGATACCGTCGCACCAGCGGCGGGGCCGCCTTCTTCAGGCTCGCCGACCCGGACGTAGACGCCTCCGCACTCGACGTGTCGGGACGGGGGAGGGTGATGGCCGAGATCGACCGCATCCTCGGCGACGCCGGCGTCGGCGGTCTCCGTGACGGAGTCGAGGTCCGGGTAAAGGGCACCGTCGGGGTGGAGAGCCGCAATTCGGTGGTGAGGCTCTCCCTGCTCCAGATCGACCCGGCGTTCACCGCCGGGCGACTGGCCATCGACCGGGCCGAGGTGATGCGGAGGATGACCGCGGACGGCTCGCTGAGAGCCAACAGCCTCCTCCCGCTCCCGCTCGTCCCATTGCGGGTCGGGTTGGTGACCAGTCGCGGTTCCGCCGCTCACGGCGATTTCACCGACCAGCTGCGACGGTCCTCCTATCGCTTCGCGGTGAAGACCTACCACGTCAGCGTGCAAGGCGAAACGGCCCCGGACCAGGTCGCCGGCGGACTGGCCCGGTTCGACGCCGACTTGGTCGACATGATCGCCCTCGTCCGCGGAGGCGGATCGAAGCTCGACCTCTCCGTGTTCGACAGCGAGACCGTGGCCCGGTCGGTGGCCGCCGCACCCGTCCCGGTCATCACCGGCATCGGCCACGACATGGACCGATCCGTCGCCGACGAGGCGGCGGCGGTGGCGGAGAAGACGCCCAGCGCCGCCGGTGAGTGGTTGGTGACCCGGGTGAAGGACTTCGCCGACCGTCTCGACCGGGCCCGGGCCCACATACGCCGGGAAGGGCACAACGCTCTGGTCCGTCATCGCCACATCCTCCACAAGACGGCGGCCGACATCGTCGGAGGCGCCTCGGCGCTCCGTCGTCAGCGGGACCAGCTCGATCGGCTCCGCTCCGACATCGCCGTCGCCTCCCGCCGCGCCCTCGAGCAGCAGGGCGCTGCTCTCGACTCGATGGCCGCCTGGTTCTCGGCCATCGACCTCGACCGCACCCTGCGCCGGGGGTTTTCGATCGTGACGACCGAGGCCGGCATGGTGATCAAGTCGACCCACCAGGTCTCCGTCGGCGACAGACTGGTCCTTCGCTTCGCCGACGGTACGGTCAGAGTGGAAGTCACCGATCCATGAGTACCGAAGACCTCACCTACAGCCAGGCACTCGAAGAGCTGCGGGCAATCCACACCCGGCTCAGCGCCCCGGACGTCGACGTCGACAGGCTTCTCGAAGACGTGGCCCGTGCCTCGGAGCTGCTCCACTTCTGTCAGGAGCGGATCACGGCCGTGGGCGAGCAGCTCGAGGAGACCCTGAAGGACTTCGATCAGCCCTCGGCCTGACCGCCGGGTCATCGACCGTGTATCCGCACGCGCCCACCGCGCATGGGTGCATCCTCGAGGGAGATTTCAGCCGGAGGGGGCTCCCGACAACTCGTCGCTCTCGTCGGATACGACGAACAACCCGACCAAACGGGTGTTGAACTCCTTGAAGTGGGTGGTGTGCAGGACACCGGTGTTGTGGAGCTCGTTGACCTCGTGGAGGAGCCGCATCCACTCCTTGGTGGTCTCCCGCGCTGGAGGCGAGTCCGCGGACAAGGCGTCCTCAACCGTCTCGAGTCGCCGCGTCAGCTTGGCGAGGTGCATATGAGACGGGATGGTGTCGTCGGCCTCGGTGGTCTGGATCCCGACGTGGGCGAGCCGCTCGAGGTTGAGCTTCAGGGCAACCACCGGCTCTACCTTGGGACGCATCGACTCGGGGCGAGCGGCAGGCACCCAGGTGCCGATCAATGCGAGCACCGCGAGCAGGGCCAGCCCGATCCCAATGGCCAACCCGTGGTCGATGCCCAACCAGGCCATCGTCGAGCACAGGCCGATCGGGTCGCTGACGGTGAACCCGAGCACGGGCGTCGAGCATTCGACGACGGCGGCGGCCACCGTCGCCACTGTCAGCGAGGCCGCGGTGATGAGCACACGCAGAAACATTGTCTGTGTGGAAATCGGCCCCCAAAGTGGGATTCTTGACCGGTTACGGTTCGACGACATACCCGAGAGGGCCTGTCAGAATCCCGGCTCGATGGACATCGACGCCTACCTCGACCGCATCGGGCTCACCGGTTCGATCGACCCCGACCTGGCCAACCTGGAACGGCTGCAACGATCCCATCTCACCTCGATCCCCTTCGAGAACCTCGATATCTATGCCCGTCGCGCGGTGAGGACCGAGGAGGACTGGGTGGTGGCGAAGGTGGTCGACCGGGCGCGCGGCGGGTGGTGCTTCGATCTCAATGGCGCCTTCGCCGAGCTTCTCGAAGGGCTGGGCTATCGGGTCAGGCGGCTCGCTGCCCACGTGATCTCCGGCAGCGGAGCACCCATGCCGACCCACTTGACCCTCGAAGTCTCCCTCGATCGGCCCTATCTGGTCGATGTCGGATTCGGGGACTCGTTCATCAAGCCCCTACCACTCGACTTGGAAGGGCCCCACGACGGCGGGACGCAGGAGTACGGATTCTTGTTCGAAGACGGCGTGGTCACCCTGGTCAGCCATGAGGACGATGGGACCGTCCAGCCCCACTATCGGTTCAGCCAGGACACCACCAGCGTCCTCTCTGACTTCGAGGATGCGTCGATCTATCTGCGGACGACCCCGGGTCTGCAGTGGACCCAGTCCCGGTTCGCCACCCGTCTCCTCGACGGCGGGCCCGACCGGGTGACGCTCCTCCCGGACCGCATCAAGTTCCGCCGAAACGGCGCCTGGACGGAACACCCGGTCGACGATTCGGCGTGGGACCGTCACCTCGCCGAATGGTTCGACCTCACCCCGTGACTCTCATTGGCCCAGTCCCGGGAAGAACTCGCACATGGCGGAGGCGACCAGCTCCGGCGACTGCTTGGCGGTGAAGTGGCCTCCCCGGCTGAGCTCGGACCACTGCCTCAAGTCGGTATAGGTGCGCTCGGCGTATTCACGAGGGAAGCCGCTCTCCCCAGCCTGCACGGCCACTCCGACCGGCACATGGACGAGCGGCAGGGGCTTGTCGTGTTTCCTCCCGTGGTAGTAGGGGAGGAACGACGTGCCGACGCTGCCGGTGAACCAGTACAGAGAGGCGGTGGTGAGAATGTCGTCGGCGGTCCACGACTCCTCGAAGTCGGGACCACTCCACTCCCGAAACTTCTCGACCAACCAGGCAAGGAGACCGGCCGGTGAGTCGTTGAGCGCCACGGCCAGGGTGTCGGGTCGGGTCGACTGGATGGCGCTGTATCCGGTGGCCGATCGCCACTTCTCGTCGAGACGGTCCCGGAACTCCTGCTCGGCCGGGGATAGGTCGCGGCTTCGCTCCTCCGGCGGGAATGCGGCGTGGGTGGAAAAGATCCCGACCACCGAATCCGGGTAGAGGGCGCCGATCCAGTCGCTCACCGTCGTGCCCACGTCCTCGCCATAGCTGGCATACCTGACATGGCCCAGTTCCTCGGTCATGAGCCGGTGCCACACCGCGGCGACGGCATCCCCGGTGAACCAACTCCCCGCCAGGGGCCGGGAGAAGCAGTATCCGGGCAGCGAGGGGATGACGACGTCGAAGGCAAGCCCGTCGGGAAGCCCGTGGGCTGACGGATCGGTCAACCAGGTGGAGAACTCGAGGAACTCGGCGAACGAGTAGGGCCAGCCGTGGCTGATCACGATCGGGACTATCTCGTCGTATCTCTCCGGATCGGCCCTTGCGTGAACGAAATGGACCCGGGCACCGTCGATGTCGGCCAGGTGGTGAGGGAACGAGTTGAGCCACCGCTCACGGCCACGCCAATCGAAACCACTCGCCCAGTAGTCGACCAAGTCACTCAGGTAGGGATAGTCCACGCCCGACTCCCACGGTTCCCCAGCCGGTGGCGGCCCGAGCCGGGTGGAGAGGAGACGCTGGCGGAGATCGTCGAGTGCCTCGTCTGATACGGCTATCGAGAATGGTCGTGGCATCGACGGTCGCCGTCCGCGTCGATCACTCTGCCCGATCCGGTCGCTCGTCTCCGTCCGCCTGCGCCGCCGACCTGCGCCCCTGGGCGTACTTCGAAAGCGCCGAGCGGATGTCGATCGCCCGCTCCGCGGCCACGGTCGAAGGGTCGTCGTCCTGGAGGGAGAAGTTCTCCCCGGGAACCCGGACCCTCAGCTGGGTCACGGTGCCGCCACTCTCGGGCCGGGGGGCGGGCCGGTCGGGCGGTGGCGACCCTCCTCCCGCGCCGTTGGACGGAGGACGGGAAGGGGGGCGCTCGGTCATCCCGGGCTGTCGCTTCAACGGGCCGAACACCTTCTCCAGGAAGGACTCGGCCTCCCGCCTCGACTCGCCGGAGCCGGCGGCGACGCCGTGCCGGGAGCGGATACTCCGCTCCAACTGGCTGAGGTCGACCGATCCGTCGCCGGCCTGCTCGCTGGGCCCGGGCTCGGATCGCTCGCTCGATTTCAGAGCCAATTCCAGATCACGGAGTCGGCCCTGGGCGCTGCCCTCCTGCCGAGTGGGGGCAGTGGCCTCGTCGAGCCGCACGAGAGGGGAGGGAACGGTGACCCGAGCCGTGGTCCCCGGCACTCCCGGGACGAGACGCACCCCGATGTCGTGGCGGGCGGCGAGTCTGGCGACGAGGGCTATGCCCAGCTTGGGCTCGAGCTGGGCCGAGGAGCCGGGGTCGGCGAGGACGGCGTTGAGCCCGGCCAGGAGGTATTCGGGGATTCCGACTCCACGGTCGGAGATCGAGATCAGATAGTTGCCCTCGTCGAACAACCCGGTGACCCTGATCGTGTCATCGGGGTCGGAGAAGGCGATGGCGTTGTCGACCAGCTCTGCGATCAGTTGGGACAGTCCGCCGACGGCTTCGATCGAGACTTCGGCGTCTTCGAGCGCCGCGATCTCGACCTGTCCCTCCTCGCAGTTGGCGAGGGCGATTTCGATGAGCTCGGCGATCTCCATCGACGAGACCCTACCGTCGGTCAGGGCAACCCACCAAGGACCTCGAGGGTGGCCACACGTCGAAATCGAGCCACGGAGACGCCGGGTGCGTGGTCTCGCCGGCGATAAGGTGCGGCAATGGACGAGAGCTTGCGCAACGACGGTGATTTCGCCGCTCGACACCGACTCCTCGTCGCCCTGCTCTGGGTCCAGGTGCCGACACTCGGCATTCTCGGGTTGACCACCGACATCCCGGTGTCTCTGGTGGTCCTCGGTGCGCTCGCACCCGCCGTCTTCGTCTTCAGCGCCATCTCCCTGCCCACGCCCGGCCTGGCCGCCGTGGCGGGGGCTCTCGGGCTGGTCGCTTCGGCGGTGGTGGCCATCGGCCACAGCGGCGGCGGAGCCCTCTCCCCCGCTCTGTTCGTGGTGGCGATGGTGGCCATAGCCTGGTACCGCATGGCGATGCCATTGGTGGCGGGTCTGGTCGGCTCGGTGGTGGCCCTGCTCCTGCTGGAGCCGGAGGCAACGTTCGCCGAGATGACAGTCGACATCGGTGTTGTCGTCGCCACCGCAGTCCTCGTGATTTTGGGATGGCGATCGACGCGCTCTCGAGGCGACGGCGACCCCGGCGAGGACCTGTTCCGTCTCGGTTTCGAACAGGCTCCAATCGGCATGGCAGTCCTCAAGCCATCCGGCGAGTTTCTCGAGGTCAACACGGCACTGGCCGACATGGTGGGCCACCACTCGAACCAGCTGGTCGGCACCAACCTGAGTCGCCTCATCCACGGGGACGACCTGGCCGAGCTCGGTGAGGCATGGGAGGAGATGGGAAACGGGAACACCCACCAGGCCAGCGAGTGGATGCGTCTGGTGACCGCCGGCGGCAAGCAAGTCTGGGGTCGCTTCTCGTTCTCCTTGGTCCCGCATAGCCCCGGGCAGCCGGCGCTGGTGATCCTGCAGGTCGAAGACGCCACCCACTCCTACGAGGAGCGGCATCGTCTCGAATCCCTGCTCCGGGGCAAGGACGAATTCGTCGCCGCATTGGGGGACGAGATCAGAGAGCCTTTGAGCCTGCTCATCGACCTCACCGACCTGGCCGAGCACTCCCACGTGTCCCGTAGCGAGACCTTCCCCCGCATCGAGGTGCACGCCCGGGAGATCGCCAACATCGTCGACGACCTGGTGGTGTCGGCCCGAGCGGACACGACGCCGGTGTCCGTGGTGGCACAGCGCCTCGACAGCGAGGCGCTGTGCCGAGAGGTCATGGCGGCATTCCCCGAGTCCGAAGACTTCGACATCGAACTCCAGCCCCTCGGCCTGTGGGCCGACCCGGTGCTGACCAGTCAGATCCTGCGCAGTCTCCTCGGCAACGCGGTTCGTTATGGGGGCCCGGCGGTGGGGATCAAGACCGTGTCATCCGGACCGGACACCGTGATCCAGATCAGCGACAACGGACCGGAGATACCCAAGGAGGAGCGTGACCGAATCTTCTCCGGAGACCTGCGCAGCGGACAGCCGGTGACCCGCCCGGCCGCGGTGGGGCTCAGCCTCACCGTGGGGCGTCACCTGGCCCGGCAGATGGACGGTGACATCGATTATCGGCGCATCGAAGGGCACAACGTCTTCGAGGTTCGCCTCCCCTCGGAACAGCTGATACCGAGACCGCGGAAGCGGCCGCGATTGAGGCCGGCCGAGACGGCGGGGCACTAGTGCTCTGGCCATTGACGTTGGCGATGTTCAGGGCGAGCCAGGGGCGCCGATGGCAAGGACGCAGGACGCAGGCGCACCCGTAGGTGCGTCAAGGACGAGGACGCAGCAAGCGGTGTCATCTGGCCGTCCTGAACGCGGCGAACGTTATTGGTCGGGGCACTAGCCCTGGCTCACCGGGGCACTGGTCGCACGCTCCAGTGCGTGTTCGACCAGGGTGACCAGAACCCGCTGCACGTCCACCCGCACCCTGGCGTCGCAGTAGACGATCGGCACATCCGGGCCCACCTGGAGGGCGCTGCGGACCTCTTCGATGTTGTGCAGCTTCCTGCCGTGAAAAGTGTTGATCGCGACGACGAACGGAGTCTCCCGCTTCTCGTAGAAGTCGATGGCGGCGAAGCTCGCCTCGATACGCCGGGTGTCGACGAGGACCACGGCACCGATGGCACCCCGGGCCAATTCATTCCACATGAAGTGGAACCGATCCTGGCCCGGTGTTCCGAACAGATAGAGCACCAATTGGTGCTTGAGGCTGATCCGCCCGAAGTCCATGGCCACGGTGGTCATCGTCTTGCCGTCGCCGAACAGCTCATCGACACCAGAGCTCGCCTCAGTGATGATCGCCTCGCTGCGCAGCGGCTCGATCTCCGATATCGCCCCGACGAATGTGGTCTTGCCCACGCCGAAGCCGCCGGCGATGACGATCTTCACCGGAGTCATTCGTGACTGTTCAGAGGGACTTGATTCCATCGAGCACCTTGTGCAAGAGGTCTGTGTATACCTCACCGTCCTTGTCGGTGACGAGCTCAGACGGTGGTTCGGTGATGGTGACTGCGCCCTGCGACCTGAGATCGTCGGCCAGCACCCGGATCACCCCTATGGGAACTTCGAGCACAGCGGCCAGCTCGATCACCGCAGTCTCCCGACGGCTCTGGGTGATGATCTCTGCCGCTTCCCACTTGAACTGGCGACGCATCCGCATGCCCGCCGGAGTCGCTGCCACCAGTGCTTCGAGAGCGATCGGCTCTACGGTGCTGGTACGCCCGCCGGTCATCGTGTACGGCCGGACCATGCGCCCGCCGATTACGGGCTCGGGTGTCTCCGAGCGGCTCATTCGGTCTGGGCCAGCAGCGCCTTCAGTTCCTGGCGTACATCGGAAGTGAGACTGTCCCCGACTCGCTGGACGAAGATCGACATCTCGAAGGCGATGGCGCCCATGTCGATCTCCTTTTCGGTGAGGCAGCAGATGAGAGATCCGTCCCGGATGCCGGTCACGAACAGCCAGCCGTTCTGCATCTCGACGATGACGTTGGAGACGGGCCCGGCCCCAAACCTCCCCGCCGAGCCGTAGGCGAGGCCGATCATCCCCGAGGACACCGCTGCCAACCGTTCCGCAGTCTCCCGGTCGACACCCTCCGACTTGGCCATGGCGAGACCATCGGACGAGACCACCACGGCCTGTTTGATCCCGGGGACGGTGCCGACGAGACGCTCCAGCAGCCAGTTGAGATTGTCGGCTGGGTTGGTCAACTCCGGTCCTCCCGATCG
The DNA here is from genome assembly GCA_964645875.1 of uncultured Acidimicrobiaceae bacterium. Lineage (GTDB taxonomy): Bacteria > Actinomycetota > Acidimicrobiia > Spongiisociales > ZC4RG35 > JANQRA01. The sequence goes on from CAZYCX010000001.1 coordinate 65,383, forward strand.
CGGTCGTTCTCGAAGCGAGGAGACTCCCTCTCCTCTTCCGCCTCCGCGGCGGAACGACGACCCCGGTCGTAGGCGGACAACGCGGCTCTGATCCCTGAGGCGCTCTCGCCAGGTGAGACTCGCTCATCGGCGTCGTCCTCCGCGCTGAAGGCCCGCCCAGGAGTGCGCACCGGTAGCCCGCCCGGTCTATCGGCTTCCGCGACATTGTACGTCGAACCGGTCAAGTCGATGACTCGTTCCTCCGACGTGTTCGCCACCTGCTCTGCGGCGATCCGCTCCTGCCGCTTCTTCACCACATAGGCACGGCTCTCCGCGTCGGCATGGTCGAATGCCGTCACCTCGGAGTGCTCGGCTTCCCCGGGGCGGGCCTCAGGCTCGTCGTCGACTTCGAGATGGTCTCGGGGAATGGTGATCCGGGCCGTGATCCCGGGCACGCCCCTGATCAGCTCCACCGCGAGCCCATGCCGGTGGGCGAGCTTGGCCACGACGTACATGCCGAGAGTCGGCTCGACTGAGAGCCCCAGAGCCGGAGGTCTCTCCAGGATTCGGTTCATCTCGGCGATCCGGGCGTCGGACATGCCGACACCGCGATCGGACACGGCCAGCTGATATCCATCCATGTCGAACAGACCCGTGACCCGGATCGTCTCCGAAGGCGGCGAGAACTGGATGGCGTTGTCCAGCAACTCGGCGACGAGGTGACTGACGTCGGAGACGGCGCCACCCGACAAGCGGGCGGGTTCGAGGGCGAGCACTTCGATCCGCTGGTATTCGTCTATCTCGCTGACCGCGGCTCGCACCACGTCGGACATGTCGGTCGCCTTGGCCCACATCCGGGGAGACTCCGAACCCGCCAGGACGAGCAGGCTCTCGGCGTTCCGCCGCATCCTGGTGCCGAGATGATCGAGTTGGTAGAAACCGCTCAGCACCTCCTGGTCCTCCTCGCGCGCCTCCAACTGATCGAGAAGGGCGAGCTGGCGATCGACGAGAGAGCTGTTGCGTCTGGCCAGGGTCACGAATATCGAGGAGACCCCGGCGCGGAGGGCCTCCATCTGCCGGGCACCCACCTCGATGAGCGAGCCGTGCAGTTCCTGGAACGACCGGGCGAGGTCACTCAGCTCGTCGTCACTCTCGACGTCGAGGCGCATCGGTGTGATCGACCCGAGGTCGGGCTCGGGATCGCGGAGGACGTCGAGAAGCTCGACCAGGTCCCTGTCGGCGACCCGGCGGGCGGCCGAGGTCACCTGCCCGATGCGCTCGGCCATGGATCGGCCCAGCATGCGAACCGACACCAAAGTCCCCACCGACACCAGGAGGACGACGACGGCGACCCCGATCGCCGCCAGGGTCGCGGATCCACCGGAGATCGTCCCCGACGTGGTGAGGGCCCAGATGGCGAACACGCCGAGCAGAACGGCCACCACGACCACAGGGACGACGGCGAGGATCAATCGGGACGAGATGCTCGTTCTCCTGGTCCCCGAGTCCGTGCGGTTGGTCGCAGCCTCCCTCGGCTTCATCGCGGCCGACGTTACAACCACACCGCCTCGTTCCCTGGGAACAGAGAGCCCGAATTGGATATGAGGGTGACCGTCCGTCGGAGGTCACCCTCATCGCTCCTTCAGGGTGTGGGTACCGGGCAGCCTGCCCCAACACATTCGATCCTGCCCTGAATGCTTGGCGAGATCGTCCCTTCGGCCTCGACATGTGCCGCCACGACCTGATCCATGAACTCACGTGTTGTCGCCTTGGCGATCACCACCGGGTAGCCGTCGCCACCACTCGCCATGAAGTCATTCGTGGCCACCGTGTAACTGGCTGCCCCACCAAAGTCGACCGCAGCCCCGGTACAGGAACCGTCGGCCGCTTGTCGCACCGCACCGGTCACCCGACTGCCGACGGACGCGTTGATGTCATAGGTGAAACACAATCCCGACACCTGGGCGAAACGACCGTCTGCCCCTGGCATCGCGGACACGCCACGCTCCAGGAAAGCCTTCAGTTCGGCTCCGGTTAGCTCGACCGTGGCCACCACGTTTCCGAAGGGCAACACGGTGAGCACCTGTCCCTGGGTGATGGGATAGGGAGGCGGAGTGAACGGAGGACAGAAATCGGTGTCCACGTCGGCCGTCGGACAAGTGAGGGCGGCCCGCAAACCACCTGAGTTGGTTATGGCGAAGTCGGTGCCGTAGGTGAGGCGCATCGCATCGGTGACGACATTGCCCACCAGGGATTCGCACAGTCGCCCATCCGCACGGCCACAGGAGTCGGCGCGCGGGATCTCAACCGTCGAGTTACCCACAATCGTGTTGAGAATCGGACCCAACTCATCGCGGAACGTCTGCAACATCTCCTCGACCGCCGGATCGGGAATCACGTCGGCAGAGACCGGATCCACGAACTCGACCGATTTGTCCAACACCCCGCCTTTGCCGGTCTTCACCGTGAGAGAGATCCGCGCGTAAGTGCGTCCCTTAGAACGGTTCTCCACCACGAGGGCGTCATTGACGGTGCCGGCGAACTGAATGTCGGTGTGATCGCCGAGGACGAGGTCGAAGCCTTGCACCTGACTTGCCAGGTCGATCAGCTCGCCGCTGGGTGGATCCAGCGTTCGTAGGCCGTCGTGGGCGACGAGGATGAACACGTCGACCCCACGGCGCGCCAGCCGGTCCCGGATCTCCTGTGCGGCCGTGGCGGCGTCTCCTACTTCGATGTTGCCGAAGCTGCCCGGGAACACCAAGGTGGGCGCTTCTTCGTTGGTCACACCGATCACGGCCACTTTGATCCCCGGGAAGTGAAAGATCTTGTATGGCTCGATGCCAGCCACATCGGTCTGTAGCTCGCCGGTGTCCTTGTCGAAGAGGTTGGCCCCCAGATACGTGTACTCAGCGAGGTTCACCATCTCCTGGAGGTGATCGACGCCCCTGTCGAAGTTGTGGTTCCCCAGGGCGCTCACGTCGGTGCCCATCAGATTCTGGGCAAGAACTGCGGGTACCTCGTCGAAGAAGCTGGACAGTGGTGGGCTGGCGCCGAAGTCGTCTCCACCGGTGATTATCAGTGTGTTCGGATTGTTGGCCTCCTCCTGTTGGAAGTACGCGGCCAATTGGGCGGCCCCCCCGAAGGTGCCCTCGCCAAAGACCGAGAGCGGATCGAGTTGTCCATGCCAGTCGGAGTACTGGATGATCTGGAGCTCGGTCACCCCGCCCCGGGGAGGTTCCGGTGGGCCAGCCCCAGCGACCGGCAGTGTGGTCACCAGTAACGACGCAACCGCAGCGATTGCGATCGTCAGTCGACGCGTCCTCGTTCTCACGGCACCTCCTCGCCTAACTTCAGTCCACGATACGCGTTCCGGCGACGGCGCGTCGCGCGAAGGGCAGACCAAATCAGCCACCGCCCTAGTCCATCAACGGGCTTGAATTGGCAGCCACTCTCGGTGGTCGGCCCGGAATCACTCTCTGAACCGACACGAGCCGGTAGGAGAGTGTTTTGATCGCTAATCGGGTCGAAGTTTCGGCATCCAAACTCGCAGGCACGTATGGTGGCTGCCAACCACGGAAACGGATCGAAGGAGAGACTCTTGAAACTCCGTAATCTCGCCGCACTCGTAGCACTCGCGCTGGTGACCTCACTGATACCCGCCGTAGCACTCGGCGCCGGTGAGGGCATCACCATCAACGAGATTCGCATCGATCAACCAGGAGCAGACAACGACGAGTACTTCGAGCTGACCGGGGAGCCGGGTGCCAGCCTGGACGGGCTCACCTATCTGGTGATCGGTGACGGAACCGGAGGCTCCGGTGTCATCGAAGCCGTGGTGGATCTCTCCGGCAACAGTCTCGACTCCAACGGTTTCTTCGTCGTCGCCGAGTCGACGTTCACCCTCGGCACCGCGGACCTGACCGCCAACCTCAACTTCGAGAACGGCGACAACGTGACCCATCTGCTGGCGCGCGGCTTCACCGGCGCCAACGGTGACGACCTCGACACCAACGACGACGGCACGCTCGACGTGACACCGTGGGACGAGATCGTCGACCTCATCGCCCTCATCGTCGAGGAGAACCCTCCGTCGATCACCGAGTACCACTACGGGCCCCCGACGGTCGGCCCCGACGGGTCGTTCGTCCCCGGTCACGTCTTCGATTGCGAGGACGGATGGAGAATCGGGGGCTTCACCCTGGGAACCGACGACACACCCGGTGCGGCCAACGACTGCGAAGAGCCGCCTGCCGAGCCGATCGAGCTCTTCATCAACGAGGTCCAGGGCCCGGGTGCCGTCTCTCCTCACGTGGGCGAGCTGGTGACGATCGAGGGCGTGGTCGTCGGTGATTACCAGGGCGACGGCGAGACCCAACTCGGCGGGTTCAACCTCCAGGAGGAGACCGCCGACCAGGATGAAGACCCGTCGACCTCCGAAGGCATCTTCGTGTTCGCCCCCTCCGCCCCCGATGTGGAGGTCGGAGACGTCGTCGGTGTCACCGGGACCGTCGTGGAGTTCTTCGGCATGACCCAGATCTCCGATGTCACCGACGTCACCGTGACCGGATTCGCTCCTGAGGAGGTCATTGCAGTGGAGGTGTCCCTCCCGGTCACCGACCCCACCGACTGGGAGCCCTACGAGGGCATGCTGGTGACGTTCCCTCAGGACCTCTACATCTCGGAGTTCTTCAACTTCGACCGGTTCGGGGAGATCGTGCTCACCACCGCCCGGCAATATCAGGGGACCCATCTCGCCGAGCCCGGGCCGGCGGCCAATGCGGTGGCGGCGG
>CAZYCX010000002.1:0-68904 GCA_964645875.1 uncultured Acidimicrobiaceae bacterium
CACGCGGTCGACGGCTGTTTGCTCATTGAGGCGGCTGGCAAAGCAGGACGTGCCGTTATCGTGCACCGAGCGAAGTGCTCGTTATCCGCGCAAGAGTGTTGATCTAGTGACAACTCCCGACACGCTTACGTCGACCTGGGGCTGGGTCGACCCTCTTGGTTCCGCACGCGTTAGAAAGGTCACCACCCACGGGTGAAGAACTCCGCGCGTAGTCTCGATCCAATGCCGATCGGTCTCGACCACACCATCCTTGAAGTTCACGATCTCACCGAGTCTCTCAGCTTCTATCGGGACGTCGTCGGCCTCGAGTACAAAGGTAAGGATGGACCGTTCGAGGGGTTGCTCATCACTCCGGACCTTGCACTCGAGCTCTATGACGAGTGGCCCGTGGGGGGGGGCACGTCATCTCGCATTCGCGATGGACCGAGCCACCTTCGAAGCCACCTTCGAGCGTGTTCGCAACGCCGGCATCGCGTACGGTGACGATCCGAGCCAGACCGAGAACATGAAAGGGCCCGGTCCGTCCTCTGGGGTGCACGGGTCTACCGATTCGGTCTACTTCAAAGATCCCAACGGCCACATCCTCGAAATCCTGACCTACGACCGAGTCCTGCGGACCTAGATCGGAGCGTCCACTCATGAGCGGGGCTCAGTCGCACCGGACGACCGCTCGCAGAAGTGCCTGATTGATGATGTGGGTGGCTGCGGGGCGCGTGTTAGCTCAGCGCCGGCAACTCGGGTGCAGGACGCCGTCGCTCAATCATCCAATCTGCACTCGGAGTCGAGATCGTCGATCGAGTAGTCCCGTACAGGTACGGCGGAACGGTGGCCAACTCGATGCTGATCGCCAGTTCGAGGTGATCGTGGAGGTCTTGGGTCGTTTCGATCGGCATCAGGCCCCTCCGTCGCTCCCCGTAGCGAACCCGCCGGACGGCAACGTGCCGAGCAGGACTTCGTACGGAGGTGAGGGACCTCGCGCCACCGACGGCTCCAACGTCTCGGAACCGAGGGCCTTGGGTCGAAGCTTCAAGAGGTCCCGCAACTCGGGCGGGTCGTTGCTTCCGTCACCTCGCTCTCAGGCGCGCCGCGTCTTCGAGCCTTGCCTGGAATCTTGCCTTTCTACTACATCGAGCGGCCTCGGTCAGGCTGTTTCGATCGGAGCAGCATGGTCGGCTGAGAGTTGCTCGAGTAGTTCCTTGACTACGACCTGATAGGGCTTGGTGGTGCCGGCTTCGTGCCGGGAGGCGAACTCGTCAGTGTCGAGCGTGGATTCCAGTCCGGCGAGTGCCGTACTGGCTATCTCGTTTAGGGAGCTGGTTTCCCACAGTGTCCGGTTCGAGCTCATCGGCTCTGCGGTGACCGCAGCCAGCAGTTCGACGGCTTCGCCGGCCCGGTTGGTTGCGGCCCGTACTCTTGCAAGTTGGATCAGAACTTGGAGCACCTCTCGGGTCAACCCCATTCGCTCTGAGACGCTGAGACCTTCGAGGAAGGCCTGCTCGGCGCCCTTGAAATCCCTCAACTCGAGGCTGGCCGTACCTAGCCCATTGAGCGACAGCTGCAGGCTGCGAAGGTGGCCTATCTCGCCACTCCTCTCAACCGATCGTTTGAACAGATCGATAGCTTCCTCCAGGTGTCCTTGCCTTGTGGCGATCGTCCCGTGATGCCCGAGGTTGGCGCCGAGGTACCAGTGTTCGTCTAGTTGCTCAAGGACCTCCCGACCCTGGGTCAGTAGCTGGGCTCCCAGACCCAGCTCTCCGGCATTCGAGGCTGCTCCCGCTCGCCAGTTCTTGATCGAAGCGTTCCAGAACGGACCCTTCATCCGCTCGCCCAAGGCCAGACCTTCCTCGGCGACCTCCGACCAGTCTCCGCCGCTGTATGCAACCGCTATCGAATGGCACTGCAAGCCGACCCACATGGCCTCGTCATCGTCGTGCCCTCGAAGAGAGTCGACGGCGTCGGCGGCCTGTTGGCGCGCCGAGTCCGCTTGGCCGAGCAACGAGAGAAACCAGGCATGGAGGCCTACGAGCAAAGCCCTCACCACGACGTCGGCTCTTTCCTTGGTGCCGGAGCCGAGCCCTTCGACGGCCTCCCCAAAGAAGGAGGCCCCCGACTGATACCAACCTCGAACCTCGTAGAGGTAGAAGAGGGGGATGCTGATCCTGCGGACGTGGTGGACGTTGCCGGTCGAAACACTTCGTCGCCATGCCATCCGAACGTTTTCCAGGTCCCCCTCCAGCATCGCCAACATCCGGGGATGATCGGCAGCCGACAACAATGCGAAGGCTTCGTCGGCAAGACCGCTGAAGAAGGCCTCGTGGGCCTCAAGCACCTTCTCGTGGCGTTCGGGATCTCTCTCGAGCTCGCTCTCAGCGTATTGCCGGATCAGTTCGTGTACCGCGTACCGGCCATTCTCGTGGTTCCGGGTGACGAGGGACTTCCCGCTCAGGTTGGCGAGATCCAGCAGTTCGGCACCAGCCACGGCTGCCGCCCCTTCCCTGGTGAAGCCGCCCCGGAAGACGGACATGGCCGAGAAGACAGCCCGCTCCCGATCTTCGAGCTGTTGCCATGTGTAGTCGAAAACCGCGCGCATGCTGCGCTGTCGATCAGGCACGTCGCTCATCGAAGTCTGCAGGATGTCCAAACTATTACCCAGCTCGTGGGCGATTTGGGCGACGGACAGAATCTCCACCCACGCCGCGGCGAGGAGTATGGCGAGGGGCAGACCACCGGTGAGATCGAGGATCCGGGCCAGGGGCTCGAGATCTCCCGGACGGAGGGCGAAGTCGGCCCGCGCCCGCCGGGCCGCCTCCGAAAAGAGTCGTGCCCCACTTGCTTGCAGTGTTTGGTCTGGGTCGCCCCACACCGTAGCGAGGCCCCCGAGGCCGAAAACGGTCTCGCCTTGGACATTCAACTTGGTCCGGGAAGTCACGATGACGCTCACGTCGGGCGCCCGCTGGAGGATCTGGGGCACGATGCCAGCGCCGTCAGCGACATGCTCGAAATTGTCCAATACCAACAGGATGCGCCTGCTGTTTAGGAAGCTCGCCAGCTGATCCATAGGGTCGTCGTCCGAGGAGAGACCCAGACCGAGGGTGTCGGCGATGGTCTGCACGATGGCGTGACTCGATGAGATGTCGGCGAGTCCAACGAAGAAGACCCCGTCCCGATAATGCGAGGTGTGGTCGGCGGCCGCCTGAATCGCCAGCCTCGTCTTGCCGGTACCGCCAGGAGCGAAGAGCGTCAGCAGTCGAGTCTTGTCGAGTAGGCGAGAGACTTCGGCCAGCTCCTCCTCGCGGCCGATCAGCTCGGTCAACTGCTCCGGCAGGTTGTTGGGTCCCGCATCCAACGAAAGAAGAGGCGAAAAGGCACTGTCGAGTCCATCGACGTCGAGCTGATAGACATGCTCCGGCCTGGTCAGATCCTTGAGACGGTGCCGACCCAAGTCCGTCAATGTGACATCCGCAGGAAGGTGATCCTGCACCAACTCGAACGTCGTGCCGGACAGGACTGTCTGACCACCGTGGGCGATTGCTCGAAGCCGAGCCGCCCGATTCACAGCCGTACCGTAATAATCACCCGTCTCCAACTCTGCGAGACCTGTGTGTAGAGAAGCGCGGATCCTCAGTGGCCTGGGCGTCGCCCACTCGACCGAGTCGAGCTGACGCTGGATCTCCGCGGCAGCCGCAACCGCGTCGTAGGCACTCCGGAAGACGACGAACCTGCTGTCACCTTCGCCCCTGGGTTTGACCGAGACGCCATGATGCTCGGCGACAGCTTCATCGATCTTCTCGTCATGGATGCGGAGGGCACCCATCATGATCTCAGGTGCCTCTTCCCAAAGACGAGTGCTGCCCTCTATGTCCGTGAAGAGGAAGGTGACCACGCCATCCGGCAGCTCCATGAGTTGAGGCTAGTCACAGCCGGAATGACTAAATGGTTGTGGACAAGACCGGCTTGATCCTCGTCGTCGCGATCTCGGCGAGTGCGGTCGAGGCGGATCGGATACTTGCCGCCTACATCACTGACAGGCCAACGACACCGCACATGGCCGATTGCGGGTCCAGCCACTCCCAGCGCATAACGCGCGGCCGCCAAGCCAGAGTCCTTGGCAACCACCCACGCGCTATCCGGCAGTATGCGCTACTAGGTACAAACGCGACTGCTGCTACCGAACGGACTTCGATTTACCGTTCCCCTCTGTTCGCGCTCGCAGTTGATAGACAAGCTGCTCACCAAGCCGGTCCCTCTCGAGGACTGTCCTTCTGCCAACACCGGGCACCCCGAGTGCAAGGACCCTTGTCGGCCCAGCATCCACCGGCGAGCCTCGCCTCGCCGATACACCTACCGTTCACCTATGAGGGGCAGCCCATCCGTCGCAACCAAGGCAAGGCGTGACATCCCGACGATCCGGTTGCCATTTAACACCCCCGAACGTTCTCCACCGCCCATTGGTGAGAATGTCGCGAGACCGTCGCTCTGAAGTGCATGGAACTGGTCCTGTAGCCAGGCACCTTCCGCAGAAGGTTGAGCGGACATGGCTGTCAGAATGTCTCCTGATGCCCTCATGGTTCTTACAGGCTCTCATCGGCGGCCTCGCGGTTGCTCTGATGGCCAGGCTTATCTACGACCTGCTCGCGGACGTTCCCACGTGGGCCGGTTCACTCAAGTCCTGGCGACGCCGACGAAGAGAAGATCGTCAGAAGGAAGAAAAGCGGCAACGACTTGGCGAATTGCAGCAAAGAGTGCGGAGCCGCTGTGAATCTCTCGACATCGACCTTCCGTGGGAGCGTGACTGGGGATGGGCTGCCCCCGGCGTTTGCGTTGTCTACCGCTCGGGCGAACGCTCGTACTTCATCAATGCCTACGATCACGGGATCGGACAGTACGAAGCTGCCCTTCGAAGCGGCATAGTTCCGCGGAAAAGAACCTTCCACACTCCGGCTCCTAAACCGGTCGTCGACTGGTCTGAGAAAGAACTCAATGAGTGGTTGGACCAACATTGACGCCAAACGTTCGTACTCTCACGTATGTCTTCAGCAGGTCCATCTCAGCTACCTAGCGCATCAGCGACGACACCCGCCCTTGCCTCCCTTGCCTCATGCCCCAGCCGTCAAAGCCCTGATCGACGGCTGCTCTGCTGGCGATTCGCTGTCGAACCTGTCGGGAAGCCGAGAGGAAAAACAGCATCTCTCCGAGCTGATTGAGTGGGTTAAATAGAAGGGTCGTCTTCGGGAGGAGACGGCTCGTTTGGTGGTGTTGCCCCGCGCCGGTGAGTCGGACTTCCGCCGACTCGCTACATGAAGCACCAGTGAATCCTTACCCTTCGATCTGTAGCCGCCAGCGAAGGCCAATCTGATCATGAAACTCGGAATCCTGTCACGAGCTCCCCAGGCGTACAGCACCCTGCGTCTCAAAAAGGCCGCCTCCGAACGCAGTCATCAGGTTCGAGTGTTGAACACGCTGCGCTTCGCGATCGACCTCTCCGGCGAGAAACCCATGCTCCAGTACCGGGGCAAACAGCTTTCTCACTACGACGCGGTTCTTCCACGCGTTGGTGCGTCCATCACGTTCTTTGGGCTTGCGGTGATGAGACAGTTCGAACAGATGGACGTCTACACACCCAATCCGTCCAATGGGATAGCCAACTCGCGTGACAAATTGCGCTCCATCCAGATTCTTGCGAGACACGACATTGGAATTCCCGCGACGACTTTCGTTAGGGATCGCGCCGACGTGCTCGCGGCCATCCAGAGAGTCGGAGGCGCGCCGGTAGTCATCAAACTTCTGGAGGGAACCCAGGGAATCGGGGTGATCCTCGCGCCGGACAGAAAGGTGGCTGAAGCAATCATCGAAACGCTCCAAAGCACCAGACAGAACGTGCTCATTCAGAGGTTTATCGCAGAAAGCAAGGGACGTGACATCAGGGCCATCGTGGTCGGCGACCGAGTCGTCGCCTCGATGCGCCGGCGAGCCCAGGGTGACGAGTTTCGTTCCAACGTCCATCGCGGCGGCGAAACCGAAGCAGTGGAACTCGACGACGAATACGCACGCGTAGCGGTTCAGAGCGCACAAATCATGGGCCTTCGAGTGGCTGGCGTCGACATGCTGGAGAGTGAAGAAGGGCCCCTCGTACTGGAGGTCAACTCGTCGCCAGGGTTGGAAGGGATCGAGTCCGCCACTGGTCTCGATGTCGCAGGAGCGATCATCGACTACATCGCAAGCCAGGTCGCCTTCCCAGAGGTTGACATCCGGCAACGACTGACTGTTAGCACCTCTTACGGCGTCGCAGAACTACTTGTCCGCGAAGGGGCCGAACTCGTTGGGCAAACCATCGACGAGTCGGGGCTGCGTGACAGAGACATCACAATCCTGACGCTCACTCGGGGCATCCATGTGATCCCCAATCCTCGACCCAGCCGTGTCCTCGAATCCGAAGACCGCTTACTCTGCTTCGGCAAGCTGGAATCAATGAAACGCCTCATCCCAGAACGTCGTCGACGCAGCCAACCGAGAGTCAAATCGCTGCCCAAGGAACCCCTTGTCGAATCGGAAGCAACTACCGGGTCCCTGACATGAAGTCGTCGGCATCTCGACATGGTCGCCGCCGACCGGCCAGCGTCGCCGACGACTCCACCCAACTGGTCCACCCGGTCTACGCCACCCGAGCCTCTCTTGCCCACGTTCACGTCCAGGCGTTGGCACCGGCCAGAGCACCGTTGGGGACTCGAAGTTGTGTCACCACTCTGACCGGCCGTTCGTAGCCGCCAAACTCGCCCCCGGATAGACCATGAAGCCAGCGGATCTCTCCTCGCGGCGTCAACCGAGTCCTGTGTCCGTGGTAACCCTGCCGACCAGCTTGATGTTGATTCCACGGAATAGGACTGTCCTTTTGTCAACACCGGGCACCCGGTGTTGACCGGAGGTCACGGGTGAGAGCGCCCTCTGCTGTGCGACCTTCTGTGCAACGTGTGTGCAACACGACGAACGTCTGTCCTGATCAGTCGGGTAAAAGTCCAGGTAGATGCGATTGGCCCCGAGGCAATAGTCTGACTACGGGTCAGAAGGTTGGGGGTTCGAGTCCTCCCGAGCGCGCTGCCGACCAATGGTGTGGGTCAGCGGTCTATGTCGGTGTCCGGCGTCTCGCGCCTCGAGTGAATCTGTTGTACGGATATGCGTTCTGACGGCGGCTATACGTCCAACAGACATGTCAGGGCGGCGCAGCGATCCCCTTACCTAGCATTCCGGTCCGAAGGACTCGATAGGTGTCTGATCGGGGACGATCACCGCCCTACCGACGACCAGTCGGTCACCGAGTCTCTGCGTGGCCAATCCCGACAAGTTGCGGATGAGCCTGGAGGCGGTCGACTTCGTGCGGTCGTTCTTCGAGGCGGGGAAGCCGGTGGCGGTGATATGCCACGGTCCCTGGACCCTCGTGAGGCCGATGTCCTCGAAGGACGCTCGATCACCAGCTACCCGAGTATCAGAACCGACATCGAGAACGCAGGTGGACGATGAAGTCGTCATCTGTGAGGACGGGCCGAACCGGTTGATCTCGAGCCGGCCGTCCTCGCGATCTGCCTGCCTTCAAGAAGGCGCTGGTGCAAACACTGGAAGCGCTGGCGGTGATCTGAGAAAAACGGGGCCCCTCAGGTCGCCTCGGTCCCCAGACGCCGCCAGATGTCGACTCCGGCCTCGTCGCGGAGGAATCCGTGCACGTAGTCAGGGATTCCCGGGGCGCTCACCCGGGTCAGCGCATCCATCTCCTCGTCCTCCAGATCCCAAGCCAGAGCACCCAGGTTGCCGTTGAGCTGCTCGACGGTCCGGGCCCCGATGAGCACCGACGAGACCGACGGCCGGTTGCGCAGCCAGTTGAGGGCGACCTGGCTCATGGTCACCCCGCGTCTCTCGGCGATCCGCTCCACCTCGGCGAGAACGCTCCAGGTCCGGTCGGTGTTGCGTCGGTCGTACGCCTCGACCCCACGGTTGGGATCCTCGCCGAGGCGGGTCGCGCCGATGGGACGACTCTCGCGTGAGTACTTTCCCGTCAGCCACCCGCCACCCAGAGGTGACCAGGGGAGCAGCCCGAGCCCGTTCTCGATGCTGGCCGGGAGGATCTCCAGCTCGATGTCCCGGGCGAGAAGGTTGTACTGTGGCTGGAGGGACACCGGCGGCGCCCAGCCGTTGTGACCGGCGACTTGAACGGCGCGCTCAATCTGCCAGCCGGTGTAGTTGGAGATGCCGAGGAAGCGGACCTTCCCTCCATCAACGAACGAGTTCAGGGCACCGAGAGTCTCCTCGACCGGCACATTGGGATCCCAGGCGTGCATCTGGTACAGGTCGATGGCGTCGACGCCGAGACGCTTCAGGCTGGCATCGACGGCTCGCTCGAGGTAGTCCGAGCCTGCCCCGCGCATGTCCGGCCCGTCACCCATGGGAAATCGGGCCTTGGTGGCGATGACCATCTCGTCACGGGCGTCGGTGCTCTCCAACCACCGTCCGATGATTTCCTCGGAGATGCCCCGGCTGTAGACGTCGGCGGTGTCGATGAACCTGCCCCCGGCGTCGAAGTAGTGGTCGAGGATCGCACGGGATGTCACCTCGTCCGATTCGGCTCCGAACGTCATCGTCCCGATCCCGAAGACACTCACGTTCAGCTCGGAGGTGCCCAGGGATCTCGACTCCATGGCCCGAGTGTACGTCCGTGTCACGCACCTCTCATCGGGGGTCGGGACTCGACGACGAAGGAAGTGAGTTGGTCGTCGTTCATCGATCGGCCACGGTGGAGCGCCGCGTCGAAGACCTCCTCGTCCAGAGTCGATCGGGCTTCGTCCACCGCCAATTCGAGATAGTCGACTAGGTCCCAGCGGACCGTCAGGTCCCGTTCAGCCAGCGCTTGGGACGCACCGGACGCTGCCGCGACTCTCTCGAAGAGCCCCAGGGCGCGATCGACACCCGCACCAAAGGCGAGAAGCAGTTGATGGCTGGTCATGCCGGAGCGTGTCTCGGGATCAGCCAGGATTTCTGAAGCGGTGGCCACGAAGTCGTCTGCAGCCGACAGATCGCCCTGCTCGACTCGGCATGCGGCCAGCCCCGCTCTCAGCTGTGGGTCGGCCGTGTCGAGGTCTTCGCTATGCCGTTCGGCTGCTTCGAACTGACGGGCAGCCTCTTCCCACTCACCCTGACTGAATTCGAAGAAGGCGCGTTGGCTGGCGAGGCCGGCGAGACGGTCCGAGCCGAGCCCGCGGGCGGCCTCTTCTGCCTCCTCGAACAGTCGACGGGCGGCGACGGGATCGCCGCCAGGATCGCGATGGTGAGCCAGGTTGGCCAGGGCCATGGCGACCGTGAACTGATCCTCCGACCGGCGGCCCAGTTCGAGCACCTCGCCCTGTATCTCCGTGTAGATCTCGTTCCTCGGACCGGCTCGATCTGAGTAGAGGAGGAACATGCTCAGGTTGTTCAGGGCACGAGCGAAGTCGACGACGACGTCCCCCTCCATCCCTTGACGATCGAGATCGCGGAAGATGGCGACGCTCTCCTCTACGAGCTCGATGGATCGGGCGTTGTCTCCACCGAGATACAGGGCTGCCCCGTACGCCATCAACCAGGAAGCCCTGTCCAGGGGAGCTGTTTCCTCAGTCACCAGGTCCGCCATTTGTTCGCACCAGGTGAGCAGTTCAGACCATTGCCCCAGCGCCAATGAGATACGGGAGTACGGATAGAGGGAGGCAATGGCCAACTCTGCCTCTCCGGCCCCGATCGCCCAGGTCATCGCCTGGCGAAGGTTGGCCATCTCGGCGTGGATCTTGCGCCGGATCTCGGGTCCGTCCGGCCCCCAGATACGACGTCGGATGTTCGGCCCTGACAGCCGGGCGAAGAACTGCGCGTGGCGGCGTCGCCATGAGTCAGAGTTGCCCTCCTCATCGAGACGGTCGCGGGCGTACTGTCGCAGAGTCTCCAACAGCCCGTAGCGGGAAGCACCATGGACTTCGTCGACCACGACGAGCGACTTGTCGACCAGGGCAGGGAGCAGTTCGAGGACGTCGAACTCGACGATCGGGTCTCCCGTGCAGACCGCCTCCACCGCTTCGAAGGTGAACCCGCCAGAGAACACCGAGAGACGGCGAAACAGCGCCTTCTCCGGCTCGCTGAGCAATCGGTAGGACCAGTCGATCGCTGCGGTGAGGGTCTGCTGGCGCGGCATGGCGGTCCGGGCGCCGCCGGTGAGGAGACGAAATCGCTGGTCGAGGTAGGAGGCGACCTGTTCGAGGCTGAAACTGCGAAGTCGGGCCGCCGCCAGCTCTATGGCCAACGGCATACCGTCGAGGCGTCTGCAGATCTCTGCCACCGTTGACGCGTTCTCGGATGTGACGGCGAAGTCGGGTCGACCGGCAGCCGCCCTCTCCAGGAACAATCCAATGGCGTCGGCCGAGCGAATCTCCTGGAGGTCCTGCTCATCCCGGTCTGGGACCGCCATCGATCGGAGGCGATAGGAGACCTCCCCGCCGATGCCCAGGAGTTCTCGGCTGGTGGCGATGACACTCACGTTCGGCGCCGCGTTCAGGATGTCATCGATGAGACCGGCGGCAGCGTCGATCAGGTGCTCACAGTTGTCGACGACGATGACCATTTCCCGGGCGGAGACGTGCTCGAGGATCGCCTGGCGTGGACTGGTCCCAGACGACTGCTGGAGGTTCAAGGCCGACACGACCGCGGCGTCGATGGCATCCGGATCGGTGACCGTGGCCAACTCCACCAGCCACACACCATCTGAGAACCCCGGAGCCACATCTGCGGCCACGTGGAGGGCGAGTCGCGTCTTGCCGGCTCCGCCCACCCCGGAGATGGTGACCATCCGGTGTTGGGCGAGAAGCTCATCCAGTTCGCCGAGCTCGACCTCCCTACCGATGAAGGATGTCGTGAAGTGAGGGAGGTTGTTGGGGGCGGCATCGAGGGTTCGCAACCTGGGGAACTCGTCCGCCATGCCGTCGACTGTCACCTGAAAGATCCGCTCCGGGCTGGTCAAGTCTCGGAGTCGATGCTCTCCCAAGTCCACCAACGGGATCCCGGCTCCTTTGACCAACTCTCCCGTCACGGCGCTGCACAGCACCTGACCGCCATGTCCGGCGTCCATCAGCCGAGCCGTGCGCGAGACGGCCAGCCCGAAGTAGTCACCTTCACGCTCCGCCGCGGTCCCGGTGTGTATCCCAATCCGAATCGACAGGGCCCCTACCTCATCGTGAGGTGTCTCGGTAAGCCGTCGTTGAATGTCAGTGGCGGCCTTCACCGCCGCCACCGGGTCATCGAATACGGCTGCCATTCCGTCTCCGGTGTGCTTGAACACATGCCCGCCAGATGCAATCACTGCCTCGTTGAGCAATTGGTCGTGCGCGGCCAGGGCTGTCTCCATCGCCGCCGGATGCTGCTGCCACAGCCGGGTGGAGCCAGCGATGTCGGTGAACAGGAATGTCGTCATGGTCGGTCGAGACTAAGGCATTGCTCGCTGCTGGGATCCTTCCCGGTGTCCCCGCCGTCACGTGGTCGTTGCACTCGGCCGAACTCACCTGCACCCGGCGGGGCATCTTCTTCTACTGTTCGCCCGATGCTCCAGAAAGAACGACCATGATCCTCGAACTGTTCGGTGCCTTGAACTGGCTAGCGATCGTGGTGGCCACGCTCGTCTGGTTTGGGTTCTCGGCGATCTGGTACTCGATCCCTCCTCTCAGCCAGGCCTGGGCGAAGGCGGCCGGGGTCGACACCACGGGAGACGGGCCGCCATTGGCGCTCCTGTTCATACCCACCCTGATCGGCTACTTCGTCACCACGGTCGTGATCGGGTTGCTGGTGGCGGCGACCGGTGTGATGACTGTTGGCGACGGCATCGTTCTCGGCGCGGTGCTCGGGGTCGGGTTCGGGATGGTCGGTGCCCTGGTCAACCAGGTGTACGAACGCAAGGGTGGCTCGTATTTCCTGATCAACGGGCTCAACGCCGTCATCGCCTACGCCATCGTGGCTGCGATCCTCGCCGTCTGGACCTGAAGAGCATGATCCGGGAGATGGACCTCTCGGACTGGCCGTCCGTCGCCCGTATCTACTCCGAAGGCATCGAGAGCGGCCATGCCACCTTCGAGACCGACGTGCCCGGCTGGGAGGCGTGGGATTCCGGGCACCTCGAGGATTGCCGTCTCGTCGCCGAGGTCGAAGGAGAGGTCGTCGCCTGGGCTGCGTTGAGCCCGGTGTCGCCACGGCGCGTCTATCGAGGAGTGGCCGAAGTCAGTCTCTATGTCGGCTCTGCCGCACGAGGGAGGCAGGTGGGGTCTGAGTTGCTCGCTGCTCTCGTCGAGTGCTCGGAGAACGCGGGGACTTGGACCCTGCAGGCGGTCATCTTCCCCGAGAACGAAGCCAGCATCGCCCTCCACGCCCGACACGGATTCCGCCTCGTCGGGACGCGGGAGAGGATCGGCTCCCATCATGAGCGATGGCGGGACACCGTGCTCCTGGAGCGGCGCAGCCTGAATGTCGGTCGGTGAGGCCCGAAGGTCAGGTAGCCACTCGCAAGCGGTCGTCGATCATGGAGACCCCGTCGACATGACGGATCAAATCGATGAGACGCGCTCGGGCGGCCTCGTCGTCGACAGAGCCGGTGATCTGCACCATGCCGTCGGTGATGTCGATCTCGATGTCGTCGGATCCATCCCAATATCCGAGCGCCTCGCTGCGGACCTTCTGCATCAGCGTCTCATCGTCGTAGTCCCGCTCCGGGCGAAGAGCGTCGGCGACGTCATGGATGACTCCGCGCGCCACCCCCTTCTGGTACTCGGCGGTCTTCTTCATCGAGTCGGACACGTCCCGACTTCGAGCCGCGGCCTGGTCGGCGAGTCGGGCCCGACGGGAGCGCCCCCGGTCGGGGTCGAATAGATATGCCAGCACCGCACCGGCGGCCACGCCGATGCCGAAGAGCAGCGATTTGGGCATTTGTTCCTCCTGAATCTTCAATCCTCTGAGTCGTCTTCGGGCACTCCGGGGGAGATGTCTCCAGGCCCCACCACTCCCATGCCTTCGGCACCGGGGTCGGCGGGTGGCGAGGTCGGCTCGATGGCATCGTCGGACCACGGCTTGTTCCCCGTCGCCAGCTTGATGCCGGCGTAGAGGGCGAACAGGCCCAGGACCACCAGGAGAATCGACCAGATGTCACCCATGTAAGGTCGATACCCGACGTGGCTCCTGGTCAAACGGGCCGCCCGTCAGGAGGCGCCTGTTCACGAAGCTCTCTGGGGACCTCTAGGGAAACGTGCGTGGAGTTCGCTGGACGTTGATCCACCTCAGCTCGGTGAACTCGTCGAGAGCGGCGTCGCCGCCGAAGCGTCCGTACCCGCTGCCCTTGACTCCTCCGAACGGCGCCTGGGGCTCGTCGTTGACGGTCTGGTCGTTGATGTGGACCATCCCGGTCTCCAACTTCAGGGCCATGTCGAGGGCCCGGTTGAAGTCGTTGGTGATGATCCCCGCAGACAGGCCGTACTCCGAGTCGTTGGCTACGGCCAGGGCCTCGTCCCTGTCCTTGACCACGACGATCGGGGCCACCGGGCCAAACGTCTGCTCGCGGAACAATCTCATATCGGGGTCGACGTCGCTGACCACCGTCGGGTGGTATACGAGATTGTCGTGCTGGCCTCCCGTGACGAGGTTCGCTCCTCCGGCCACGGCCTCCTGGACATGTGAGTGCACCTTTTCGACCGCCGCCTGATTGATCAGGGGGCCGATGGCCGTCGCCGGGTTGGTGGGGTCTCCCACCGGGAGCTCCTGTGCTCGCTTCTTCAATTTCTCGGTGAACTGCTTGGCGATGCTCTTCTCCACGATGATCCGCTCCGTCGACATGCAGATCTCTCCCTGGTGGAGGAATGCACCCCAGGTTGCGGCGTCGACCGCATAGTCGAGATCGGCGTCGCCGAGCACTATCAGCGGGTCCTTGCCGCCCAACTCGAGCACCGCCCGCTTGAGGTGACGTCCTGCCTTCTCCGCGATGATTCTCCCGACCTCGGTCGAGCCGGTGAACGAGATCCTTCTCACCGCCGGGTTGGCGATCATCTCGTCTCCGACGTCGGCCGCCTCTTCGCGGGTGCTCGTGATCACGTTGAGCACACCGGGCGGAAGCCCGGCCTCTTCGAAGATCTCGGCGAGCAGGAGGCCACCGGTGAGCGGTGCCTCCTCCGACGGCTTGAGCACGATGGTGTTCCCATAGGCCATGGGAAAGGTGAACGACCTGCTCCCCAGGATGTAGGGGACGTTGAACGGGGCGAAACAAGCCACCACTCCGGCGGGCTGGCGTATCGCCATGAAGAACGAGTTGGCGTGGTCGGCCGGGATGATCTCACCCTTGACGTCGTAACCCGCGCCTGCCGCCATCCGGTACAAACCCGGAACGAAGCCCATCTGGAACATGGAGATCCCGATGGTCCCACCGACCTCCTCCATCATCGCCTTGACGAGCTCGTCCTGACGCCGCTCCATGATGTCGGCCGCCTTGAGGAATATCCCGCGCCTCATGCCCGGTGGCGACTCGGCCCAGTCCGGGAACGCCGCCTTCGCGGCATCGATGGCCTGTCTGGCGTCCTCCCTCGTACCCGCCGGGACCTTGGCGTAGACCTCGCCGGTGAAGGGGTTGAGGTCGTCGAAGCTCTCGCCCGAGGTGGAGTCGACCCACTTTCCCCCGATGAACATCTTCTGTTTCTTGGCGATCATTGTCTCGGTCCTCCTCTGTCCCGAATCGCTTCTGGGCTAGTGGTGCTCCCCCCGGTGGAGCAGTCATCAAGTTCCTCCGACGCGTCCGACAACCATAGTGTACGCTCATCGTACGGATGGGCGCTATGCGTACATTGGCTCGGATCCCGGTTCGGCTGATCGGCTCGCTGGCGCTGGCATTCGAAGCGAGGAGGAGACCAGTAGCAATGAGAGTCAAGCTGCGTGTGATCTCGGTAATGACCGTGGTGCTCGCGCTCGTGCTGACCGCATGCGTGGAGGCGGACACATCCGACACCACGGAGCCGGCGCCCGAGACGACCCAGGCCGAGAGCCCGGACACGACTGAGGCGGAAAGCCCCGACACCACTGAGGCTGAGCAGATGGAGGGACCGGACGAGATCGTGTTCGGGAACCCGATCGCACTGAGCGGGCCCAACAACGCCGGTGCCAGCCTGTCTCAGATCCCGTCTTACGACCTGTGGGCCGCGGACGTGAATGCGGCTGGCGGCATCTATGTCGCCGAGTACGACCGCCAGATCCCGGTTCGCATCGAGAGGGTGGACGACACCAGCGACATCGGTACTGCGGTGCAACTGATCCAGCAGATGATCGCCAACGAGGACATCCACTTCATCCTCCCACCATGGGGCACCGCGGCGAACTTCGCGATAGCACAGGACATCAGTGATGCCCAGACTCCGGTTCTCGGGTGCACCGTAGGCCATCGCGACCTGGTAGAGAACTCCGAGAACTTCCCTTACTTCTACACGGTGCTGAATCAGGCATCCGATCAGGGTGCGGCCCTGGTCGAGTTGCTCGAGGAACTCGGAGTGCAAACGGCCGGGATCATCCATCACACGGATCAGTTCGGCCTCGAGTTCAACGAGGTGGTGGAGCCGGCGTTGGAAGCGGCAGGCATCGAGGTGGTCATCAAGGAGACCTATCCGCCCAATCCGGAGGACCTCTCCCAGACACTGCGGGCGGTCCAGGCTGCGGAACCAGATGCGTTCCTCGCCTTCTCCTACCCGGGTGAGACGTTCCTGATGACCGGCCAGGCGATGGAGATAGGTTTCAACCCCAATCTATTCATGGCAGCAGTCGGTGTCGCGTTCCCGCCGTATAGGGATGCGTTTGGCCAGGCCGCCGAGGGAGTCATCGGCACCGGCGCCTGGAACCCGACCGTCGACGCAGACGACGCCCAGGGCTATTTCGACCGTCATGTCGAGATGCACGGTGTCGAGCCCGACAGGTGGGCGTCAGCCGCTTGCTACGCGTCGGGAGAGATCCTGCAGCAGGCCATCGAGGCGGCGGGCACACTCGATCCGATCGCGATCAAGGAGGCTCTCGACACGACGGAGTTCAATACGATTCTCGGGACCTTCAGCTTCGAGAATCAGGTGAACCCGGTCTACCCCGGCCAAATCGGGCAGTGGCAGGACGGTGAGTTCGAGATCGTCGGTTACACCGACCAACGTACCGCAGACCCCATCTATCCCAAGCCTCCATGGCCCGAGGGATAGTCTTCCGCCACCACTGAGACCAGAAGCTCGAATTGCGGATCAGAGAGGGGTCGTGCCGGACCCGGGTCCGGACACGACCCCTCTTCGTGCCCCGGTCAGGGTGATTGGCTGAGATGATCGAGAGCGCCATCGATGTCATCATCACCGGCCTCATCCTCGGAGGGCTGTACGCCCTGATCGCCGTGGGACTCAGCCTCCAGTATGGAGTCGGTCGTGTCCTGAACGTCTCCCACGGCGAGTTCATCATCCTGGCTGCCCTGGCCACCTACAGCCTCTACACCGTCACCGGCATCCATCCTCTGTTGGCGATCACCTTCGTCGCTCCGGTTCTGTTCCTGATCGGATTCACCCTCGACCGGACCCTGTTCAACGACCTGCGCCGAACCTCGTTCGACGACGACCACTTCGAGGGCAGGTCGTTGCTGGTCTCGTTTGGATTGCTCTTCGTCATCCAGAACCTCATGCTCGTCACCTGGGGAGCGGGCCTGCGCGGTTACAGCGTGTTGAACACTCCCGTGGAGATCCTGGGCAGACGCTACGGGCTCAACCGTCTGATCACACTCCTCGTGGCGGTCACCGTGAGCATCGCCTTCTACCTCTTCATCCGTCACACCCGGCTGGGCAAGGCGATACGGGCCGCCGCCGAGCGGCCAGACATGGCTGAGGCGCTGGGGGTCGATCGCAAGCGGGTGCTGGCGATCTGTTTCGGTCTCGGTGCGGCGCTCGCCGGGCTCGCCGGCGTCCTCTACAGCATGATGTTCGAGATACAGGCCAGTCGTGGCATCGAGCTGACCCTCGTGGCGATAGTGGTCGTGGTCGTTGGCGGCCTGGGGAGTATCACCGGCAGCCTGATCGGAGGGTTCCTTCTCGGGCTGGTGATATCCCTCGTCAACTTCATCGACCCCAGCCTGTCGCTGGTGGCTTTCTACCTCATCTTCATCCTCGTCCTGTTGGTGAAGCCCTCGGGGCTCCTGGGGAGACAGATCCATGCTGATTAGCACGATCCTCAGCGAGGAGAAGCCGGCCCTGGTTGCGATTCCTCTTGCCATCGTGGCCCTGGCGATCGCACCCACGATCTTGCCCGGCTCGCTCGCCATCAGCCTCATCACCGTGTTGATGTACGCCATCCTGACCTTGAGCTGGACGATGTTCTCCGGCCCCACCGGGTACATCTCCCTGGCGACGGCCGGGCTGTTCGGAGTCGGGGTCTACCTGTCGGCCATTCTCAGGGGCCATCTGCCCATCGAGGTGATCGTCCTGATAGGTGGACTGGCTGCCTTCTTGATCGCCCTCGCCATCGGGCTGCTCACCCTCAAGCTGAAGGGGGTCTACTTCATTCTCTTCACCTTCGGAGTCGCCGCCCTCATCCGGAGCTCGGTCCAATGGTTCGAGACCCGGATCAGCGGGACGGTCGGTCGACATGTCGCCGGTGCCAGCAACGAGACGGTCTATCTGTTGCTGCTGATCCTGTTTTCCATCACGTTGATCGCCGCATTTCTCCTCAGACACTCCAGTCCGGGCATGGCTCTGCAGGGAATCGGCCAGAATCAGGAGGCGGCAGAGCACATCGGCATCAATGTGACCCGCGTCAAGGTGCTCACGTTTGCGCTCAGCAGCGTGCTCATGGGCATGACGGGTGCCGTGATGGCCACCAGATTCCGCTACATCGACCCCAACGTCGCTTTCAACCCTCTCATCTCGTTCCTTCCCGTGGTGATGGCGATCTTGGGCGGTATCTCGAAGCTGTACGGACCTCTGCTCGGATCTGTGATCCTGGTCGCCCTGCAGGAGTGGCTCATCACCGAGTACCCGTACATCTACCTACTCCTATTTGGCCTGACGTTGGTGGTGGTGGTTCTTTGGCTTCCCGGGGGCCTGGTCGAGCTCGCCCAGAAGGGCTACTTCCGGGTCAAGGTCCGCTGGATCATGCTGAGAATGAGGCTCACCCGGTTGCGGCGCGAGAGGCAGGCGAAGAGGCGATGAGCTTGCTCGAAGTTCGAGAGGTCTCCCACCGCTTCGGTGGCCTCAAGGCAGTCGACGGAGTCGATCTCGAGGTCGACCAGGGTGAGATCGTCGGGCTCATCGGGCCCAACGGCGCCGGCAAGACGACAATGTTCAACCTGATCTCGGGAGCTCTCGAAGTGCAGCGGGGGTCGATCAGGTTCAAGGACGAAGACATCACCCGGCTTAGACCGGATCAGATCAGCCGCCGTGGCCTGGCCCGGACCTTTCAAACCTCGAAGCTGTTCAACGGCATGACCGCGTTCGAGAACATCCGACTGGCCCTCATCTATGGGAACCCGGAGCGACGTCTCCGCCACGAGGAGGCCGAGCGAGAGGTCAACCAGATGATGGCGAGGATGGGGATCCTCTCCGATCGCAACAAGCCGGTCCGAGATCTCTCACTGGCGAGCCGCCGCTATCTGGAGATCGCACGCGCCCTGGCTACCAGTGCCGAAATGCTCCTTCTCGACGAGTCGATGGCAGGTCTGACCCCGCGAGAGCTCGAACAGGCCATGGAGCAGATCAGCCGGCTGCGCGATCAGGGAGTGACGATCTTCATGATCGAGCACGTGATGGAGGCGATCATGGGTGTCTGCGACCGCATCATCGTCTTTCACTTCGGCGCGAAGATCGCCGAGGGCACACCAGGGGAGATCGCCGCCGATCCGGCGGTCAGGTCCGTATATCTGGGAGAGGACTCCTGATGCTCCGCCTCCACAACGTCAATGCCGGATACGGGGCGATCAAGGCGTTGTGGGACGTGACGCTACGGGTCGACGAGGGGGAGATCGTGACCGTTCTCGGAGCGAACGGGGCCGGCAAGACCACGTTGGTGAGGACGATCGTCGGCTTGATCGAGCCGTCCTCGGGGATGATCAAGTTCACCGGGCAACGCATCGAAGGTCGTGACCCCCATCGGATCAGCGAACTCGGGATCGCCTATGGACCGGAGGGAGGAGGGATCTTTCGGGACATGAGTGTCCGGGAGAACCTGGAGATGGGTGCGTACCACCGGAGGGCCTGGGAGCGTCGTGACCAAACCCTCGAGCGCGTCCTGCATCTCTTCCCCCGACTCGAGGAGCGCGAGCGTGCCCTCGCCCGCACCCTCAGTGGTGGAGAGAGACAGATGCTGGTCATCGGGCGGGCGTTGATGGGCCTTCCCACGCTGTGTATCTTCGATGAGCCCTCCATAGGGATGTCTCCGCTGCTGATCGAACAGTCCTTTCACGTCATGAGCCAATTGCGCGACGAGGGGATCACCGTTCTCCTCATCGAGCAGAACGTGCACAAGAGCCTCGAGATCGCCGACCGCGGCTACGTGCTCGAGAACGGTCGTGTCGTGCTCGAGGGCGACAAGACGGAGTTGGAGTCGAGCGAGCTGCTGGGTCGGGCCTACCTGGGCCTCTGAGGCCGCTGGGCCAGTGTCTCGTCACAAGCGGCGAGGACGCTGTCGATCTGCGGGAAGCCGGCTTCGAGGCTATCTGTGCCTGCATGAGAGTCCATGGCCTCGGCGTCGACCTCCAGTGAGTCGAGACACTGCTCCATCGCCTCCGCGGCGGCACCTGCGGTCTGGAAGACCAGGGGAAGGGCCACCCACTCGACGTGCCATCCCCCCACGGCCCGATCCAACTGGTGCGGCGGAGCCGTGGTCAGCATGGCCGTCGCGCCTGCGCATGCCGATGCCGCGGCCACGGCGCGGACGGAGTCGATGGGGTTCTTCTTCTCCGGCATGCTCGACGAGCCACCCGATCTCACCGCCACCTCGGCGATGGGGCTCGACGCGAGCAGGGCGACATCGGAGCCGATCTTGGCCATGGTGCGTGCCATCCTCTCCACCGCCTGAGCCAGGGCGAGCAGACCAGACCTGTTGGTGTGCCACGAGAGGTCTGGCGCCCTCAGTCCGAGCCGTTGGGCGAGGGAATCGACCACCGCCCGACCTCGCTGGCCGTAGACGTCTCCCGTGCCCACCGGGCCGCCCAACTGCACGACCAGCCGTGTCCGCTGGTATCGCACGTCCACGATATGGTCGAGCACGGCATCGAGCCAGGTCGCGGTGCGGAATCCGAAGGTGGTGGGGCGGGCGTCCTGGAGGAAGGTCCGGCCCATCTGCGGTTGATGGCGATGTTCCCGGGTCAGATCGCGCAGACGCCCCGCCATCGCGGATAGGTGGCCTTCGAGGATCTCCAGCGCCGCTCCGGCGAGGATCATCTGGGCAGTGTCGACTGCGTCTTGGGTGGTGGCTCCGTGATGGAACCAGTGGCCTGCACTGACCGCGGTGCGCAATGCGATGACCGGAGTACCGGTCTCCCAGGTCGAGTCGAGGATCCGCTCCGGGTCGTCTACCCCACCGCGGCATGCCGCCGCGGTCGCCTCGGCCTCGTCTCTTGGCGCCAGACCGGCGTCGGCGAGAGCCAGAGCCAGAGCCTCTTCAAACCTGAGCAGGGCATCGACCCGGGACCCCGGCGCGTAGAGGGCGGTCAGGGCGTCGGTGGAGAAGCCAGGGTCGAAGGTGGGCCGGACGGTCATCAGAAGTCGAAGAAGACCGTCTCGTCTTCCCCCTGCATCTTGATGTCGAACCGGTACACAGGCGGTTCGGTGCCCTCTTGGAGCTCGGCGATGAGGGTGCCACGTCGCCCGATCGGGACGCTGCGAAGTACGAGGTCGTCGGCGTTGGCCTCCTCCTCGTCCGAGAAGTAGATCCGGGTGAAGCTGGGGTTGAGCATGCCCCGCCCCTGCACGATGAGCGAGATGTGCGGAGCCTGGAACGCCCCTTCACTGTCGGGGACCCGCCCCGGCTTCAGAGTCTCGACTCGATATTCGCCGGTCTCGAAGTCGCTGGCTGCCCGGCCGAAACCGGTGAAGTCCGGTTCCAGCTCGAGGTCGCGGGTGTCGTCGGGGTGGTTGTACCTCCCCGACGGCGATGCCTGCCAGATCTCGAGGAGTGCGTCCTCGATGTAGTTGCCGGCACCGTCTATCACCCTGCCCTCGATGACGATCCGATCGTCCCTGCTGGTGAGGATGTTCTCCCCTTCGGCGGAAAGACGCATGCTGAAGTACGGCCCGACCGTCTGTGACGGGGTCTCACCCAGCTCGCTCATTCGTCGTCCTCCTCGAATGGGGTGGCCGCCTTTCCCCTGAGGACAACGTCCCATCGCCATCCCAGAGCCCAGTTCTCCTCGGTTACTTCATGGTCGTACCGGGCGATCATCCGGTGCCGGGTGTGCTCTGGTGCCGAGTTGAATATCGGGTCGAAGGGGAATAGGGGGTCGTTGTCGAAGTACATCTGGGTCACCAGGCGGCTCCCCAGCGACGGCCCCATGAAGGAGAAGTGGATGTGGGCAGGCCGCCACGCATTCGGATGGTTGCCCCATGGGTACGGCCCGGGTTTGATGGTGAGGAACCGGTACTCGCCGCCCTCTCCCGTCACACATTGGCCCACCCCGATGAAGTTGGGGTCGAGGGGAGCCGGGAAGGCGGTCTCCCTCCAGTGGACGTAGCGTCCGCAGGCGTTGGCCTGCCAGATCTCCATGAGGACACCCGGTATCCCGTTGCCGTCCTCGTCGAGGACCTGTCCGGTGACGATGATGCGCTCACCGATCGCCGACTCGCCGGTGCCGGCGTTGGTGGTCAGGTCGGTATCCTCCTCGGAGACTTCTGTCCAGATCGGTCCGGGCCCTGTGGTCTCGGACAGGGTCTGCACGATCGTGAGCAGGTCCTGTTTCGGGCCGCGGAGGACGGTCGACTTGTAGTCGGGATAACTGAACGGTGGATGGTCCGAATAGGCCTTCGGCCCGTAGTGGCGGATGACGGGCTCGGTCACTCTGCCTCCTCCTCGTAGATGGTCTTCGTCACTTTGAACGCGTGATTGGCCGCCGGGACCCCGGCGTAGATGGCGACGTGGAGCAGGACCTCCGCGATCTCCTCCGGTGTGGCTCCGGTGTTCTTTGCCGCCCGGAGATGCAAGGCGAGCTCCTCGTGGCCGGAGGCGGCGAGGATGGCGATGGTGATCAGGCTCCGCTGTCGTCTCTCCAGCCCGGGCCGGGCCCAGAGGTCGCCCCACACGTTCTCGGTGATCCACCGTTGAAAGTCACGGTCGAGATCCGTGGTGGCTGCCACCGCCCGGTCGACGTGCTCATCTCCCAGGACGCCGCGGCGCACCTCCATGCCTCGCTCGTGCTTGTCGTCACTCATAAGGGAAGCCCAACGTAGTTCTCGGCCATTGCCCGCTGTGCGTTCTGCGAAGAGAACAAGTACTCGAGCTCGGTGCGTTGCAGTCGGCGATCGAAGTCGTTGGACATGCCGGGAAAGCGATGCATGGTCGAGGTCATCCACCACGAGAAACGAACCGCCTTCCAGACCCGCGCCAAGGCTCGGTCGGAGTACTCGTCGAGCCCGGTCTCCGACCCGTCCGAGTAGAAGCCGACCAGAGCCTCGGCCAGGTAGACCACGTCGGATATCGCCAGGTTGAGGCCTTTGGCTCCTGTTGGGGGCACGATGTGCGCCGCGTCGCCGGCGAGGAAGAGACGACCGTGACGCAGAGGCTCCGACACCCAGCTTCGAAGGGGCGTGACGGACTTTTCGATCGACGGGCCGGTGACGAGCCGATCGGAGGCCTCGTTGGGGAGTCGTGCCGCGAGCGTCTCCCAGAAGAGATCATCGGGCCAGTCGTCGGGGGTGTCGTCCGCCGCGCCTTGAACGTAGTAGCGGCTCAGGTTCTCGTTGCGCATCGAGCAGAGGGCGAACCCGTCAGGGTGGTTGGCGTAGATCAGCTCGTCGTTGACCGGTGGGGTCTCGGAGAGGATGCCGACCCACACGAAGGGGTAGAGCCGCTCGAATGTCTCCCGGATCGAGGACGGCACGAACTCCCGGGTGGTGCTGTGGGCGCCGTCACAACCGGCGATGAAGTCACAGGAGAGCTCATGCCCTTCTCCATGGCGGGTGAAGGTGACGGTGGGTGAGTCGGTCTCGATCCCGTGGAGGCCGATGCTCTCCGCTTCGTCGACCAGCGTGATCCCTGCCCCATCGATGGCCTCATAGAGATCTCTCTGCAATTGGGTCTGGCCGTAGATGATCACGTGCTTGCCGGTGAGCTCCTTGAAGTTCACGTTCAGCAGGGTGTCGGCGAAGGCGAGATTGACCCCGTCGTGGAAGAAACCCTCCCGGTCCATGCGGTCGCCGAGCCCTGCCTGTCTGAGGACCTCGCCGCTGCCGTACTCGATGACTCCGGCGCGAATCCGCTCCAGGACGTATTCACGGGTGCGCAGCTCGAGCACGATCGACTCCACGCCCTGGAGATGGAGGAGATAGGCGAGCAGCGACCCGGCAGGTCCCCCACCGACGATCGCCACCTGGGTCTTGTCACCGGTCTCGCTCATGTGTGGTCTATCCTTACCGACTGAGGCTATCGGGCTGTGACGAGGGCACGCTTGACACGTGTATAGCCAATTCGTACGGTTCTCGCACAAATGTTCGTAATGCGAACGCGGAGGGACTGCTGAATTGGCCGAGATCACCTCACTGCACACGGCGATCGCCGATCTGGTCGATGATGGCTCTGTCGTTGCGATGGAGGGTTTCACCCATCTCATCCCCGTCGCTGCCGGCCACGAGGTGATCCGACAGGCGAAACGGGGCCTCACACTGATCCGGATGACCCCCGATGTCATCTACGACCAGTTGATCGGGGCGGGATGTGCCGCCAAGCTGATCTTCTCCTGGGGTGGTAATCCCGGTGTCGGATCACTCCATCGACTGCGCGACGCAGTCGAGCACGGACACCCTCGTCCCCTCGAGATCGAAGAGCACACCCATGCCGGCATGGCAGCCCGTTACTCCGCCGGGGCCGCCGGGCTCCCTTTCGGCATCCTCCACGGCTACCTCGGCACCGACCTGAGTGCGAACACCAACGTCGCCACCCTCACCTCTCCGTTCGACGGACAGGAGGTGACGGCGGTGCCTGCCATCAACCCCGACGTGGCGGTGATCCACGCCCAGCAGGCGGACAGACGGGGCAACGTGGGTTTGTGGGGTATCACGGGAGTGCAGCGTGAGGTGGCCCTGGCCGCACGAAGAGTGGTGGTCACCGTCGAGGAGGTGGTCGGTGACATCGAGTTCCGGGGCCCCAACGGTGTGGTTCTCCCCTCGTGGACGATCGACGCCATCGCCGAAGTCCCGCGCGGGTCCCACCCCTCCTACTCGATGGGGTACACCGAACGGGACAACGCCTTCTACACCCGGTGGGATGCCATCTCGAGGGATCGTGAGGTCTTTGCCAGGTGGATCGAGAGGTATGTCACCGGACCGGACGATTTCTCCACATATCTGTCCGCGGTGGACGATGACTCGGTGACCTCCCTGGTGGCCGATGACTGACCTCAACTACACCTCCGACGAGATCATGTCGATCGTGGCTGCCCGCCAACTCCGCGACGGGCAGGTGTGCTTCGTCGGCATCGGCCTCCCCAGCGAAGCGGCCAACCTGGCCCGTCTCTCCCACGCCCCCGAGGTGGTGCTCATCTACGAGTCCGGGACCATCGGCACCCGGCCCGAGGTCCTGCCCCTCTCCATCGGTGATGGAGAGTTGGCCGAGCAGGCCGACCTGGTGGTGAGTGTCCCCGAGATCTTCGCCTACTGGCTGCAGGCAGGACGGGTCGACATCGGTTTTCTCTCCGCCGCTCAGATCGATCGCTTCGCCAACCTCAACAGCACGGTCATCGGCCCGTACGACGACCCCAAGGTGCGTCTCCCCGGAGCAGGGGGCGCGCCGGAGATAGCCTCTTCGGCAGGTGAGGTGATCGTGATGCTGCGGCACTCGGAGCGCACGTTCGTCGAGACCGTCGACTTCGTGTCATCGGTCGGGTTCGGACGGAGCGGAGAAGGGAGGGAGGGCCATCGCGGAGCAGGGCCCACCGTGGTGATCACCGATCTGGGGGTGTTGCAGCCCCACCCGACGAGTCACGAGCTGGAGTTGGTGGCGATTCATCCGGGTGTCGACACCGAAGAGATCGTCGAGAAGACTGGGTGGGCACTGCGGCTAGCCCAAGATCTCGATGTGACCGACCCTCCCACGGCCGACGAGCTGCGCATCCTCCGCGATCTCAAGGAGCGCACCGCGACGGCCCACTCGGGGGAGGGGAAGTGACGGACAGGGGCCACTCCGCCGATTTCATCCAGTCCCTCGAGCGTGGCCTGTCGGTGATCAACTCGTTCTCCGGTGAGAACCCGGGCCAGACGCTCAGTGAGGTGGCGGAGCACACCGGACTCACCCGAGCCACCGCGCGACGGGTGTTGCTGACCCTCGCCGAGCTCGGATACGTCGATCAGCGAGGACGGTCGTTCGCCCTCACGCCGAAGGTCCTCGAACTGGGATACTCATTCCTCTCGTCATTGCGAGTGGTCGACGTCGCCCAGCCCTCCATGGAGCGGCTGGTCGACCAGGTCCGGGAGTCGTCTTCGATGTCCGTTCTCGACGGGCCCGATATCGTCTACGTAGCCCGGGTCCCCACGAAGCGAATCATGACCATCGCCCTGGCGCTGGGGTCGCGTCTCCCTGCCTACCCGACGTCGATGGGTCGCGTCCTCCTCGCCGGGTTGGCCGATGAGGAACTCGAAGGGTTCATCGAGCGAACCGACCTCGAGGAGCTGACCCCCTACACCATTACCCACCGGGAACGGTTCCGCGAACTGATCCACAAGTGTCGTGAAGAAGGCTTCGCACTGGTGGACCAGGAGCTGGAGGAGGGCGTGCGCTCGATCGCGGCACCGATCAGGAACCGCAGAGGCGAGGTCATCGCAGCGATGAACGTCAGCTGTCATGCCTCCCGCGTCGACATCGAGGGCATGCACGAGGTGTTCAAGCCCAAGCTGCTGGAGACGGCAGCAGAGATCAACGAGCGGATCCGGGGGCTGGCCGTCCGTATATGAGTCCTTGCTCTATATGAGTCCTTGCTCTGCCCCGGTCACCGACAGGCTCAGATGGGTCGATCGCCGGGTGACCGGACCCGCTCCATCGCCTCGACCCCTTCACCGTTCCCAAGAGGGACCACTGAGAGGCTGCCGTCGGTTTCGAGTACGGCTGCCGCGCCGCTGCCATTCGCGATGCTGTTGGCCCGCATCGCGGCCTGGACCTCCTCGTGGGTGATCCTCTCCCGGCGCAGCACGTCCTCGAGGTACTCGCCCTTCCAGTAGACGAGCTGAGGAGTGCCCTTCACGATCGACTCGAACCGCTCCGACCGCACATAGATGGAGGATGCGACCCACTGCAGGGTCACCAGAAGTGCAATGGCCACCACGCCGTCGGCAAGGGGAACCATGTCGGAGATGAGAAGTGTGGCAAAGGCAGAGCCGAGGGCGATGGTGATTACGAAGTCGAATGCGTTCATCTTCGACAGAGTCCGTTTGCCACTCAACCGCAGCATGAAGACGAGGGCGACGTAGCCCAGGGTCCCGTGGACGAAGATCCGGAGTAACGACTCCCAACTGTCGAACCACACGATGGCTTAGCAGGTCAGGAAACTACGAAGGTGATCTTGAGATTGACGTCGTATCCGGTGATGGCGCCGTTCTCGACGACGACCTTCTGTTCTTTCACCCAGGCGCCTTCGATGTTGTCGACGGTCTCTCCCGCCTTGCCTATGGCCATCTGGATGGCGTCCTCGAAGCTGTCGGTTGAGCGTGCGCTGAGCTCGATGACCTTTGCTACTGACACGGTTTTCTCCTTCTGTTGCCGTGTCATGCCACTACCCGACCGGGGCCGGTGGTAAACGGGACGCTAAGAGCCCGTTGCCTCCGGCAGGGCGCGTTCGAGGAGGTCGGCGACCGGTGTGCTGGGGGGAAGGGTCCCGAAGAGCGAACCGTGGTCGTCGTCGAGACGGGAGGCGGCGTAGGCCTCGAACACCCCAGGTTCGCCATGGCGCGCCAGGAGTGAGCCGGCCCAGGTGGTCGCCAGTCGCTCGACGACTCTCCTCGCCTCGAACTCCAGGTCGTCGGCTCCCCCGATGGCCGATTTCGCTCCCTCGATGGCCCGGTCGAGCCTGGTGTCCAGGCCGGACGCCAGATCGAGCTCGGCGAGGAACATCTGGAGGCTGTCAGGAGACCGGCTCGCCGCCCGGAGCACGTCCAATGCGATGACGTTTCCCGAACCCTCCCAGATCGCGTTGAGCGGTGACTCCCGGTAGAGACGGGGCATGATCGACTCCTCCACATAACCGTTGCCGCCGAGGCACTCCAGCGCCTCCCTCACGGTTTCGCTGGTTCGCTTGGTCACCCAGTACTTGGCGATGGGCAGGGCGATTCGCTTCATCGCCGCCTCGGCCGGGTCGTCGTCGGCGCGGTCGAAGGCACCGGCGAGACGCGTCATCATCAATGTGGCCGCCTCGGTCTCCACCTCGAGGTCGGCGACGACGTTCTGCATCAACGGCTTGTCGATGAGTTTCGAGCCGAACGCTGCCCGATGGGAGACGTGCCAGGCGGCTTGGGAGACGGCCTGGCGCATCAGCGCAGCCGAGCCGATGACGCAGTCGAGCCGGGTGCCGTTGACCATCTCGATGATGGTGGGCACGCCACGGCCTTCCTCACCGACCATGACCGCCCAGGCTCGGTCGAACTCGACCTCGGACGAGGCGTTGGACCGGTTGCCCAGCTTGTCCTTGAGCCTCTGGATGTGGAACCTGTTCAACTCTCCTTCGGGAGTCCACCGCGGGAGCAGGAAACACGACAGCCCCCCTGGGGCGTGTGCCAGCACCAGGAAGGCATCGCACATCGGTGCCGACGTGAACCACTTGTGCCCGGTGATGCGGTATCCGCCTCCCGGTCCTCCACCATTCAACGGCTCCGCCCGGGTGGTGTTGGCGCGGACGTCCGACCCGCCCTGCTTCTCGGTCATGCCCATGCCCATGAGCAGCCCCTTCTTGTCCGACGCAGGCTGGAAGGAGGGGTCATAGGTGCGACTGACGATGCCGGGCACCCATTCGCCGGCGACTTCCGGTGTCGTGAGGAGAGCGGGGATGACCGAATAGGTCATGGAGATCGGGCAGTTGTGGCCCGACTCGACCTGACCGGAGATGTAGGTGAGCGCCGCCCGCACGACATGAGCGCTCTCGGGCGGGTCGTCCTCCCAAGGCAGGCTGTGGTGCCCATTGGCGACCGCGGTTTCCATCAATTGGTGCCAGGCGGGGTGAAACTCCACCACGTCGACCCGATGCCCGAACCGGTCGTGGGTGACCAGCCTGGGATCGTTGCGGTTGGCCTCGAAACCCCAGCGGTAATACCCCGCCGAGCCTGCGGTCGCCCCGAACTCGATCAGGATGTCGCGACTGTCCTTTCCGCCCTCCCGGGCGACGGCGCGGTCCAGAACGGGGTCGCTCAGGTAGAGGTCGTAACCCTCGAGCGGCGGAGGTTGGTTGAGCACTTCATGGGTTTGGCTCATGATCTCAGGATACGACTCGCGGCTAGGTTCGTGACCGGGTGCCCGCGAGTCATCCGTGGTCGGCGGAGGCCACGAAAGGATTCACATGAGATTGCACGAGACACGTCAGATCGACCGGCCACTCGAGGAGGTCTTCGCCTTCACGGCCGACTTCGCCAACGCCGAGAACTGGGACCCGGGAGTGGCATCCTCGCGCCGGATCGACGACGGGCCTCCCGGTGTGGGGGCGCGATACGACGTCATGGTCGCCTTCGGCTCGAGGGAGATTCCGATGACCTACGTGATCACCGACTGGGAGCAGGACTCCCGGGTGGTTCTCCACGGCAAGGGAGACACCATCGAGGCCATCGATGAGATCCGATTCGAGGGCCGGGATGGAGGAACTCTCGTGGACTACACCGCCGACATCACCTTCACCAACTGGATTCGCTTCGTCGCGCCCCTCATGTCTCCTGTCCTGCGTGG
The DNA here is from genome assembly GCA_964645875.1 of uncultured Acidimicrobiaceae bacterium. GTDB lineage: Bacteria > Actinomycetota > Acidimicrobiia > Spongiisociales > ZC4RG35 > JANQRA01. Next base: position 29,152 of record CAZYCX010000002.1, read on the forward strand.
CGTCGGGGAGAAGGCGCTCGACGGTTTGGTTCGGGCTCTGGAGTGATGAGTCTCCTCTCCGTCTCCTCGTTCACCAACATCGGCTACTGGCTGCACTCGAGGGACCATGAGCCGGTGGAAGCCGACATGACCGGGCAGACGGTCGTGGTCACCGGCGCCACCGGAGGTCTGGGCCGAGCCGGGGCCGAGGGGTTGGCGGCACTGGGGGCGCCGACGCTGGTCGTCGGCCGCACCACCGACAAACTCGCTCGAGTTGAGGCCGAGATCACCGGGGAAGTCGTCGGATACCGGGCGACCTGAGCCTCATGTCCGAGATCCGCCAGCTAGCCGGTCGGCTCCTCGACGAGGAGGAGCGCATCGACAGCCCGAAACAGGGAGCTGACACCATGGTCTGGCTGACCGCGGTTCCTGACCCGGCGAAGAAGTCCGGTGAGTTGTGGTTCGACCGGGAGGTCCTGCCCAAACACTTCCTGGATCGAACTCGGGAGACGCCCGAGGAGAGGGAGCAGCTATGGGAGCGACTCGTTGAGATCACCGGGTGCGACCTACCCGACCTCTCCGGAGTGGAGCGCTGATGGGCGCCGTCATAGTCGGCACCGGCATGTCGATACCCGCGAACGTGGTCAGCAACCACGACCTGGCCCGGATCATGGACACCACCGACGATTGGATCACAACGAGGACCGGAGTCAAGGAGCGGCGGTTCGTCGATCCTGGGGTTGGCTCCTCCGATCTCGCCGTGGAGGCGGTCGCAGCGGCGTTGGATGACGCCGGGGTGGCACCCGGCTCCGTGAGTGCTCTCATCACGGCCACCATGACCCCCGACTATCTGGCCCCCGGCATAGCCGGGCTGGTGCAGGCCGGAGCCGGGATGGGCCACATCGCCGCCTACGACCTCCGACAGCAGTGCAGCGGCTTTCTCTACGGCCTCGACCTCGCCGACGCTCTGATCACGAGCGGGCGGGCAGAGACGGTGGTGGTGGTCGGTGCCGAGGTTCACGCCGGGTTCCAACCATGGAGCGAGGAGTCCTGGCGCGCCGTCCTCGGCCAGAGTGGTGAGGTCAGCGACGACGCCTATACCCGCAACACCGCCTATCGCGCCTGGAGCGTCCTGTTCGGAGACGGCGCCGGAGCGATGGTGCTCCGTGCCGGTGAAGCCGACGGTGAGGGGATCCTGGCAACGTCGCTGCACACCGACGGTGAGTCGTTCGAGCTGATCTGGGTGCCCGGAATTGGCTCCAAGTCCCGGCCCTATGTGTCGGTCGCCGACGTCGAGACGGATCAGCATCTACCCCGTATGGACGGGGCCGGGTTGTTACGCAGCGCGGTTCGTCTCATGCCGGAGGCGGCGCGGTCGGTTCTCGACAAGTCGGGTCTCGAGCTCGACGACGTCGACGTGGTGGTCGCCCACCAGGCCAACCACCGGATTCTCGACGGCGTCCGCAAACAGTTCGGCATCGGAGCGGAGAAAGTGCCTTCCAACATCGGCGCCTATGGCAACACGACTGCCGGCACCTTGCCCATCCTCTACCACGAATTGCGGTCGGCCGGCCAGGTTGCTCCCGGAACCCTGGTGTGCTTCGCCGCCTTCGGTGCCGGAGCCCACTACGGCGCTGCCCTCTACCGGGAGCCCCGGGGCCGTCTCGTAGGCCGCGATGGCCCTGACCCGGGCCATGCCGCGAACACCTTGTAAGGGTCTCCCTGGTTGGTGAGTATCGAGCCCGGCGGATGGACGTACCCCTTCGTGGCCGATCAGCTCGCAGCGTGCTCCGACTCGATGGTCTCTCCGCAGCCCATACGAGGTGACCTCCGAGTTGACGTGGACGACATCTGCGCTCAAGGCTCCGGCCACTCTCGGAACCACCAGGCTGGGATCGCCGTGTTCCACCCTCAGACGCCCCCCTTGCTCGGAGAGTTGGCTGTCGAGATCGGCGAGGCCGGCGACCAGGAGATCGCGACGCCGCGGCGAACATCGGTCGGAGAGTCCCGGATCGATGACGAAGAGAACACAAACGGCCCCTTCCTGCGCGGCCGTCACGAGGGCCGGGTTGTCGTCGAGGCGGACGTCGCGGCGCAGCCAGCGGAGGGAGGTCACCCCGGTGACTCATCGGCTGGGCCCGCGGCCACCACCCACTCGTCGACCTGGGCCCAGAGTCGGTAGAGCCACTGCACGCGTCCGGCGTGCGACCGCGGGATCTGCTCCCGAGGAACCCGCCACAGGACCACATCTACCCGGGATCCGACCAGGTCACCCCGCCAGATCTCCTTCAGCGTGGCAAGACCCTCCAGGCCACGATGTGCCAGAACCACTACATCGGCGTCGGTGGCGTCGAGGATCGCGAGTGTCCCGCCCGGCTTGGGGGGAAGCACCCGGCGAAGCCCGGCGATCACCTCGGCGTGGTCGCCCTCCGCCGGAACCCGCCGCTGGGCCCGGGCCAGCTTCTCCACTGAAAACCGGGTGCCCTCGGGATAGATCAGGATCCCGTCACCCGCGCCCATTCCCTCGGCCAGGGACTCGATCGCCTCTCGCTCAGTGAGATCACGGGAGGCGCGATCGACGAAGACGTTGGGGAGACGGTTCCCGGCGATGTCGAGTGCGGGGTCGATCTGAAGCTCCCTTTTGAGAACATATCTGAGGCAAAGACCCGTCGGTCTGGCCACGAAGCGCGCCGGGAGCAGAGTGTCCACGATGGAGGCATGACGGGAGAGCAAGACGATGGGCCCCGGCAATAGGGTCTCCCCACCGGTCACCTCGAACCGGACGGAGAACAGCCATCGCAATGCGACCAGGTTCCAACCTGCCCATTTGTCTTGGAGCCGGTATGTGGTCTCGCTGCGGGCCCGGGCCGGAAAAAGGGCGGTGACGGCGAGAGCGCCCAACGCCCAGACCTCTCCGAGGAGGTAGACCCAGAGAAGGGCCAGCGAGCGCAGAGCCATGGCGGGACGATCCCTCACGACACGGCGTGCCAGATCGACGACGGCCGCGACCAAGGCGAGCACCGGGCCGAGAGCCGTCAGTACGGCGAAGCCGACCACCACCGAAGTCACGGTCAACGAGCGGCGTAGGAGCGAGTTGGACGGCATGAGGCTCGGATCACACTAGGACCAAGGCTCGCACCACTAACTTCGTCGTCGATGACCCTTGCGGATGCCGTTCCCCACCCGTTTTCGCGCATCGGCTGCGCTGAAGACGCGCCATTTGGTGCGCGAGAACGTCTGTGATCTCGGCGTTCTTCTTCACCTGGTTCGCAGCCGCCTGCATATGGACGGTCAATGCGCTGAGACGGCCGGTGCCGCCACACCGTCGGTTCCCCCCACTCTGGCTCCCCGCCATGCTCATCTCCGAACTGGCACCTCTCTACTTCTTGCTCAGGGCCTCGATCGCAGCCGGGTTCCTGGCCTTAGGCGCTGCCGACCGGCCTATCGGAGTCGCCGGGACCTGGCTGTTCGGCGTGTCGGAGTTGGGCCTGGTCGTGCTCATGGCACGGACGGTGAAGGCGGCCCGGGATACGGGGCGTGCGCCCTCCCTGTGGACCCTCTTCAAGGTGTGGGAGCGACTGCCTCCCGGTGTCGAACGAGCCGAGCAGATCATCTACTGGGACTCGTTCACCCTCGACAGTTACGCCCGCGCCCGCCTGGTTCGGGCACCGACCCTGATCTACGTCCATCCGGGAAGCTGGATGCGGGGCCGTCCTGGTAGGCAGGCGCGTGCAATGTTCTACCGTCTCGCCAAGCGGGGCTGGGTGATTCTCGACATCAGGTATCCGCTGTCTCCCGACGCCACATTCCCGGAGCATCTCGTCGGTGTGAAGCGCGCCATTGCCTGGGCCAAGGGCGAGGGTCGCCGTCTCGGGATCGATCCGGGACGGGTCGTCATCTCCGGTGGATCATCGGGTGCGCACCTGGCCGCTCTCGCCGCACTGACCGGGGACGAGATGGGATTGCAGCCCGGTTTCGAGCACGCCGACGTCTCAGTCGTCGCCTGTGTCCCGTTCTATGGGATATACGACCTGCTGATCCGCAATCCCACCCGGTACGACTGGCCGTTCATCGCCACCACCGTGATGAAGGCACCGGCGGCGGAGGCCCCCGACCTCTACCGCTTGGGTTCTCCGATCGACCAGGTCCATCCTGAGGCTCCCCCATTCCTCGTGGTTCACGGTGAGTACGACTCTTTGGTCCTTCCGGCGGAATCGGAGCACTTCGTGGCCGTATTGCGCGCCGCAGGTGTGGATGTCGAGTATCTGGAGGTTCCTGGAGCCCAGCATGGCTTCGACGCTGTCGCCTCGCTCCGAACCCGTGCCGTCGCCAGCCTGTGCGTCGACTGGCTCACCGCCAAGGTCCCCGATCACTCGAGCCTCAGTTAGTGGGATCCGAAATGACACGCACAGCCTCGAGTTCACCCGCGCATCCGATCTCCCGCTCCCTAGTCTGGACACGGTGACGCACATTCTCGGGTTCGGGGGATACGCGCCAGAGCGAGTGGTGACCAACGACGAATGGGCGAAGCTGGTCGACACCAGCGACGAGTGGATCACCCAGCGCACCGGTATCAAGCGACGCCGTTACGCCGCAGAGGACGAGACCACGATGACCCTCGCCGCCGACGCCGCCGCGGCCGCACTCATGGACTCGGACCTGACCCCTGACGACATCGACGAGATCGTCCTCGCCACGGACACCCCCGAGATGATGACTCCTGACACCGCCGCCTTGGTCCAGCATCGTCTCGGCTGTCGGAACATTCCTACCTATGACCTGGGTGGTAGCGGCTGCGCCGGGTTCGTCCAAGCGCTGGACGTGGCACGCTCACGGATCCTGGTCGACCCCAAGAGGATCTTGGTCATCGGAGTCGAACTCATCTCCCGGATGATCTCCCAGGAGGACCGGGCTACGGCGATCCTGTTCGGCGATGGTGCCGGCGCGGTGGTCATGGGGCCGGACGCGGGCCGGGCGGAGGTGCTCGGAGTGGTGGCGGGTACGGACGGAGGATCCGCCGAGATACTGACCCTGGCCGCCGGAGGGACCCGCAACCCCTTCAACGCCCATTCGTTGGCCAACGGCGATTACAACCGGCTGGTGATGGACGGTCGAAAGATCTTCGTCGAGGCGGTGAAGAGGATGTCCGAGGCGGCGTCCGATGTCGTCGACAAGGTCGGCAGGTCGCTGGCGGACGTGCAACTCGTCATCCCCCATCAGGCCAACCTCCGGATAATCGAAGCGGTGCGCAAGAAGCTCGGTCTGGGTGAGGAGTCCGTCTACGTCAACATCCATGAGTACGGCAACACCGGCTCGGCCACGGTTCCGCTCGCCATGTGGGAGGCGGTCAATGCGGGGCGAATAGCCCCGGGAGACCTCGTGGTGTTGACCGCGTTCGGCGCCGGCTTCCACTGGGCCGCGGCGGCCGTGCAGTTCTGACCTCCCGACTCAGATCCTGTCGAGGAAGTTCGCGAGGTACCTCTCGTAGCGTTCGGGGTCGGCGTTCCAACTCATGACGTGGCCGGCCGCGGGCGACTCCACGAGCTCGACCAGGTTCGGGACCAGAGCCTCCAAGCGGCGACTCACCGAGATCGGAACGGTCTGATCCGAGGTGCCGTGGAAGACCAGCGCCGGGATCCTGACGATCTGAGAGGCATGCTCCACGAAGTTGGTCGCTTCCCAGTCGACCCCCCAGCGCAGGTGTGCGATCCACATCCCGAAGTCGATCATCAGAGGCGTCGCTCGCATGTCCCCCGTCCCGTGCCGAACCACCTCGGAGAGGACGAGGTTGGGAGCGTCGAGGACGATTCCGGTGACTGCCTTCGCCAGTCGCGAGCGCTCGAGGAACGACATCACCAGCGCGCCACCGGTCGAACAGCCGGTGAGCACCACCTGCTCGGCTCCCCGGTCCAACACCCATCGCACCGCTGCCTCCAAGTCTTCCCACTCGGTCATCCCGAACTGGTGGCGACCTGAGGGGTCCGCGGGGCGGTCGGGGTCGTTGCGATAGTCGATGACCAGGGAGGTGAGCCCGTGGCGGTTGAAGGTGGGGAGCATGCGGACCAGCTCGCGTCGTTCCGCCGCCCACCCGTGGCAGTGGATGGCCCAGGTGTCAGGGCTCCCGCCCGGAACCAGCCACGCCTGCATGTCTCCCAGAGGTGACCGATAGACCACCGTCTGGAACGGGAGACCGACATCGCCCGGATCCCAGAACACGTGCGGATCGAGCTCCACCGGAGGGCATGACTCGAGCTCACCCACACAGATCGGAGGCATCCCTCGCACCGGTTCGAAACGGCGGATGAATCGGGTGCCATCGACGTCGAGCAGGTCTCCCACCCTCCCATGACCACCTTTCCAGACCAGCCCCAACGTGCCGGGGTGCCCGGTGTCCTGGCGTGGGCCCGGTGCCTCCAGGACGATCCGATCCGAAGAAACCTCTCTCACCCTCACTGCCAGGTCCTTGGAGCGGGGTCTCACCGCGAGCATCTCCCGGTGGAGGCCGTTGGCGACGAACCATCCCACGACGAGATGGACCAGTGCCAACAGCGCGACACCGTATGCGACGACGACGAGGAAGGTCATCGGTCCAGTCTGGTTTGGGCTCGCGGTAAGAGCGGTCCAGGTGGAGATGAGAGCCTTCTCATGCTCTCCTCATTCGGGTCTCACCCTGTGATGCGATCGTCGGGACATGGATCGCATGGCGGCGCGCCCGCATCATCCCAACGACGACGAGCTGGGCGGTTTCGACGAACTGATCCACAGCCCCCTGCCCGGCCCCGTCGCCGCCATCTTCGAAGCGGCCGGCACGACGATCGATTCGATCGCGCTGATCCAGAACACCTGGCGGCCGGGGAAGCAACTCACGGTGCGATACCGGATTTCAGGCTCCGAGGGCGAGCTATCCGGCGACAACGACGTGGTGGCCACCATCGGCCGGATCCCCGCCGGTGCCGCGATCGTGGAGGGACCGGATGGGCGTGTTGGGCTCTGGGTGGTCCCCGACGACCCGATGCTGCCCGGGCTGCGCTCCACACTCGACGTTCCGACGGTCAGCAGGATCCTCGCCGATCTCGGTTCCACCGATGAGGTGTCACGGACCCGGCTTCGCTCCTATCGCCCGGGACGACGGGCGGTGGTGGAGGTTCGGGCGGGCCGGTCGTCGATCTTTCTGAAAGTGGTTCCTCCGCCGCAAGTCGACGAGCTGCACGAGAAGCATCGGTTCCTCTCCGATTTCCTGCCGGTTCCCGACAGCCTGGGTGTCGCTCCCGATCTTGGAGTAGTCGTGATGAGAGCTCTTCCCGGCAACGATCTACGCACGGCCCTGAGAGCGGGTAGCCATCCACTTCCTGACGCGGTGACCCTCGCCCGCATGGTCGAGGGATTGCCGCAGCCACCGGCCGAGTGGACATCGAAGTCACCGATCGAGACCTTGCCGAACCTGGTCGCCCTGCTCGGCGGGCTCCTGCCAGCGACGAGCGACCGCCTCGGTCTGCTCGCCCGCGAGATCGGATCGGAGCGTGGCGCGGGGCGAGTGCCGGTGCATGGAGACTTCCACGAGGCGCAGATACTCACCAGGGGTGGGATGCCGATCGGCCTCATCGACGTCGACACCTATGGATGGGGTCGCCCCGGCGACGACCCGGCCACGATGCTGGCCCACCTCCATCTGCTCTCCTCGAGCTGCACGAACCCGGCGCAGACGATGAGCCTGGCTCGTGACCTCAACCTCTACTGGGACACGAAGGTCGATCCCACCGATCTGCGACTGAGGACTGCTGCCGTGGTGCTGGGACTGGCCACCGGGCCTTTCCGGGTGAACCGCCCCAACTGGGTGACCGAAACGATCGAGCGTATAGAGATTGCCGAGCAGTGGGTCCAGAGCGCGCGACGAGTCGATGAGAGAAGTCTCATCGCCACCTCAGGGAGGCCTCACGAGGGTCTCGCATCATGATCAATATCAGATCAGACAAGAACGAGGAGTGACCATGCAGACACGTGAGCAAGTCAAGAACTGGAAGGTCGTGGCGAGCGTCGCCACCGTGGCGGCACTGGGTGTGAGCGGACTGGCCATAGCCAGCCCCGGGGACCCGGCCGACACCCCGCCCCCGATCGAGATCCAGGACACCCGAGACAAAGGCACTGTTTTCACCACGCCCACCAATCCGGACTTCGAGGTCGTGCCCGCCCCGTCGTTCACGATGGACGACTCGTTCGACTCACCATTGGCGAGTGCCGACACCGAGGATTCGCCCGACTCCTCGCCCGAGATCCAGGACTTCTCGGACGATTCTCCAGACGACTCCCCGGTGACGACGTCGGCGCAGGACTCTCCGGATGACTCCCCCGACGACTCCCCCGACGACTCCCCCGACGACTCCCCCGACGACTCCCCCGACTCGCTCGACACCTGAACCAGACCTCAGACGGGGGAGCCGCCGCCCCCCTGCCCCATGCGGCTTCCCCGTCTCCTCTGCCTAACCTCCCATGGTGAACACCGACCCTGAGACCAATGACGCCCAGAGTCGGCGTTCGTCGTCGGTGCGGGTCCGGATCCTGGGCTGGTATGTAGCCCTCCTCGCCATCTCCCTCATCGCCGCCCTCTTCCTCCAGCGCACCTTCCTCCTCGCCCAGGCTGAAGCGGATGTGGAGAGCGCCCTCGACCAGGAGGTGGAGGAGTTGGGCGCACTCGTCGGGGGTGTCGACCCCGCCACCGGCGAGCCGTTCGGCGGGAACATCACGGCGATCTTCGACACGTTCCTCGCTCGCAACGTCCCCCTCGAAGGAGAGGGCCTGATCACGTTCGTGAACGAGGACATCTACAAGACCGATGTCACCGGGGCACGGATCGCCCGCATCCCTGAAGCCGAGCGCTGGGGAGCTCTGGTCGACAGTGAGCGCGGGGTTCTCGACGATCCCACCCTCGGTGCGATCCACTATCTGGCCGTTCCCGTCGTCGGCGAGGAGGAGAGTGGCGTCTTCGTGGTCAGCGTCATGATGGAGAGCAGGCTCGCCGCGGTGAACGACGTCATCCGGCTCGGAGCGGTCGTGTACGGCTCGATCTTCCTCCTCGCCTCTGCTCTTGCCTGGGTGGCCGCGGGGCGAATCCTCCGCCCACTGACCGACCTGTCCGAGACCGCGATGTCGATCAGCGACACCGACGACCTGTCGAAGCGGATCGAGGTGGACGGTGACGACGAGATCGCAGAGTTGGGAAGGACGTTCAACTCGATGCTCGACCGTCTAGATCATGCCTTTGCGTCACAGCAGAGGTTTGTCGACGACGCGGGTCACGAGTTGCGGACGCCTATAACCATCATCCGGGGAAACCTCGAGGTCATGGGTGACGACCCGGCCGAACGCGAAGAGACGGTCGCGCTGGTCACCGATGAGCTCGACCGCATGTCGCGGATCGTCGACGACCTGCTCGACCTCGCCAAGGCCGAGCAGCCCGACTTCATCCAGCCCGGCCCCATGGACCTGGGCGAGTTCACCAACGACCTGGTGACCAAGGCTACGGCTCTCGACGATCGACCGTGGATAGTGGAGAGCATCGACCATGTGGTGGTGGAAGCGGACAGACATAGACTCAATCAGGCGATGATGAATCTCATTCGCAACACGGTCGAGCACACCCCTCCCGGGACCGAAGTCCGGCTCGGGAGCCGCCTCGACTGGAGAGGAAACGTCCACCTGTGGGTCAGGGACGGCGGCGAGCCAATTCCCGAACCCGAGCGAGACCGGATCTTCGACAGGTTTGCCCGTGTCGAGACCGAACGACGGAAGACCGAGGGTGCCGGTCTCGGCCTCGCCATAGTGGCCGCCATCGCCGAGGCCCACGGGGGTCAGGTCACCCACGATGCTCCGTCAGGAGGGGGGAATCTCTTCACCATCACCATCCCCTCTGCTCCACCGGCGCCGGCGTGAGCCGGGTTCTCATCGTCGAGGACGAGCCTGGAATCGCTTCGTTTCTCGAAAAGGGGCTCCGTGCCGAGGGATTCACGACGATGGTCGTCGGCGACGGTATCAGCGCGGCCGGCATCGCCCGCGACGACGCTTTCGACTTGATGATCCTGGACCTGGGTCTCCCCGGGATGGATGGCAGGGAGGTCCTGACCGACATCCGTGCGCGCGGCGAGAAGATGCCCGTGATCATCCTCACCGCACGAAAGAGCGTCCAGGACACGGTGGCCGGCCTGGAGGGGGGTGCCGACGACTACGTCACCAAGCCTTTCTCGTTCCAGGAGATCCTCGCCCGGGTCAGGGTCAGGCTCCGCGATGCGCCCACCGCCGATACGACCGTCCTCGAGTCCGGCGACATCAGCCTCGATCTGCGCACCAGGAGGGCGAAGGTGGGCGGAGCCGAGGTCGACCTGTCGGCGCGGGAGTTCGCTCTCGCCGAGACCCTGATGCAGCATCCCGGTCAGGTGCTCTCGCGCGAGCAACTCCTCTCCCGGGTGTGGGGCTACGACTTCGACCCGGGAAGCAACGTCGTCGACGTGTACGTGGGCTACCTGCGCAAGAAGTTGGGGAGCGACTCGATCCAGACCGTGCGCGGGATGGGTTATCGGTTCGTGTCCGCCTCCCACTGAATCCGTTCGGAGGGCCCTTCGACATAGCCCTCCTCGTAGGCCAGCGCCGCCAGCTCGTGACGGCTGGCTACGGACAGCTTCTCGAATATGTGGCCCATGTGGTTCTCCAGTGTCTTCACGGAGATGCTGAGACGATTGGCGGTCTCCCGGTATGAGTAGCCGCGGGCGATCAGATTCACGACCTCCCGCTCGCGCGGAGTCAGACGTTCGATCGAGGATCCTGCCGCGATGTCCTCGTCGATGTCGAGCAGGAAGGCCGCCACGTCGGGAGATACGGGACGTTGACCCTCGGCTGTCTGTTCGATCAGGTGTGGCAACTCGTCGGTCAGTGTGGTCTTGGTGATGTACCCGTCGACCCCCGCCTGCATCATCTGCACGACGTCGTCGCGTGAGCTCGAGACCGTCAGGGCCATGAAGAGGACGTCGGGCCGCTCTCCGCGCACTCCGCGGATCACCTCGGCACCGCCGCCGCCGGGTAGCTTGACGTCGAGCACCACCAACTCCGGCTCGGTGTCGAGGATTCCTGAGATGGCGCTGTCGACATCCGCGGCCTCGCCGACGATGTCGAAGGTCGAAGACAGCACCGATTTCATTCCGGCTCGCACGATGTCGTGATCATCGACGAGGAAGACGCGACGCGTCACAGTCCCACCGTGATCTTCACCTCGGTTCCGGCCGTGTCGCCGGAGTCGATGGCGACCAGGCCGCCGACGGTTTCGACTCTCTGGTTCAGTCGTGCCGCCAGACGTGCCAACACCGAGTTCTCCATGCCTTTCCCGTTGTCCCTGATGTGGATGTGCGCGGTGTCGTCCACCAACTGCGAGAAGATCGAGATGCTCTGCGCGCTGGAGTGCTTGACTGCGTTGGTCAACGCCTCCCGCGCCGCCTCGATCGCCGCCTCCAGGTCCGGGGTCAAAGGAGCGTCATCGCGGATGACGGCCTCGATCTCGACCCGGTGGATGTCCTCGACGTCGTCTCGAATCGCCAACAGAGCCGCCTTGAAGCTCTTCTCGTGCTGCGAGCGCCACTCCTCGATGTTGCGTCGCAGTTCTCGTTCCTGCCGTCGCGCCAAGTAGCGGGATTGCGCCGGGTCGTCGGCTCCCATCCGGATGGCATGGAACGTCTGCAGGACCGAGTCGTGGAGCGTGTTGACCAACTCGACACGAGCTTCGTGGGCGCCCAATGCCTCTCTCTCGGCGGCGAGTTGTCCCTCGGCTCGCTGACGGGCGAGGTCGTAGTCACGGAGCCGGTCGAACGTCCATCCCACGATGGCGGCGATGATGAAGAAGATGATGCTGCCCGCGGCTCGGACCGCGCCGAGGTCGGCGATCACATGGACGGCGAACTGCTCGACGGCGAGCAGGATGGCGGCGATGAGAGATCCGGGAAGGCCACCCCAGAGGGCGCCAACGAACACGTAGGACAACGGCATGCCACCGTGGAACAGCTCACCCGCTCCAGCCGCCACCGAGGCTGCGCCTACGGCGAGCATGGCTGTGGAGTCGAATACGAACCAAACGGGACCGGCGAGGCGCGCGGGATGGTTGCGTGCCATGTACCACGTCAGGAAGGTCCATATGGTGGCCAGAGCCAACGATCCGTAGACGATCCAGAGACGTGGGGGAGGGCTGGAAGCCAGCGTCACCACGACCAGGAGGGTCATCCAGATCCATCCGAGGAAGCGGAACACGACCACCATGCGGCGGAGAGTCGCCTCCAGCTCCGGGCTTCCCCGATGGATGAATCTCCCTCGCAGCATCGGAAGGAAGCTAGCCGGAATCACCTGGTCATGAGGCTCGAACGAGGGCCTGGGGAGCCGTCGAGACGGCTCCCCAGGTGAGGTCCCCATTGTCGCTTCGAGGGACGGAGTTCTTGCCCTGAAGTCCCCCTACTGACGTCCATCATGTCCGATCGACGCCGGCCTGTACATGGGGAATGTCCCCCATGTATGCGGCATCGAAACATTCAACGGCCACCGTTAGCCGGTGGCCGTTGCTTGCGTGCGGGCCCCTGTATCGGGACCCGTTGAGTTCAAAAGACCTGGATGGACAGGGGGATGGCGATTAGGGCCGCGGCCACGAGAGCCAACCTGGTGACGGTGGGTACCCGAGCGGCGCGGATCGCCGATGCGGCGAGCCCGACTCCAAGGAGTACGAGCGCCCAGGAGCCTGACGACACCAGGGAGGCAGTCATCAGGACGAAAGTGGCTGTGACCATTCCTGCCACCGCGATGAAGACCCTTACCGCCTTCCCGGCGGGATGAGTGGCCCATGCGTTGGCCGGGTGACTGGTTGCTGTCATGGTGAGGGTTTCGGCAGCCCCCGGCTCTGGCTTGAGGGTCGAACGGCCCATTTGGACCATCGAGGAGGCCTGTCTGTCGTCAGTCGTCCATGGCAGCTCTCACCGCGAGATATCCACACATCCCGTGGACGCCGGCGCCGGGGGGAACGGCAGAAGAGCACAGAAACACCCCGCCTCCGAGGTCGTAAGGGGCCTTGGATCCGATTTGCAGGACCTTGGCCAGCCCAAACTGGCCGCCACCGATGTCGCCGCCGACGTAGTTGGGGTTGTAGTCCTGATAGGCCATCGACCCCCACGAGCTCCTTTCCAGGATTCGGCCCCGAAACCCAGGTGCGAACCGCTCCACCTGATCCTCGATGGCTTCGGTCATGTCGACATCCGAGCCGTTGGGCACGTGGCAGTATGCCCAGGCAGTGTGATTGCCCTCGGGGGCACGTGACTCGTCGAACAGTGACTGTTGGGCCAGTAGGACGAAAGGTCGGTGAGGGTGCTCACCCTTACCCACGGCGCGCTCGGCGGCGGCCACCTCCGCATAGCGGCCACCGAGGTGGACGGTGCCGGCTCGGGGGCTGAGCGGGTCGCTCCATGGAATCGGCCCGTCCAGTGCCCAATCGAGCTTGAAGATGCCTGGGCCCGGCTTCCAGCGGGACAGCCGTCGGGCGCTCGCGGACGAGATGCGATCCTTGGCGATGGAGAGGGCGGCGGGTGGCATCACGTCGAGGAAGACCTTGTCGGCGTCGAGCTCGTCGGTGGAGGAGACGGTCCTCCCCACCTCGATCTCTCCGCCCAGGTCGACGAAGCGAGCCGCCAGGGCGGTGGCGATGGTCTGTGATCCCCCTCGGGCTATCGGCCACCCGTGACTGTGGGCTATCGCCCCCAGAATGAGGCCAACGGCCGCGGTCGCCGGAGCGTGGAACGGGGCGATGGCGTGGGCGAAGACCCCGGCGATGAGGGCCTTCGCCTCGTCTGATGCGAAACGTTTGGCCAGGACCGCGGCGGGAAGCCCGCCCACCAGGCCGAGCCGTGTGAAGGCCGCAGGGTTGTTCGGGATCACGGTCACCGGGCGAAGGGCCGCGTCCACCATCACGTCGATGCGTTCGACGAACGGACCCATCAGGTCGCGATACCTGTCGCCGTCATCGCCCAGGCCGGCGGCGGTCTCCTCGACCGATCTGTGCATTGCCACCGCGCGACCGTTGTCGAGGGGATGGGCGAATGGGATCGGTGGCTGCACCCAATCGATCTCGAGGTCGATCTCGTCGAAGTACGGGGAGGCGATCGCGGCCGGGTGGATGGCGGAGCAGACATCGTGCTTGAACCCGGGGATGGTCAACTCGGCGGTCCGGGTGCCTCCCCCGATCTCATCCGACGCCTCGACGAGGAGGGTTCTCATACCCGAGCGCGCCAGCTCCAACGCGGCGGCGAGACCGTTGGGCCCGGCGCCCACCACCGCCGCATCGAATGAGGTCATCGCGCCGGATTGTGGTCGATCGGGTCTTGGAGTGGAGGATTTGGGTCAGGACGAAGAAAGGACCGGGGCCCCGAAATTCGGGGCCCCGGTCCCTCTTCAGGCAGTCGGTTGGTTAGAGGAGTACTGCCTTGCGCCGGATGTGAATGAACACGTATCCGACGACTATGAGGGTGAGTCCGACCACCATGGCAAAGGCTGCCAGGGCGTACGACACGATCCCCAGGCTGAGCGCCGTGGTCAGGGTCGTGGCATCGAACCAGGAGGCTCTTGCCTCGTTCGGGACCATGACGACCTCACCGGCCTCGTCGAGGACCGGTTCTCCGGCCTCGTCGATCGCCGGAGCCGTTCGATCCATCTCGGCGTAGTAGAGGCCATCGGTCCGATCGAGCTGGTGATTATTGATGATGTCGGCCTGCGCCCACATCGTGAACGGGCCCCTTACCGGCGTCTCGGGTATGGCTGCATCGTCAGGGGTGACGATGTTCTGGACGGCGGCCTGATCCCATGTGTACCAGGCGCCGAGCACCCCACCGGCGATGGAACCGAACCCGACGGTCATCGCCAGGATGCCGGCGAGTAGAAGTACGAGACTCTTCTTCGGTGCCGCTTCCACTTGGTAGATGCGGTCTCTTTCGACTGTTGCAGTCATTGTGATCCTCCAATCAACAGGTCAACTGCCTATGGATGAAGCATCGGACTTTGTGAAAGAATTCACGAGTGCCGAAGGTCCCGGTTCGCGGGCCAGAAGTCCCGGGCCGAAAGTCCCGTCGGACACGGGACCTCCGCCCGCCGGAATCGGAGACGAGCGTGCACGAGGTCTCGGATTCCACGACCTCTTGCTATAGCAACGCCAGTTGGGACCTTCAGGTGCCGGTGAAGTCGGGGTCCCGCTTCTCCATGTAGGCGTTGATCGCCTCCATGAGGTCGTTCGAGACCAGGAACGACGAGTTCCACTGCGCCACGTAGTCGAGTGCCTGGTCGATGGTTCGTCCGTCGTTGGCCTGGAGGATCCTCTTGATGCCCTGAGTGACCAGTGGTGAGTTGGAGGCGATCTCTCCGGCCAGCTCCTTCGCCCTGGCGAGGAGGGCTTCGGGATCGGCGAGCACCTGACTGACCAGACCCCATTCCAGGGCCCACGACGCTGGATAGTCGGCACCGGTCAGCGCCATCTCGGCGGTGACACCGTCGCCAACGATCCTGGGAAGACGCTGCAGGGCCCCGATGTCTGCCACCAGCCCCATCTTGGTCTCCCGGATCGAGAACACTGCGTCCTCGGAGGCGATGCGGATGTCGCATGCCGAGATGAGGTTCGCTCCGGCGCCCAGGCAGTAGCCGTGGATGGCGGCGATCACCGGCTTGGCGGTCTCGGCCAGAGAGTCGACCGTGTCCTGAAGACGCTTGATCTCGGTGTAGATGTGGAAGTTGCCCTTGGCGGGCGAGGGCCCATCTGGCTGCAACCCGCGCAGCATGTCGATGTCGATTCCAACGGTGAAAGCCTTCCCCCGTCCGGCCAGCACGATGACCCGCACGTCTTCGTCCTCGTCGAGCGAGGAGATCGCACGTGGGATGTCGGCCCACATGTCCGCGGAGAGTGCGTTCAGCTTCTCCGTCCGGTTGAGCCAAACGATGGCCAGGTGACCGTCCCTTTCGATCTCGAGGTGCTCGTAGCCCATCGTCGACATGCTATTCACTGGCCGACTATCGCGAACCCTGGGTTCCAGGCCCCGCGAAGTCCAGCGCCCTGAGAACGCGGGCTCGGGTACTCAGTCGAGGAGGGTGGGGCGGAAGAGACGGTCGTGGGTGCGGAGGGCGTAACGGTCGGTCATCCCGGCCACGTAATCGACCGCCCGGGTCAGTGAGTCCGCCTCGGTGACGGTGTACGAGTCCGGGACCTCATGGGGATGGCCCTGGTAGTAGCCGACGAGATCCTGGATGATCATGATCGCCTTCTCCTTCTGGGCCTCGGACTCGGGGCGCAGATAGACATGCTCGAACATGAAGTCGCGCAGCTCGCCCATCACCGATAGGTGCTCCTCGTCCATCGTCACCTCAGCGGCGCGGAACGAGGCTTCGACCACGGCGTCGATCATCGAGCCGATCCACTCCCGGGAGGTGGCGCCGAAGGTGGTCAGCGCCTTCACGGGGAGGTCGTGGTACTCGAGCACACCGGCACGGAGAGCGTCGGATACGTCGTGGGTCAGATAGGCGATGCGGTCGGCGAATCGACACAGCCATCCCTCAGGGGTCTCCGGGGGCGGATCGATTTTCCACGAGTGTGCCCGCACTCCGTCGAGAACCTCATGGGTCAGGTTCTGGGGCTCGAGCAGCTCCAGGGTCCTCACCCCGTGGGCCGAGTGAAGCCACTCGCCCTCGACCAGCGGGCTGAGCGCGTCTTCACCGGTGTGTCCGAACGGGGAGTGCCCCACGTCGTGGGCCAGGCAGATGGCTTCGGTCAGGTCCTCGTTGAGGCCGAGCGCGCTGGCCATGGCACGACCCACCTGGGTGACGTGGATGGTGTGGGTCATCCGGGTGACGAAGTGGTCACCGTCTGGATTGAGGAACACCTGGGTCTTGTGCTTGAGACGGCGGAACGCCTTGGAGTGGATGACTCGGTCGCGGTCGCGCTCGAAGGCGGTGCGGAACTCGTCGTCCTCCTCCTCCTGTCGGCGCCCCAGCGTCTGGTCGGACTTGGTCGCCGCCGGGGCGAGGAGCTCGTGCTCGAGCCGCTCCCGCTCATCACGAGTGCGCCGAAGCATCTCGCTCATATCAGGCGGGTGCTTGCAGCTGAATCAGCAGGAACGCCACCGTCCAGGCGATTAGAACCGTCACGGTGATCATCGTCACCCGCTGTGTGAGTCCGGCTTTGAGGAAGATGGCGACCGGTCCCGGCTCGCGATTGCCGGTGATGATCCGTCGCCGCAGCCTGGCGGAAACGGTGTCGATGGCCAGGACCACCGCGATGGTCAAGAAGAGGACTGTGCCGACTCGGGCGTAGTTTCGGAACGCCAGCTGTTGGATCAGCTCCAGACCGATGCCTCCCACCCCGACTGCACCCAGCACGGCCGACGCCCTGATGTTGATCTCGAATCGATAGAGCCAGTAGGCGGTGATGGTCGGCATCACCTGGGGAAGTACGCCGTACCGGATCTGTGACAGTCGGCCGGCACCGGAGCTGGCGATCGCCTCCACCGGCCCTGGGTCGATCCCTTCCATGACCTCCGAGGAGAGCCGCCCCAGGGTGCCGATGGAGTGGAGCCCGATGGCCAATACTCCGGTCCAGGGCCCGAGCCCGGTCACCGGGATCAGAACCATGGCGAGGAGCAGTTCGGGCACGGACCGGATGAGGATGAAGATCTGGCGGATGACGAAGCTAGAGCTCTTGGTGGTCAGGTTCCGCGCCGCCAGGATGGCCAGGGGGAGAGAAAGGGAGGCGGCGATGATCGTCCCCACCCAGGCGATGAACAGCGACTCCATGACCTTGGGCATCGCCCGCTGAACCGTCTCCGGGGTCAGGTCGGGTGGGACCATGCGGTGGACGATGTTCCAAATGTCTGCGGGAGCGGAGAGAACCCGGTCCCAGGTCACGTTGAGCCCGGCGGCGGACCAGATCAACGGGATGAGGATGGCGAGCGTTATCCCCCAGCGAAAGATCTTCGGTCCGACCGGCTCCTCGGGTCGAAGCTGGGGTGGTGCCGCGGTGGCGGTCGGGCTGCTCACACCAGGCGCCGCCGCAGCGCGTTGCTGATCTGGTCGAGGACGAACACGACGATGACGACGACGATGACGATGGCCAGGATCCGATCGAACTGGAAGAAGACCCGTTGCGCTTCGAGCACCCGTCCGATACCACCGGCACCGACCAGACCGACGATCGCCGAGGCGCGGATGGTGAGCTCGAAGATGTAGAGGGCATACGAGACATAACTGGGCAGGACCTGGGGCAAGACGGAGACTTTCACAGCCGGTGAGTGTCGTGAGCCGGTGGCCTTGGCGGCCTCGAGCGGCCCAGGGTCGGCATCGTCGATGGTCTCGGAGAACAACTTCGCCATGATCGCCATGGCGAAGACCGACAGGGCGATGGTCCCGGCGAACGGACCGCTTCCGACCGAGGCCACCAGGATCACGGCCCAGAACAGGTCGGGGATGGTGCGAGTCACGTTCATGAACCCCTTGGCGACGAGGTAGAGGGGATGGTTCGGAGAGGTGAGAGTCGAGGCGAGGAAGGCGAGGGGGAGGGCCACACCACACCCGAGGACCGTGGCGGTGACTCCCATGCGGATCGTCTCGACGAGTGGGTTGGCGCGGAGGGGGGCGCCGAACTCCCAGGAGGGGAGCCACCACCAGTTGCCGTCTCCTATCGCCCAGGCGAAATCAGGCGGCCAGAAGTTGGGGATCTTGGCGATATCGGCGATCCCCCTGACGAGTGCGTCGATGCTGAATCCAACTGCGGCTCCGGCGAACCAGGTGGACAACAGGACGATCGACGCCACGGCCAGTGCGGGGAGTCGGGCGACCACGCCGAGGAAGGCGGCGAACGCGATTCCTCCCAGCAGGAGACCGATGGCGATGTAGTCACCGGTCCCGAACACCGGCTCCAGTCCTTGTCGCAGCGACGAGACCGGCGTCAGGATGTCGAGGGTGACCGCGGCGGGGAGGGCGAAAGCGCCTGCCATCGGCCAGGCGATCCCGGCGTTCAACGCAGAAGTGGGTTTGGCCCCGCGTCGCCAGGCCACCACTGCAAAGGCGAGGGCCGCCGGGGTGAAGGCCAGGGCGAATTGCGCGCACAGGAGGACGTCGACTACTTCGGGTGCCCCAGGCAGGACTCGAGTGGCCAGGAATGTGGAGATGGCCAGGCCGGCAACGAGCAGTCCGCGGTCGAGATTGGAGACGGTGACCTTGCCCATCGCCAGGGCCGCGACCAGGCCCAGTGCACCGATGGCGCCCCAGAGTAGGCCAGCAGCCATTCCGGCCGCAGCTCCTCCGAGGGCCATGGCGGCCACCGCCACCAGCAGTGGCAAGGCCATCGTCCAGGCGCGCCGGGGTGGGGTGGGTCGGGCCTGGGCTGGAGAATCGGTGGTCACAGATCGGCGCCCTCGAGCAGGTCGTCGGGCGTCACCGACCTCCCATAGATCCCCCTGAAGGTCTCCTCGGCGACGTCGGCGATGTCACCGTCGTAGACCAATTCGCCATCGCGGAGCCCGATGAGACGCTTCCCGTAGCTGCGTGCCAGGTCGAGGAAGTGGAGGTTGATGATCGTCGTGATGCCTAGGTCGCGGTTGATTCGCCGCAGGTCGCTCATCACGGTGTGTGAGGTCACCGGGTCGAGCGAAGCCACTGGTTCGTCGGCGAGGAGGACTTTCGGCTCCTGGGTGAGGGCCCTGGCGATACCCACCCGTTGCTGCTGACCGCCGGAGAGATTGCTGGCCCGGATGTACGCCTTTTCGACGATCTCGACCCTCTCCAGGGCCCGGAGAGCAATCTCTTTGTCCTCCGCCGGCCACATGCCGAGCAAGGCCCTAACGAATCCGACCTTGGCGAGACGTCCCATCAGCACGTTGTTGATCACCGTGGTCCGGTTGACCAGGTTGAAGGTCTGGTAGATCATGCCAACTCCGGAGCGCAGCTCGCGCAGGGTGCGATTGCTCGCTCCACGGACTTCGATCCCATTGACCTTCACCGAACCGGCGGTGATGGGGACGAACCCGTTGATGGCGCGGAGGAAGGTCGACTTTCCGGCCCCGGACAGCCCGACGATCACCACCAACTCGCCGTCCCCGATCGTGACGCTCAAGTCGCTGAGGGCCTGGAACCCGTTGGGGTAGGTGACGTCGACGTTGCGGAACTCGATCATCCTGCCTCTTCTCCGTTTGCCTGGACGGTCCCTTTCGGGACGCTAGCGCGTGAGTGGGGTCGATCCCCGGTCGACCCCACTCATCCAAGCGAGTCCTGCTTACTGACCGAACCCGAGCTCGTCGAGAGCCTGCTCGATCAGGACAAACGAAGCCTCGGTGAACTCATCTGCCCGGGTCAGATCGGTCCAGCTGTAGATCTCCTCCATGAGGACCGCTCCCTCTTCCGTATTCACGAAGTCATGGATCGCATTGAAGATCGCATCCTTCAGATCGTCGGGAAGAGTGGCGTCGACGGCGATGACGTCGTTGGCGATGGGTGAGGAGATGTTGAACACGATCACCCGCTCACCGACGTCGGGGTGCTCCTCCCTGACGTTGCGACGGGCATCGTCGAACGAGACACCGAAGTCGGCGTCGCCGTTGTAGACATCCAGCACGGAGTTGTCGTGGCTTCCCGAGTACGACGACGAGTAGTCGACGTCCTGGGTCAGTCCGACACCGCCGAGCTCGAGGACCGGGAAGATGTACCCGGAGGTCGATGTCTCGGTACCGAATGACATGTGGCCACCTTCGACCACGCTCAAGTCGACCGGCTCGGGGCACACCAGGCCTGCCGAGACCGACTCGTCGCGGGTCCCGTCGGGGTTCCAACCCACCTGGAGGGCAGGGGTGTCTGTCGGCTCCCGAAATTCGACGTTTCCTTCATCGTCGTAGTAGTACGCACCTTCGACCGGGTCTCCCGTGCAGACGCTGGGGTCGTTGGTGAAGTACTGGGCGTGATAGGTCGAGTCACCGAACCGCACCGACTGAGCCAACAGCTCGATGTTGTCGTACTGGCGGGCGGCGATCACGTAGTTCGCCGGCGCCAGGGCCCCGATCTGGGCCTGTCCCGTTCCCAGTGCCGCACCGAGAGCGGTGTAGTCGGTGGTGACGACGCCTTCGACATCGATTCCCAATGCGTCGGAGACTATTCCGGCGAGGACATCGACATTGTCCTGCAGGTCCTCGGCCTCACGGGAGGGGACGAACCCGAACACCAGGCTGTCGGGCCAGTCGGACATCTCGTCGGCCTCGGTGGTCGTGGTCTCCTCGGGTGGGGCCTCGGTGGTGGTGGTCGCGGCGGGAGCCTCGGTGGTGGTGGTCTCGTCGGCACCACCGTCCCCACAGGCTGCTACCACCAGAGCGAGCACCGCGAGCAGTGCCCAGAGTCTTGTCTTCATGTGCATTTTCCTCCTGATTTCTTGGATCGCTCGGTCGGGCCGAAGCCAAAGTCGACCGCGACTCGGGTTCGGTGTGCACCAAACGATCGGGGCGAGGCTAGCTACGTGGACCCGGTTACCGCCAAGCGATCGACCACCTCGCGAAATTCATCGAAGTCATGGACGTCGATCGCTCCCGGCACCGGATGGTTCCAGGGCCGGACATAACGGCACACGGTCGCCTCAGGGCGACGCTGCACCAACCCGGGGAGGATGTGTGGCCCATCGTCGACATACACGTGACACGGCACGAGCCATTTGTCCTCGAGGATGTGGATCTCCGCAGCCGGAATCCCGTGCTTCTCGATCCATCGGTGGGTGTCGTCGACCGCGAATGCAGGCTTGGTGGTGACGATGACGATGTCGTGCCCCTCGTCAGCCAGAGCGCGCAAGGCGTCGACCGCTCCCGGGAAGGGCTCGAGATGCCAGAACACCGAGCGCCCGTCCAGGTCCGAGGACCACTGCCAGAACTCGTCGATGTCGGTGAAGTGGGTGAGGTCGACGAGGTCGCTCCAACGCTGGGAGTCCTCGACGGTTAGCTCGGTACCGAACTCCCGGTTGTAGAACCACATCCAACCCTTGGTGAAGTTGGCCACCACTCCGTCGAGATCTATCCCCAACCGCATGCGCGAGCAGATCAAGCGCTCAGACCGGTCAGTCGTCCTCGGCGTCGATCGCCTTGGACCGCTTGTAGAAGTCGAGACGGTCCACGGGCATCACCACCGACGACAGGATGTTGGACAGGTGCCGGCTCAGCCTCTTGATGTAGCGATAGAAAAGGGCACGAGGGGCGGCATGTCGCGCGGGCAGGTCGGACTGCACGAAGTGGAGGACGTGGGTGTCGTAGTGGTCGGCGTCGTCGTCGATCGTCGAGATCAGCTCGTGGACCTTCTCGGCGTCCTCGGTGGTGAAGGCGTCGAGCGTCCAGGTGATGAGCTCGGCAACGTGCTCACGGTGCCGGGTCAGCTCTTTGAGGTCGTCACCGACGCTGAAGTTGGCCCCCATCCCGGTCAGCTCCCAGATGTCCTTGCATTTGTCCCCGATCCGCTCGATGTCCTTGGCCACCGACATGTAGGTGAGCATCAACCCGAAGTCCAGCTCGGCTCCGCGCACCGTGCCATGGACGAGGAGCTCGCGGCGGACGGCGCGCTCGGCCCGGTTGATCTCCTGGTCGAGAGCGAGCAGCTCTTCCCCCGCCGAGGTGGGATCACTCTCACCGAACACCGCCTCGGTGGCGATCCGATAGGCGTCCTGGCATTGGGCGAGCATCGCCGCCAACTGCTGCTCGACGCTCTCCAGCTGGTCGTAATCACGGAATATCGAGAACATTTCCTATCTCCTCACGCGATCAAGAGTACGGCTAGCGGGACGACGATGAACAGGCCGATCACATATCCGGCCACCATCGACTTCCGTCTCACCCCGGCGGCCGCGGTCCAGGTGGCGAGTCGCAGCGGGATGCGGCGCAGCGGTAACCATGGGTAGAAGACCAGTATTCCCAGGACGTTGAAGACCAGGTGAGCCACTGCCACGACCAGCGCGTCGGGAGACTCGGCGGCGACGGATGCGAGCAGCGCGGTGACAGTCGTCCCCACGTTGGCTCCAAGTGTCACCGGGAAGGCGTTCCGCAGGGACAGGACACCGGCTGCGACCAGGGGGACGAGGATCGACGTGGTGATGCTCGAGCTCTGCACCGCCACGGTCATCAGGATCCCGGCGACCAGTGCCCCGGCGCCCGCACCCTTGCCGAGGATGCCGTTGATCGCGTTCTCGATGCGGCCCGACATCACCGCACGCATGTTTCGGGTGATCAGCCACAGGGATACGAAGATGAGGCCGAAGCCGAGGGCGAGGAGCACGGCGCCTTCGACCGTCCCCCATCCCAGCGAGGCGAGCGCCTCTTGGGCCCAAGACACCGGGGCCGACATCGCGTCCTTGATCGGGCTTCTCCCGGTGTCCACCTCCGGGAGAAGGCCGTCGAAGAGGCCGGCGAGCCAGATGGCGAGCCTGGAGACGAGACCGAAGGCGATCTCGAGAGGAAGCAGGACCGCCACGCTGAGGAGGTTGAAGTAGTCGTGCATCGTGGCTGCGGCGAGGGCTCGCTCGAAGTAGGCGCTCTGGCGGACGTGGCCCAGGGAGGCGAGCGTGTTGGTGACGGTGGTCCCGATGTTGGCCCCCATGATCATGGGGATGGCGGTCTCGAACGGGAGCAATCCCGAGCCGACCAGCCCCACGATGGTGGCGGTGCTCACCGACGACGACTGCACCATGACCGTGGCCAGGATTCCGGCGGCGAGACCGGCGATGGGGTTGGCCACCGAGCCGAAGACCTGATCCACGACGTCGCTCCCGAACGAGCTGATGCCCGCCTCCAGTGACTTGACGCCAACTAGGAACAGGTAGAGGAAGAAGAGGGCGAGCCCGAGACGGAGCAGGGTCTCGATCGTGGGCATGAAGGGCCGGCGCGCGCCGATGACCTTGTCGCGAAGGCGATCTCCCATGGGCGGTCGGCAGGGTACGGGATGAGGCCGGGCTTCGCCCACCCGGGCGTCGGGACTTCTAGGCGGAGCCCGCTCCCGGGAAGTAGAACTTCTCGCCCCTCTCCCACGCCGTCGACTGGTTCCCATAGGCCGGCACCCCTCCGACGTCTTTGAGTATCCGGGCGAGGTGGAGGAGGTTCCAGGTGAGGAAGGTGGTGTTCTTGTTGGTGAAGTCGTTGTCCGGTCCCCCGGATTCCTCGTCGAGGTAGGATGGCCCCGGCCCGACCTCGCCGATCCAGCCGGCGTCGGCTTGGGGCGGGATGGTGTACCCGATGTGCTGCAGCCCGTAGAGGACACTCATGGCGCAGTGCTTCACCCCATCTTCGTTGCCGGTGACGATGCAGCCGCCGACCCGTCCGTAGTACACGTATTGGCCGTCGTCGTTGAGCCGTCCCGATGCGGAGTAGAGGCGTTCGATCACCCGATTGCACACCGACGACTTCTCGCCCAGCCATATGGGGGTCCCGATGACCAGGATGTCGGCAGCGAGGACCCGCTCCAGTATCTCCGGCCACTCGTCCCTCTCCCAGCCGTGCTCGGTCATGTCGGGCGCCATGCCGGTGGCGATGTCGTGATCCACCGCCCGCAGCATGTCGACCGCCACTCCCTGACTTCGCATGATCTCTGCCGAGAGGCTGAGCAGCCCCGCGGTGTGGGAAGTCTGGGGTGAGCGCTTCAGGGTGGTGTTGATGAACATCGCGCTCAGGTCGCCATAGTCGTTGGGCGGTGAGGCCACCATCGATGTGCTCCTGTTCGTCTCGAGATTGCCCCCAAGCTACGCGCCGGGTAGAGGCTCAGACCACCTGAACCCACGCCATCACCTCAGGCAACCGTCGCCTCAGCAGCTTCGACGACAGCCACAGGGAGATCGAGTAGACACCGACTCCCCAGAGGATCGTCCCAACGGCGGCGATCCACGGGGGGAGGATCTGCCCGAAAGCCACTGTCAGCGTCACCATCGAAGCCGGGATCACCAGGAGGAGACCGATGGTGAAGAACGACGCCGTCTGGCTGACGATGGCGAGACATCCCTGTTCGGTCGACTGGGCGAAGACATCCGTCCCTTCCCTGGGGAGCCGAAGGGGCGTGAGCACCGAGACCATGTTCCCCACGGCCAGCTGGCATCCGATGGCGGAGACCGCCAGTGGCGCCGCCAACCAGGTCCATTCCCAGAATCCGGTGAACAGTGAGAGCAACACTGCCAGCAGTGCGGTCTCGATGGTGAGAGCGGTGGCCACCGCCAGGTTCTTCCCCAGCAGCAGCTGGCGCGGCGTGGCGGGGAGGACGAATAGGTAGCTGGCGGCGTTCCTCTCCCATCCGAACAGGTTGAGGGCGATGGGCAGGCCGACGAACAGGACGAGCACCGGCGCCATCAGAGGAGCCCAGTCGTTGTTGCGGACGTCGAAGAAGCCGGTGGTGCCCATGACTGTCCCCGCCACCGCCAGGCCCACGAAGATCACGGTTCCGGTCCAAACCAGACGTTGGCGAGGGTCTCGTATATAGAACCGGAGCTCCTTGCGGGCCAGTGTCGGGACCACGCCCCAGGGCCCGGAGGTGAACCCGGAGCGGCGAGCCCGCGCCGCGGGTCGGCTTCCCTCCTGGGGAGTGGTGAGCATCCAGCGCAAGAGACGTCTCCACAAGCCGGCCAGGACGAGAAGGCCCGCCGTCGCCGCGGCGAGATAGACCAGAGAGCCGAGGACGTCGCCAGCGGCGGCCTCCACGATGGCGCGCTGGGCTGCTACCGGGGGGATGACCATCGCCCGGTCCATGATCGGGTTCGCGGTCACCGCCCCCGCCAGCCCGAACTCGGCTATGGCATCCGAGACGGTCCGGTATGCGAAGAACGAGGCCGCCGCCAGCCCGAGGATGAAGAAGGTGGCGATGTCGCGGCCCCTCCTGGTGCGGAGTATCGCCGAAACCGCAGCCGAGAAGAGCTGCGATCCGATGGCGAGAAGACCCAAGTGGACGAACGAAGCGGGGACCACCATCCACCATCCGTCGGCGAGGAGTGAGGTGTTGGCGCCGAGGAGCATGAGGGGGACGATGGTGGCGGGGGCCACCAGGCTGGCGGCTGCCAGCCCCTTGACCATCTGCCCGTGGCTGATGGGAAGCACTGCCAACTGCTGTGGATCGAGGTTCTCGTCGAGCGGGAAGATGATCACCGGCAGGGTCACCCATCCGGCGAAGAAGAGCAGTGCGCCCCAGCCGGCGAAGTTGGCGAGAGCTGTCGGCTCGAGCTCTCGGGCGGCGGCGATGTAGCCGGTTGCGAGGTGCCAGCCGGCCCAGCCGAGGAGGAGGGTCGCGATCGGAAACCCGAAGCGACGCTGGAGGTCGTGTCGGATCCCGTTCCAGGTGAGCCGGGACTTCAGCCCGACGAGGAGTCGTACCACGAGAGCTGATCGACTATCTCACCGCCGACGGCGGCGATGAAGGCGTCTTCGACGTTGTCCTTCCCGGTGACCCGGCACAAGCTCTCCGGCGTCTCTTCGATCGTCAGGCGTCCGTCGACCATGATCCCGATGCGGGTGCATAGCTTCTCGACCAGGTGCATCTCGTGCGAAGAGAACACGATGGTGGTGCCGCCGCCGGCCGCCTGCTGCAGGAGGTTTCGGATCAAACGCGCCGAGACCGCGTCGACTCCCTCGAATGGCTCGTCGAGGAACAGCACCGGCGGGCGGTGGATGATCGCGGCCCCCAGAGCGACCTTCTTGCGCATACCCCTCGAGTAGTCACCGATCACCTTCGATCCAGCGCTCCGTAGGTCGAGCATCTCGAGGAGCTCGTTGCGACGTTTCAGGGCCTCGGTCCGGTCGAGTCCGTGCATCGCTGCCGTGAAGTCCAGCAGTTCGGCGCCCGTGAGGCGCTCGTAGAGGTTGAACTCTTCGGGCAGGACGCCGATCCGGGCCTTCACCTCGGTGGGCGACTCCCAGGTGTCGAACTCGCCGATTCCCACTGTCCCCGCACTGGGGCGGAGGAGCCCGACGATGCATTTGATGGTCGTCGTCTTTCCGGCTCCGTTCTGTCCGAGTAAGCCGTAGAACTCACCTGGTCGGATCGAGAGGTCGACGCCGTCGACGGCGGTCGTCTTCCCGAACCTCCTCACCAGGCCGTGAGTCCATACCGCGGGTCTGGCAGGGGCGCGATCGATGGTCTTCTCGTCGGCGAGGGACTGAGTCACTGCACGGAAGTATCGACGGGCTGAGCCCATAAGTGAACACCTCCATCGATCTAGCGCTTCACGGCTGGTGGGCCGACTGTCCCGGGCCCGGGCACGTCATGGTGTGAGAGGGCTCCGCGAAAGAACACGCTATCGACATCGACGGACGACTCGGGCACGGCTGAATCAGTCACCGGAGGAATGTACGGTGGGTACCGACTTGCAGTACCAAGCTATCTACCGCAAATATCGCCCGCAGACCTTCGACGACGTGATCGGCCAGGGGCACGTGACCACCACCCTCGCCCGCGAGGTGGCCGACGGCCGAGTCGCCCACGCCTACCTGTTCACCGGGCCGCGGGGCACGGGAAAGACCACGACCGCGCGCATCCTGGCCAAAGCCCTGAACTGCGAGAACCGCAATGCCGACGGGTCGCCGTGCAGCGTCTGTCCCAGTTGCGTCGCCATTGCCGAGGGAAACAGCCTCGATGTCATGGAGCTCGACGCCGCTTCGCACAACTCGGTCGACGACATCCGCGACATCAAGCTCAGTGTCACCACCGTCGCTTCAGCGGCAACGTCGAAACGGGTGTTCGTCCTCGACGAAGCCCATATGCTCTCCAAGGCGGCGGGCAATGCCCTCCTCAAGACACTCGAGGAGCCCCCGGAGCACGTTCACTTCGTGCTGGCGACCACCGAGCCATACAAGCTGCTCGACACCATCCGCAGCCGCACCCAGCGCTTCGACTTCCATCCGGTGCCGGTGGAGGAGTTGGCCGGCTATCTGAGCACCATCGCCGACCGCGAGTCTTACGAGACCGACCCTTCGGCGCTGATCGCGATCGCGCGACATGCCGGCGGCTCGGTGCGCGATTCCCTCTCGCTGCTCGAACAGGTCGCCGCACTCGGCTCGGGTACCGCCGACGTCGCCGGAGTGCGTCGTGCGTTGGGTCTGGCGGACTCGGAGGCGTTCCAGCGTCTCGCCGAGGCGATCGCATCCCAGGATGCCCGGTCGGCCCTGGAGCTGGTGGCCGAGCTGGCCGCCACCGGGGTCGACCTCCGCCGCTTCGTCTCGGAGTGCATTGGCTTCTTCCGTGGGGTGTTCCTCGCCCACTACGCCCCCAACCTGGCAGAGATCGCCGATGAGCCGCCCGAGGTCTACGAATCGTGGAAGAAGGCGGCCGAGATCGTTCCCTCGGCCGACGTGTTGCGGGCGGTCGACCTACTCGCCGAGGCGCTGATCCGCCTGCGCGAGGGACGTGAGGAGCGCCTCATGGCAGAGCTGGCCCTCATCAAACTCACCCGGCCGGAGACCGCCTCCGACCCCGAAGCTCTAATCTCGCGGCTAGACCGTCTCGAGCGGCGCATCGGAAAGCCCGGTGAACCGGCGGCCCAACTGGCAGCCGGGGCCAAACCGAACTCTGAGAAACGCGTCGAGGACGACGGGGGTCCGGCTTCTGAGTCCGACGACGAGCTTTCCCGGGCGGCCGCGCCCCTGGTCACCGAGCACGACACCGTCGAAGACGAGGATCAGCCCCCGATCGACATCAGCTTCGAGCAGTTGCAGAAGGTTTGGCCCGGTCTGTTCGGGGGCCTGCGCGATCTGCTCGGTGCCCGCCGATGGGCCTTCTTCCGGGAGGCGGTGCCGGCCGCGGTGGAACGCAACACGATCATTCTCGAAGTCGCCCATGACTTCCATCTCACTTCCCTCGAACAGGACGACGCCGTCGCCCCGATCGTGGCGGCCAAGGCGAGCGATCTCCTGGGAGGACCGGTGAAGGTGCGGTTCCGCATCAGGAGCGGAGCGGGTGACGGTGACCGGGAAGAGGACCTCGACCTCGACGACCTGGAGGAGCGGCCTGGTGAGGAGAGTGATCCCGCCGCTCTCCTCGAGACGGAGCTCGGCGCCAAGGTCGTCGACGACTGACCCCGTTTCCTCCCCCGGCGAACGAAGTGAGCGCTGGGGAGGTGTCGTCGCAGGCGACGGAGGGGGCGAGGGCGTGAGACCGGGTAGGTGATCCGGGGAGCAACAGAACGGTGTCTCGGGCCAGTTACCCTGGCCTCATGAATCGCCAGCCCGACATGCGTGAGATCATGAAACAGGCGCAGCAGATGCAAGAGCAGCTCGCCAAGACCCAGGCCGAACTGGCGGAGCGCCGCTTCGAGGGCTCGGCCGGAGGAGGAATGGTCAAGGCCGTCGTCACTGGTGGTCCGGAGCTCGTCGAGCTCGAGATCTCTCCCGAGGTCGTGGATCCTGATGACATCGAGATGCTTCAGGACCTGGTCGTCGCCGCGGTGCGTCAGGCCATGGACGAGGCGGCCAGGGCCACCGGCGAGGAGCTCGGTGGCCTCACCGGCGGCCTGGGCGGTTTGCTCGGCTGATGTTCGAGGGCCCTGTGCAACGCCTCATCGATGAGTTGGGTCGGCTCCCCGGGATCGGCGGCAAGTCGGCGCAGCGTCTCGCCTTTCATCTCCTCACCATCGAGGAGGCCGACGCCATGCGGCTCTCCGCCGCGATCCGGGATATGCGTGAGCAGGTCGGGCAGTGCACCAGATGTTTCAACGTGGCGGCAGGAGAACTGTGCGCTGTCTGCCGTGACACCCGTCGGGACGACAGCCTCGTCTGTGTCGTAGAGCGACCCCAGGACATCATCGTGGTGGAGCGAACCCAAGAGTTCAGGGGGCGGTACCACGTCCTCGGGGGTTCGCTGTCGCCGATCAACGGGATCGGACCCGGCCAGCTCCGATTCGAGGAACTGAGGCAGCGTTTCGAGTCAGAGGGCATCGAGGAGCTGATCGTGGCCACCAATCCGACCGTCGAAGGCGACGCCACCGCGATGTATATCGCCCGGGAGTTCAAGCCGCTGGGGATGAGAGTCACCCGTCTCGCCTCCGGTCTCCCGGTCGGAGGCGACCTCGACTATGCCGACGAGCTCACCCTGGGACGTGCACTGATCGGTCGTTCCGAGCTCTGACCGGTCGATAGCCCGTGGAGAAGTCACACCTGGTCTGGGATTGGAATGGCACCCTTCTCGACGATCTGCCGATCGTGATCGCGGCGGTCAACCGCACGATAGGCGATTTCGGACTGAATCCCATCGGCGCCCACGACTACCGCGATCACTACACCCGCCCGGTCCGTCACTTCTACGACCGGCTGTTCGGCCGCGCCATCGAAGACGAGGAGTGGCTCCGCCTCAACACGGGATTCCACGAGGCCTACTTCCAACTGGCCCGGCGGGTCGATCTGGCTCCAGGTGCCCGGGACGCCATGGAGTCTTTGGACGCGGCAGGTTGGACCCAGTCGCTTCTGTCGATGTCCCCTCAGGACTGGCTCGATGGCATCGTGCGACGTCTCGGGATCCACCACCGCTTCCAGATCGTGGACGGGCTCTCAGGTCCGACCGGTGGCCAGAAGGCGAAGCACCTCGAGGGCCACCTCGACGTGCTCGGAATCGCCGGGTCTTCGGTGGTGGTCGTCGGTGACACCCCTGACGACGTCGCCGCGGCGCGCCACGTCGGCGCACGGGCGATCCTCTTCCACGGAGGCAGCCATCACATGGATGTCCTCGAAGCGGAGCGAGTGCCGATTGCGGAGACGATCGAGGAAGCGGTGGAGCTCGCCCTCAATCGACGGTGATGGCGGATATCTCGCGCAGACGGGCGAGGTTGTGCACCGCGGACATGTAACGGACCGATCCCGTCTTCGACCGCATGATCACCGAGTGGGTCACCGCCCGCTCCTCGCCCCGGAAGTTGACTCCCCGTAGAAACTCCCCGTTGGTGACGCCGGTGGCGGCGAAGAAGACGTTGTCCGAGGAGACCAGGTCGTCGATGGTGAGCACCTGGTCGAGGTCGAGCCCCTCGTCCCGGGCGAACTGCTCTTCCGAGGAGTCCCGCGGCCAGAGCCGACACTGGATCTCGCCGCCCACGCACTTGAGGGCCGCCGCCGCGATCACCGCCTCCGGCGATCCGCCGATGCCGAGCAGGATGTCGGCCTCGTGGTTCTCCTCTGCGGTGGCGATCGCCCCGGCCACGTCTCCGTCACGGAACAGCGAGATGCGGGCACCGGCCTCGCGCGCGGCGTCGATGTACGGCTTGTTCCGGGGACGGTCGAGGATGAGCACCCGGAGGTCGTTCATCTCCTTGTCGTTGGCCTTGGCCACCTGGGCCAGATTGTGGGTCACCGGCGCCTCGAGATCGATGGAACCGGCGGCCTCGGGACCAACTGCGATCTTGTCCATGTAGACGAGTGAGCCCGGGGCGTACATCGAGCCCCTGCCCTCGGCCAGGGCGATCACGGCAATGGCGTTGGGCAGGCCGGCGGCGGTCAGTTCCGTCCCATCGACAGGGTCCACGGCCACGTCGACGACCATGCCGGTTCCGGTGCCGACTCTCTCGCCGTTCCAGAGCATCGGGGCCTCGTCCTTCTCACCTTCGCCGATGACCACCTCGCCATCGATGTCGATGGTGGACAGGTGCAGGCGCATCCCATCGACTGCGGCCTGATCGACCTTCTCTTTGTCGCCCCGTCCCAGCCAGCGGGCAGCGCCCAGCGCCGCGGTCTCGGTGACCCGGACCAGGTCGAGGCCGAGGTTTCGCTCTATCGGCTCGGGGGTCATCAGGCTTCCACCTTCACGACGATGGCATCACCTTGACCGCCGCCGCCGCAGAGTGTCGCCGCGCCGATCCCGCCACCGCGGTGACGGAGGGCGTTCACCAGGGTCACGACTATGCGGGCTCCTGTGGCTCCGAGAGGATGACCCAATGCGACGGCTCCTCCGTTCACGTTCACCTTGTCCTCCGGGATGTCGAGCATCCGCGCCGACCACATCGACACCGCGGCGAAGGCCTCGTTGATCTCGACCAGGTCGAGGTCCGAAGGTTCCAGGCCCGCCTTCTTGAGTGCAACCAGCAGCGCCTCTGCCGGACGCTCGTGGAGGGTGGCGTCGACACCGCCGATTTGCCCATAGGAGAGGATCTCGGCCAGGACCGGAGTCCCGGCGGCCTCGGCGGCTTCGCGCTCGGCTACCACGACCGCGGCGGCGCCATCGGAGATCTGTGACGCGTTCCCGGCGGTGATCGTCCCGTTGGCGGTGAACGCCGGTCGGAGCTCGCCCATGGACTCCACTGTCGCCTCCGGGCGAATCCCCTCGTCGGCGGCCACCTCCATCACACCAGCCTTGCGCTGTGGCACGCCGACGGCTGTGATCTCGGTGGCGAACTGTCCGTTGCTGGTGGCTTCCTGGGCGAGTTGGTGGCTGCGTGCCGCCCACTCGTCCTGCTCTGCGCGCCCGATGCCGAGTCGTTCGTTCTTGTGGTCGGACGACTCGCCCATCGTGCACTGGTCGAAGGCGCAGAAAAGGCCGTCGTGTTGCATCACGTCGACCATCTCCACATTGCCGATCCGGGCACCCCAGCGCAGCTCCCTGACCACGTGCGGGGCGTTGGACATCGACTCCATGCCCCCGGTGAGGACGAACTTGGAGTCTCCCAGCCTGATCGCCCGGTCGGCGAGGCCGATGGCCGACATCCCCGAGAGACAGACCTTGTTCACCGTGAGGGAGGGGATGGTCATGGGGAGCCCTCCCTTGACCGCGGCTTGGCGGGCGGTGATCTGACCTTCGCCCGCCTGGAGCACGTGGCCGAAGATGACCTCGTCGAAGACGGACGGGTCGAGGCCGGAGCGCTCGACGGCGGTGCGGATCGCCTCCCCACCCAGGTCGACGGCTCGCAGGGGCCTGAGAGCGCCCCCGTAACGGCCGATCGGAGTGCGGGCGAATCCGGTTATCACAGAATTGGTCACGGCTCCGGATGGTACCGGCCCCGGGACGACACGGTCCCAGCACCCTTCCGTTTTCGCGCATCAGATGCGCTGAAAGCGCGCCATCTGATGCGCGAAAACGATGAAGGATGCCTCGCGGCGTACCCTCGTCGGGATGAAGCTGCTCAATCTCGACCACGTCGCCATCGCGGTCCACGACCTCGATGCGACCATCGACGGTTACCGGGGGCGGTACAACGTCGAGCCCCTGTACCGCGAGACGGTGGAGGACCAGGGTGTCGAGGAGGCGATGATCCCGGTCGGCGGATCCTTCATCCAACTACTCGAGCCCCTCGGCCCTGAAACCTCGGTCGGCCGGTTCTTGTCCAAGAAGGGTGAGGGTTTGCATCACGTCGCGTACACCGTGGTCTCCATCGAGGCTGCTCTGGAGCATCTCGCCCACCAGGGTGCGAAGCTCGTCGACACCGAGGCAAGGGTCGGTGGGCGAGGAGCGCGGATCGCTTTCGTCCACCCCGCAGACCTGGGCGGCACACTCATCGAGCTCGTGGAGCTGAGCGATGAATAGAGGGATCGAGATCAAGGGCGGCGCCACCGAGTTCGAGGCGGCGGTGATCGCGGTCGTCCTCGATCGGATCGCCCGGGACGAGGCTGCGGCCCTTCAGGGAATGGGCAGGAGACGACCCGGTCTCCCCGCCTGGGTGCGCGCCATCATGCCGGAGGAGTCCCGTCTCTCCGGGGAGACCGTCAACCCCGACTGAGGTGTTGCTATAGCATCAGGTCTCGGAAACCACGACCTCTTGTTATAGCAACGCCTAGCGGCGGAGGATCTCGCGCAGTTCGGGGGCCCGCAGGGCCGTGGCAGTAGCGAGAAAGGCGGCGAAGGTGGTGAGCCCGGCGACCGCAGTCACCGTCAACCCTCCGAGGATGGTGATGTCGGCGTCACCGAGCATCGCATTAGCCACCAGGAGGCCCAGTGCGGCGGCGACCACGGCCGACATCATCGAGCGGAGGAATGAGGGAGCCAGTCTCCGCACCGGATCCCACCCCGAATCGTATCCCCAGGCCACCAGAAGCCCGAGTGCGTAGCCGATCATGACCAGGGTCGACGCCAGGGCGAAGCCGTTGACCCCCATGACCTGGTATAGCCCGAGCCAGGTGGGGATGGCGATTACCGAGAACACGGTTCCCACGATCACCGGAGTCCACATCTTCTTCTTGGCGTAGAAGTGCCTGGCCAGGATCTGGTGCATCCCCCAAGCCGGGATCGAGAACGCCAGGAAGACCAGCAACGTCGTCACCAGCTCGGTGTCGTCGGTACCGAACTCTCCATATTGGAAGACGAGACGGACCAGGGGCCGGGCCAGCACCACCAGCCCTGCCGCCGCCGCCGCGGCGACGAAGATCGTCTTGCGCGCCGCCCTGCCCGTGGTGGCGATCAGTTCGTCGTCGGCACCGCGGGCGTAGAGGCTGGCCAGGAAGGGGAAGGCAGCCACGCCCGCCGCCTGGGCGATGACCCCGATCGGGACCATGCTGATGCGGCGCGCGAAGGAGAGCGCCGCGGTGGCTCCTTCGTCCAACTGCCCGAACAGCCGAACGAACTGCTCGTCGAGCACCGCCACCGACTGTCCGATCATCAGAGGGATGGCTAACACCAGGTACTCGCGGACCGCCGACTGGCCCCTGCCAACGGAGATGAACCAGGTCCCGGTGCGTCTGGCCCCGACCCACTGGAGCCCGAAGTTCCCGACGGCGGCCCCTATCACCGCGCCGATCAGGAAAGACTCCGGTGTCGCCTCGCCGAGACCGGCCCCTACCAGGCCACCGGCGATGATCCCCAGGTTGTAGATCAAAGGGGCAGTGGCCGGGATGACGAATCGCTTGTGGGTGTATTGCACGGCCATCAGCAACGCCCCGAGCACCAGGAACACCTGGGCGGGGAGCACCAGCCGGGTCATGGCGACCAGACGGTCTGTCTCAGCCACCCTCGGGAACAGCAGGTCCACCAAAGGACCTGCCAGGGCCCACATCACGGCGGTGAGCGAGACGATCGCGGCCGCCACGAATCGGAACACGGAGGAGAACGCCCGGCTGGCGGCGTCTTCGTCACCGGTCTCCAGATGACGGCTGAGGATGGGAACCAGGGTGATGGTGAGGTAGGCGCCGGCGATCAGGTAGTTGAGGAGGTCGGGGATGAGAAATGCGGCGAAGTAGAGGTCGGACTCGGCATTGACGCCGATGAGCCCGGCGATCAGGGCTTCGCGGACCAGGCCCAGGATGCGGGAGAGCAGGACGCTCCCGGCTATCACGACTGCCGCGGTTCCCATCCGGATCGGGCGGCTCATGGGAGGCCCGAGTGTTCCCGCAGCTCTTCGAGCAGCTGACCCGGAACGGTCAGGTCGCCGTATCCCGAGGCCAGCTCGAGACCCGGCTTGTAGGAGCCGTGGTAGTCACTGCCCCCGGACGGGACGAGCCCGAAGCGTCGGGCGAGGTCGGTGTATCCGTCCCGCTCGTGACGTCGGTACACCGCATATATCGACTCCAGCCCGATCAGACCGGCTCCCTTCAGCCGGGTCAGGAGCGCCGCCATGTCCGACGCGGTGGTGATGGCCAGGGTGTGAGGGTGGGCGAGGACCGGCACGGCTCCAGATTCTCGCGCCAAGCCGATGGCCTCCTCCGGATCGAGGCGCTCCCTACCGACGTAAGCCGGCTTGTCTCTGCCCAGCCAGAGATCGAAGGCGGTGCGGATGTCGGGCACGTAGCCGCGCGCCATCATGACCGCCGCGATGTGGGGACGCCCGATGCTCCCCCCTCCCGCTTCTCTCTCCACCTCCTCGATGGAGACGGGCATCCCCAGCTCGGTGAGGATCTCGACGATGCGGAGATTCCGTCCGCCTCTCCCCGCCTGGAGACCGGAGAGACGATCCTGCAACGGGCCCGGCCCCGGCTCGAGCCAGAGAACGACTAGATGCATTGCGCCCGTGTGGTAGTCCAGGGACAGCTCGACCCCGGGTATCAACTCGATGCCGGCGGCGTTCGCTGCAGCCCCTGCCTCGTTCAGCCCCTCCTGGGTGTCGTGGTCGGTGAGGGCGATGGCGGAGAGCCCGGCCTCCACCGCCAGCTCGACGAGACGTTCCGGCGGGTCGGAGCCATCGGAGGCGGTGGAATGGGTGTGGAGGTCGACGCTCATCAGGTGGGTCTGATGATGCCTGCTCCGACCGTCAGGAACCGGCTACTTCGATGTCTATCGACTCGATATAGACCGTCTCGAGGGGTCGGCTCCGTTCCACGGTCCCGGGAGCGGTGGCGGTGGGGACGGCCATGATCCGGTCGATGGCGTCCTGGCCCGAGCCGACTCTGCCCAGCACGTTGAACTGATTGGTGAGGAACTCACCGTCCGATCCCGAGATCACCTTGAACTGCGAACCCGTGCTGCGCGCTCCCCGGCTCCACATGGCCACGACGCCCTCCTCGTAGACGAAGTCGTCGTCGGGAAACTCGTCAGGGACCAGATAGCCCGGACCGCCGGTCCCGTCGGCCCTGGGGTCGCCGGCCTGGAACGCGAAGTCCTCGGCTATGCGGTGGATCACCTGCCCGTCGTAGAAACCCTCGCGGGCGAGGAAGACGAACGAGTTCACGGTCTCCGCGGCCTCGGCCGTGTTCAAGTCGATCACGATCTCGCCGCAAGAGGTGACGATGGTGGCGGTCGCTTCGACGGAGGACGAGATGTCCGACTGGGGTTCGGGGGCGTCGAAGGACATGATCTGCTCGGGGGGAGGCCGTTCCGCACCGCACGCGGTCTCCTGGGCGCGGTAGTCCTCGTAGGTGCCCGGGATCTCGGATCCGTCGCCGCTTCCGAATATCCCGCTGAGACCGAATATCGAGATCACGATCACTCCGAACACCAGTGCGGTGAGGAGGCGCCTGCCGAGCTCCCGGCGCGACGCACGCTTGCGCTCGGACTCGCGCTTGGCGGCACGTTGCTCCTTTTGGCGCTGTCGTCGGTCGGACATGGCGGTGCGACTCTAGGCGGCCAATGCATCCAACTCCCATCGGTGTTCGTATTGACGGGCGCAACCATCCAAACTGTCATCGAACATGCCGGTTGTAGTCCAGAAGTACGGCGGGACCTCGGTCGCCGACTCGACGCGAATCAAGGCCGTTGCCGATCGGGTGGTGCAAACCCGGGAGGCGGGATACGATCTCGTGGTCGTGGTCTCCGCGATGGGCGAGACCACGGACACTCTCCTCGACCTGGCCACTGAGATCAGCAGCGCTCCCCATCCCCGGGAGATGGACATGCTCCTCACCGCCGGAGAGCGCATCTCGATGGCACTCCTGGCCATGGCTCTCAACGATCGCGGTGTCCCTGCCGTCAGCTACACCGGTTCGCAGGCCGGGATCCTCACCGACTCGGCACATGGGGGCGCCCGAATCACCAGGATCACCGGGGAGCGGGTCAGGGAGTCACTCGACGCCGGCATGGTGGTGATCGTGGCCGGGTTCCAGGGGGTCGACCCCACCTCGAAGGAGGTGACGACCCTGGGGAGGGGCGGCTCGGACACGACTGCTGTGGCGCTCGCCGACACCCTTGGAGCCGAGGCCTGTGAGATCCTCACCGATGTCACGGGGGTGTTCACCGCTGACCCGCGCTTGGTAGAGGGAGCCCGTTTGCTCGCCGATGTCCAATACGACCAGATGCTCGCCCTGGCCGCGGCCGGTGCGGGGGTGCTCATGCCCCACTCGGTGGAGTTCGCCCGCGACCATCGTGTGCCGGTCCATGTCAGATCGTCTTTCACCGATGAGGACGGCACCTGGCTTCGCCCAGAAGCCCCAACGCGGCCCTTCGCCGGTATCGCCCACCGGATCGAGCCGGATCATGGTGTTGTGACCTTGGTTGGCACCGAGGCCACTACCGCGGCTACTGGCGAGATGGTGGCCCTCCATGAGCAGGGGATGGTCACCGCTCTCATCAGCTCCAACGAGCAGTCGGTCTCTTTGTCCGTCGATCCGGAACAAATCGGGGCAGCGGTGCGGTTCTTACATGCTCGGCTCTTCGAATTGGAGACCTCTCAATGACGACTGTTGCCGTGGTCGGGGCTACCGGGGCGGTGGGCCGCACCATGCTCGCCATCCTCGCCGAACGCCACTTCCCGGCCGACTCGCTGCGTCTGGCCGCTTCGGAGCGTTCCGCGGGTCAGACGGTCGATACCTACCTGGGGGAGGTGGTGGTCGAGGATCTCGCCTCGATGGACCCCTCCGGGGTCGACGTGGCGATGTTCTCGGCGGGCGGAGATCGTTCGAGAGAGCATGCTCCCCGGTTCGCCGAGGCGGGAGCGGTGGTGGTCGACAACTCTTCCGCCTTTCGCATGGACCCGACGGTGCCATTGGTGGTGACCGGGGTGAACGACGAAGTCGCCGAGAGCCATCGAGGGATCATCGCCAATCCGAACTGCACCACGATGACTCTCATGGTGGCCGCCGGTCCTCTCCACCAAGCCGCCGGTCTGCGGTCGATAGTGGCGACCTCCTATCAAGCGGTGTCGGGCTCGGGCCAGCAGGGAGTGACCGAACTGCTGGAACAGCAGGGTCTCCTGGGATCGGACGTAGAGGCCCTGATGACCGGGGGATGGACCGACCCGGGGACCAGTGTCTATGAGCGCCCTATCGCTTTCAACGTCCTCCCGTTCGCCGGCAACGAGGTGGACGGTGGCTACACGGACGAGGAGATGAAGCTGGTCAATGAGTCCCGCAAGATCCTCGACATCCCCGAGCTTGCCGTCGAACCGACCTGTGTCCGGGTTCCGGTGCTGGTGGGGCACGGTGTCTCGGCCAGACTCCTGTTCGAGCGGCCGGTGTCGGTCGACGAGGCGATGTCGGTGCTGAGCGCGGCGCCGGGCGTCGAGTTGTGGAAGGACCGAACTCCTACGCCTCTCGACAGTGCCGGACGAGACGAGATCCTGGCGGGACGGATCCGCGAGACTGTGTCGACTCCCGGTGGGATCAATCTGTGGGTGGTGGGGGACAACCTGCGCAAAGGGGCGGCATTGAACGCCGTGCAGATCGCCGAACTCCTGGTCTGATCTAGACCGTCTCGGCGTCGTCCCGCATCACG
Source organism: uncultured Acidimicrobiaceae bacterium (assembly GCA_964645875.1). GTDB lineage: Bacteria > Actinomycetota > Acidimicrobiia > Spongiisociales > ZC4RG35 > JANQRA01. The sequence goes on from CAZYCX010000002.1 coordinate 68,200, forward strand.
GCGGCCATCCTCCGGCGCAGATCCGGATGTGCGTTGCGCAATCCCAGCTCCAGGGCGAACTCGGCGTCATCGGTGACGTCGAGCACGATCGCCTCGCCTTCGGCCCGGATGTGGAATCCGTCCGGCAGCGCCTGGACCCGCAGCTCGTCGCGGGCCCAATCGGCGACTTCTTGCTCACCGATGGACATAGTGAGACGGTCCCCGGTCAGGTCGACGACCACCGGGGTCCGGCCACTGTCCTCCCCCTCGATCTTCAGCCGTGCGTTGTAAGCAGTCATGGCCTCTCCTCACAAATGCTCGTCCGCACAGACTATCCGGGATTTCCGCCGTGAAAAGAGGTTTGCCTCGGTCACGCGCGTCCCACGAGGCCAGGCGGGCTCTGAGACGGCCGTGGGCCTACGATCACACCGGACTGCCAGCCGGTTGATCCCCCGATCTGGCGTCCCCGATGTCGACCGGTACAATCCCCATCCCGACGGGACGTGGCGCAGTTTGGTAGCGCGCAGCGTTCGGGACGCTGAGGTCGCCGGTTCAAATCCGGCCGTCCCGACCACAAAGGTGCTGGTCAGAGGCCTGCAGATGAATCTCGGGCCAGCACCTTGGTTGTTTCATCCCGCGTTCATCCCGCGTCCAGATTCTGGAAGTCTGGAATTCTGGAAGTCGCTTGGTTGCACCACGGCGAGCAGACCTGGCCTGGGATTGAGT
>CAZYCX010000003.1:0-63439 GCA_964645875.1 uncultured Acidimicrobiaceae bacterium
GGTCGGCGCATGGTCGGCGCATGGTGTCCCATCTGCGCCGCAATGATCGCTGTCCCCGTGGCCTTCGTGACGGGTCATACCCCAACGTCGCGGGTTCAAATCTCGCCCTCGCTACAAGCGAAAGCATCGATCTGTGGTAGATCGTTTTTTTCGATCGGTAGGAACTGACGGATTCCGTCAGCCAGAATCTTACGGTTGTCAGCGAGCAACGCTAAGTGGTACGCGGAGAGGACGTCGTGGCCCGTTGGGCCATTCCGCTAAGAGTTCTTTGTTGATCAAAGACTCGTACGCCCAGTGGAGATCGCGAATTGTCGTCTCGAGGCTGTCAGCCTCTTCACGAAAACCATCTGACCCAGATCGCGGGAGTTCCGGAGGACCATCCGGCGGTGCTCGTCGCCTCAGAGCTGGCCACAAACGCGGTGAAACACGCCAGAACCCGCTTTGAAGTGTCCATCACCGCACAGGAGTCGATCCGCATGACCGATCCCGTTGAGCACGGGTTCGGAATGCGAATCGTTGCACAGCTCAGCGACCGCTGGGGTACAGACCAGATCGAGGGAGACGGCGAGATCGTCTGGGCTGAAGTCCAGCCCTAAACACCGGGACCCACTCAGAGCCCATCGACGGTCGACTTTGAAGCGACCGAGGAGTCCCGATCAATCCTTGGCGATGCCCGCCCGGCAGCTCATAAACCTGCGCCAGCCCGGTCCCGGTCAACTCCTCCGACTCTATGACCTGACCCCAAGCTTGCTCCCACTCCCGCCGCCGGCGTAAGTGTCTACATTCTCGATCCGGTTAACCGGCCTAGCCACATCCTGACCAAACTGGGCCTGGCGCGATCGCACCCAAGCGGTGGTGCTCGCCTACGAGTCGGGACTCGTCGAACCGCCAGGGGGGAGAGAAAGCCAATAGCCTCGAGCTCGCCTGAGAGGCTCTCTCTGGCCGCAATGACTGGTCGACGGTGCGGATCAGAGGGCTCGCCGCGGATGGGTCAGCCCTCAGGCGGCGAGTGCCTCGATCTGTCGCAGAATCACCATGAAGTACGCCAGATCGTGGTCCGTGTCTGATTCGAGCGACTGCGTGAGCCGGAGGACACGCTTCAGCCCATGTGCGTGTGCCGCCAAGAACGAGTCCACCGCTTCGTCTCCCGACTCGCTCTCGGTTGCCTCGCTCAGGACACGCTCCGCCAGTCGTCGTTGCGCGCGGATCATGTCGTCTTCGATGTCTTCCCGCGCCCACCGATGCCATCGGTCGCTCATCGTGGCCCCGTTCAGGATTCTTCCGAGGGCGTCGAGCCGGACGGCCTGGCTCATCGAGAAGAAGACCCGACCTACCTCTCCCACCGGTCGGTCCGACTGCCTGGCGACCTCGATGATTCCCGGAGCGTGGATCAGGTCGGGCAGGAGGGCGAGACGCTTCGCCATGGGGGCAGCGAACCCGGCGGCGACGTAGCGCTCGGTGCGGACATCCCGTTCCAGTGCCCAGTTGGGTGGTCCCAGCTCAGATCCGGAATCTTCGAGGACGCCGAATCCCTCGGAGAGCGCGGCGACGGCCGCGGCGTCGGGCATCTCGGAGCGCCTCACGTAGGAGCGGGTCAGATCGGCCACCAGCTTGTCGTTGTCGTTGATCGCGTCTGACCATGCAGTGGCGTCGACCCGCCCGAAGGCTTGCTCGATCTGGCTCCTTCGTTGCACACCGCCAGAGATCTCACGTGCGATGCGGTAGGCGCGCACGATGTCCGGGACACTCGCACCGGTGCGTCCCGACAGCTGAGAGACGAAGTCAGAGCCTTGCGAGTCGATCAGCTCGTTGGCGACGACGGTGGCGGCGAGCCGGCGCAGGAGCGGATGCTCGGCGATGAGGTCTTCGAACCGGGCGGCAACCTCGCCGGGGAAGTAGTCGACGACGTCTCGCACCAATTCGTACGGATCCGACTGGTTCGTGGTGAGAAGAGTGTCCACGAGGCTCCGCTTGGCGTAGGCGAGAATGACACCCAGTTCGGGACGGCACAGGCCCCTTTCGGAGCGCGCCCGCTCCGTCATCTCCTCCGATCTCGGCAGGCTCTCCAGCTCCCGATCCAGGAGGCCATCGTCTTCGAGGTCCGACATCAGCTGCTCATAGGAGTCGAGACGATTCACCGAGGTGCCCTCCTCCAGTGCCAGCCTGTGGGCTTGGGCCAGGCTGTCGTCGAGAATTCGATCCACGACGTCGTCCACGACCCGGTCGAACAAGTCTTGGGACTCGTCGCGAGAGGTGAGCCCACGTCGACGAGCCACACCAAACAGGATCTTCAGGTTCACCTCACGATCCGAGCAGTTGACGCCACCGGAGTTGTCGATGAAATCGGTGTTGATCTTTCCCCCCGACCATGCGTACTCGATCCGGCCCCGCTGGGTGAGGCCGAGATTGCCTCCCTCCACGACCACGCGGCAGCGCAGATCCGATCCGTTGACCCTCACGTTGTCGTTGGTGCGGTCTCCGGCATCTGCATTCGACTCGGCAACCGCCTTCACATAGGTGCCGATCCCTCCGTTCCAGAGGACGTCTACCGGGGCGCGCAGGATGATCCGAATCAGATCTGCTGGTGTCACGGTGTCTGCTTCCGTACCGAGAGCATCTTTCGCCTGGGGCGTGAGTGAGATCTTCTTCGCAGAGCGGGAATGGACGCCTCCTCCCTCGGAGATGAGCTTTGGGTCGTAGTCCGCCCAAGTCGAGAACGGTTGCTCGAAGAGTCGCTTTCTCTCGGCGAACGAAATCGCCGGGTCGGGGGCGGGGTCGATGAAGACATGACGATGATCGAATGCAGCCACCAGCCGGAGCTTCGGCGAGCCGAGCATCCCGTTGCCGAACACGTCACCCGACATGTCACCGATCCCCGCCACGGTGAACGTGTCCCGATGGGGGTCGATGCCCAATTCGGTCAGATGACGCTCGAGAGACTTCCACGCTCCGCGTGCGGTGATGCCCAGCGCCTTGTGGTCGTAGCCGGTGGAGCCACCCGAAGCGAAGGCGTCATCGAGCCAGTAGTCGTATTCCTGGGCGATGTGGTTGGCGGTGTCTGAGAAGGTGGCGGTCCCCTTGTCGGCCGCCACGACCAGATAGGGGTCATCGTCGTCGTGCACCCGCACCCCGTCGGGGTGGACGACCCTCCCGTCGAGGAGGTTGTCGGTGACGTCGAGGAGTCCCCTTATGAAGGTGGAGTAGGCGGCGGCTACCTCACGACGGGTGTCGTCGGGATCGGTCGGCGGCCGCCGCAAGACGAATCCGCCCTTGGCGCCGGTCGGCACGATCACCGAGTTCTTCGTGATCTGTGCCTTCAGCAGGCCGAGTACTTCCGTCCGGTAGTCCTCACGTCGATCCGACCAACGGATCCCACCTCTCGCTACCGGCCCGGCGCGGAGGTGGATGCCTTCCACGTCCCTGCCCAGCACGAAGACTTCTGCGAATGGTCGCGGCGCCGGCATGTCGGGAACGCCGGGTGACCGCAGCTTGAAAGAGAGCGCTGTCCTGTCGCTCCGGTAGACGTTGGTGCGGTCAGTTGCCTCGATCAATTGCAGGACGCCGCGCAGGATGCGGTCCTGATCGAGCGATGGGACGTCGTCGAGGAGCCCGAGCAGCTCATACCTGGCCGCTTCGTAGCCGGAGTCGTCGGCATCGGGCTCGAAGCGCATCTCGAAGAGGTCGATGAGACGCTCCGCGATGTCGGGGTGACTGGCCAGCGTCTCGTTGACGTAGTTGATGGTGAAGGCCGGCCGGACCCGCCGCCAATAGATGAGGTAGGCACGGAGAATGGCCACTTGTGCGTGGTCGAGGCCACTCAGCAGGACCAGACGGTTGAGGGAGTCGGTTTCGGTTTCGCCGGACCAAACCGCGGTCAATGCTTCCGTCAATCGGTGACCCGACTCCTCGAGGTCGATGAGCTCGTCGTCCGGGCCGAGGACACCGAAGTCATGGACGAAGACGTCCTCTTCACCCAATAGGCTGGTGGGGACCTCCTCGACGACCCGGAGACCCATGTCCTCCAGTGCCGGCATGAGTGCGGTCAGGTCTCTCTTGCCCTGGCCGTACAGAGTGACGCGGGTGAGTCTGGTGGAGTCCACCGACTCGTTCTGGACTCCAACGATGAAGGGTCGATCTGCACCGGTCATCTCCTCGAGTCGCTCGATGTCACCGACAGCAACCGCCAACTCGGTAGAAGAGGTGTAGTAGGCGGGGAACCGGGACCCCCAGTGATGGACCATCTCACGGGCCTTGGTCAGACCATGGCGTTCCGACAGCACTTCGGTGAGGCGTTCGGCCCAAGAGCGGGTGATCTCCCGAACGTCGGCTTCGAGCTCGTCGTATGCGACCTCGGGGACCTGGCCCTCCTCGACCCAAACCTTGTAGTGGAGGTAGGCGAGATCGTCCGCCTCGAGAGTCAGGTTGAAGTCCACCGACTTCCCGCTGAATTGCTCCAGGAAGAGGTCCTCGAGACGCTTGGCGAGCATCGTCGAGTAACGGTCCGACGGGATGGCAACCAGCAGCCTGGCGCTGCGGTCGAGCAGATCTCGCCTCATGAACAACTTCACCCTCGCTCGCTCCCGAAGGTCGAGGAGCCCCATCAGCAGCGGTCGCAGGTCTTCCACCGGCACACCGAATAGGTCGTCTTTGGGGAAGCTCTCGAACAAGGAGACGATCTCTTTGTGGTCGTGGGACCCTTCGATGAGATCTTCCATCTCGGCCAACTCGTCGAGTTTGCGACGCAGGACCGGGGTGCGTGCGGACCTCTCCATGTAGGCCTTCGACGTGAACAGGCCGATCAAGCGGGCCTCGCCAACCGTCCGGCCGTCCGGTGCCACGATGCGGACGCCGACGTAGTCCATCCGAGCCCTTCGGTGGACCGTCGCCACCTCGTTGGTCTTGGAGATGACGAGAAGGTCACCGCTCTCGTATCTGGCGGCGAGTGGCGGCGGGAGGGACGAGAGCAGGGTGGGTGAAGCGGCCTTCGACTTCGTGGAGTCGGAGAGGATCCCGAGGCCCGATTCGGCGACGGATCGGATGGCACTTCCCTCGGGGAGCTCGAGAATCTCGTACTCGCGGTACCCCAAGAAGACGAAGTTGTCCTCCCGCAGCCACTCGAGGAATGCGACCGCCTCGTCGATCTCTCCCGGCGGATAATTGCCTCGACCACGTCTGACCAGTTCGATCATTCGAGGGAGCATGCCGACCATGCGGTCGAAGTCGCCGACCGCGGCCTGCACGTCGGCGAGCACTTGCACCAACTTTGTCTGCAGATCGGAGAGATCGGCGTCGGGAAGACGCCTATCGAGCACCCAATGTTGTATCGACTCCCGGAGGTCGGAGGCACGTGCCGCACGGATATCGGTGATTCGACCTCCATCGTCACGTTGGATTCCGAGAACGGGGTGGAGCACGCGAGCCACTTCGAGGCCGCGGGCCTGAAGTTCGCTGCCGATGGAATCGACTAGGAATGGGCTGTCGTCGACGTGAACCTCGACCACGGTCCCGGAAGGCTCGGCCCTTGGGTTGTCGTCGGGAGGGTTGAAGGCCCGTACCGCAATCGGAGCCGAGCGACTCTCGATGAAGTCGTAGAGACCGGTGACCTCCTCGAAGAGGTCGTCGACCGACACCGTTGGATGCGGCGGTAGCCGCCTCAGGTAGCTTCTGGCGAAGAGGGAAACCAGGTCCGAGCGATCATCCGGATGATCTCTGATGCGTGCGACCACTGCTTCTACGAGTTGGTCCTCGCCTGTCGACGTCTCCGAATCCCCGCGAGCCATATCGGTCAACGTCTCATCGGCAGGTTGAGATGCTGGGATGACTCCACCACGTCCCAATACGTCTCGACGTGTGTCATGTCCAACCACAGTATTGCGGGTTCTCGAGGATGCGCCGGTAGAAGTCGCCCGACGCGGCGGTAGCCTCGCCTCCCAGATGGGGGCGGGGGCGGGGATCTCGGCTCAGAGAACGAGCTGACTCAACCAGCCCAGGTATTGCTCGGATCCCACGAGGTCGTCGAACTCGACGGCAGTCGGAAAGGACGTGTAGCGGGGGCCAGGGCAGTCGTGACGGGCGAGCGGTTCGGCGTCGATCCCCAATGAAGCGGGATGTGTCACGGTTTCGAAAGTACGCGTGGTCGCATCCGACAGTGAGTCGGATGCATTTCAGCCAGCAGGGTCGGTCGGGATGGTCAGTTGAGGCGCCTCGGCGCTGCTGAATCGATCCGATCTCCCGCCACGATTGAGGTGGGGGCGGGGCCCGTCTCCGCCGTCTCGCCGTCACAGCACTCGGCCTGGTTGACGCCGAACATCGGGCAGGACCCGTCGAGGCAAGCGGCATGACCGTGGACGTATCCCATCGCGCTTCGACACCAGGCGCACACCATGGGCTCACCGTAAACAGCGATGGGCGGGGAACGGCGCATCCCGACCGCTCTGTTTGGATCAGCCGCTCTCCACCCTCGGCTAGCGTCGATGCAGCGTGGGACCCATGAGCGAAGCCGGATATCTGCTGCCAGAGTCGCCCTTCGAGAGCCTGGACGACTACCGGTCGAGCGGTGGGGGAGACGGCATCGCCGAGGCCGTACGCATCGGGCCCGCCCCCATCATCGACAGGGTGACCGAGGCCCGGCTCAGGGGCCGGGGCGGTGCGGGGTTCCCGACCGGGATCAAATGGTCCGGCGTTGCGTCGGCCCATCCCGACCAGCGCCGGTTCGTGGTGTGCAACGCCGCCGAGGGAGAGCCCGGCACCTTCAAGGACCGGACCCTCATCCGCGCCAACCCGTATCAGGTTCTGGAGGGTTTGGCGATCGCCGCTTTCGCCGTCGGTGCCGAAGAGGCCTTTGTGGGTATCAAGCAGAAGTACGCAGTCGAGGTCGACCGGCTGGAGTCGGCTGCCGGCGAGATGGACGACGCCGGGCTCCTCGGTGAGATTCCGATCCGTCTCGTCACCGGGCCCGACGACTACCTCCTCGGGGAGGAGAAGGGTTTGCTGGAGGCGATCGAGGGTCGCCAGCCGTTGCCGCGATGGCTGCCTCCCTATGTGGTGGGTCTCTACGTAGCCGAGACAAGCGGGGTTGGCGCCGCCACCAGCGGCTGGGACGACCAGTACAACCCGACCGTGGTCAACAACGTGGAGACGCTGGCTCACGTGCCTCCACTCCTCGCCCGCGGCGCCGAATGGTTTCGCTCGCACGGCACCGAAGACACGCCGGGGACCGTGCTCTTCACGGTCTGCGGTGACGTTCTTCGCGAGACGGTGGTGGAGCTGGCAGCCGGGACTCCTCTGGCGGTCCTGGTCTACGGGATCGGGGGAGGTTTGGGCGCCGGGAGAAAGGTGTCGGCGGTGTTCCCGGGTGCATCCAACGCTCCGATGCCCGCCCGGTTGCTCGACACTCCGATGGACTACGGATCGATGGCCGCGGTGGGCTCGGGCATGGGGTCGGGAGGGATGATCGTATACGACGACACCGCCTGCATTCTCGATGCCGCGGCTCAGTTGTCCCGGTTCCTCGCCGTGGAGTCCTGTGGCCAATGCCCACCCTGCAAGCTGGGAACCGGCGCACTGACCGACCTGCTCGTCGAGCTCGAATCGGGCCGGGCCGGGCCCCACAACGTCGAAGAGATCGTCGGCTGGGCACAGCGGGTCACCGATGCGAACCGCTGCGGTCTGGGAGCCGGTGAGCGCTCCCTGATCACCGGCTTGCTCTCCAACTTTCCGGAGGTGGTCTCGGCTCACCTGGACCAGGGGTGCGCAAGCGAGCGGACCCTCGTGCTGTCCAAGATCGTGGATCATGAGGGCGACCGGTTTCTCTACGACGAGACCTACTTCGATTGGAGGCAGCCGTGAACGCCACGGGTCACATGGCGTCAGCCCACCGGCCCGGGACGCTTGCGGCCGCGCGCCCCGAGCCTCGTCTGGTCATGTTGGCTCGCAGAACGATCGACGAGGGAGACGATGTCGCTGCCGCGGCTCGCATCATCGCGAACGAGGCGTCGGGCCCCGAAGAGATCAAACAAGCCGGCATCTACTTCCAGCAGCGGATGGGAAAGGTCCGGGCTGGAGACGACGGATACCGTTCGAACCGGGTGCAGATGGCGCTGGAAGCTGCCTATTCCGTTCTCCGCTCCCAGCCCGACAGCACCACGACAGACTCGACCCCATAGATGGACGAGCCGAACCGTCTCAACCCGAGGCTGAATCTCCCATGTGGGAGTAGGTGTGATCCGTCGGAGGTGACATCGTCTCCTTGATGGACCGCATGCTGAGCCAACGGAGGAGGTTCAGCGACGAGCCCGCCTTGTCGTTGGTACCCGAGGCTCGGGCTCCGCCGAACGGCTGCTGTCCCACCACCGAGCCGGTGGGCTTGTCGTTGACGTAGAAGTTGCCGGCGGCGTGCCGCAACCGGGTGGTCGCCTCGTCGACCGCGTAGCGGTCCTGGGAGAAGACGGCTCCGGTGAGGGCGAATGGCGAGGTCGAGTCGACCAGGTCGAGGGTCTCCGACCAGCGGTCGTCCTCATAGGCGAACACGGTGATGATGGGCCCGAACAACTCGGTAGACATGATCTCGTGGTCGGGGTTGGACGTCTCGATGACCGTGGGCTCGACGAACCAGCCTTCAGAGTCGTCCACACCACCTCCGACCAGCACCTCCAGCTCGGGGTCGTCGGCGGCGCGTTGCAGCCACTGCTCGTGCCTGCGGAAGGCGGCTTCGTCGATGACGGCGCCCATGAAATTGGAGAAGTCGGACACGTCACCCATGGCCAGAGAAGACGTGGTGGCGACCACGGGATCACGCAGCTTCGACCACACGCTGGAGGCGACGTAGGCCCGGGAGGCGGCCGAGCACTTCTGCCCCTGGTACTCGAAGGCTCCCCGGATGATCGCCGTCGTCAATGAGTCCACGTCGGCCGAGGGGTGGGCGACGATGAAGTCCTTGCCTCCGGTCTCACCCACCACCCGGGGGAAAGCCTTGTATGTGGCGACGTTGTCGCCGATCGCCTTCCACAGGCCCCGGAACACGTCGACGTTCCCGGTGAAGTGGAGCCCGCCGAAGCCGGGATCGTCGAAGCAGACCCGGCTCACCAGTGCCCCGTCACCGTGGACCAGGTTGATCACCCCGTCCGGCAAGCCGGCTTCCTGGAAGACCTGCATCAGGTAGTGAGCAGACAGCACCTGTTTCTCCGACGGCTTCCAGATCACGGTGTTGCCGCCGATGGCCGGTGCGGTGGGGAGGTTGCCGGCGATGGCGGTGAAGTTGAATGGGGTCAAGGCGAGAACGAAGCCTTCTAGAGGTCGGTACTCGACCTTGTTCCAGACGCCGGGAGGGTTGATCTCGGGTTGAGTCCCGATGATCTGGCTGTAGTAGTGGACGTTGAAACGGAGGAAGTCGATCAGCTCACAGGCGGCGTCGATCTCGGCCTGTTGCACGTTCTTCGACTGCCCTAGCATCGTGGAGGCGTTGATCAGGTCGCGTCGAGTCGTCGAGATCAACTCGGCAGCCTTGAGAAAGATCGAGGCCCGTTCATTCCAGGACAACGCCTCCCACCCGGGTTTGGCCTGCCCGGCAGCGGCGATCGCCGCCTTCACTTCGGCATCTCCGGCGGCGTGAGCGGAGGCCAGCTTCAGATCGTGACGGTGGGGTGCGTGCCGGTCGAAGGTATTCCCGGTGAGCACCTCCTCCCCTCCGATCACACACGGCGCTTCGACGGTGAGCTGCTCCTGTCGCTTCAGTTCCTCCTGTAGCGATGCGCGTTCTGCCGTGTCCGGCGCATATGTCTTCACCGGCTCGTTGTAGGGCTGTGGCGGGCTGAACACGCCGCTCATTCGAATCTCACCTCTGGGAAGTCGCTCTTTCTCCGATCCTATTGCGTTCGGGGACGGATTGGGTCGCGTCGGCTTTGCATGCAATTCTCCTGTCACGGAGCGCGAGGGGGCTCTAGTCACCCCAGAACTCGATGCGGTGTTGCTCGGGGTCGTGGATGTCGAAAACGCGCGAGTTGAACCGCTCCGACACCTCGGTAGTCTTGATTCCGAGAGTGGTGAGTCGTCTTCTCAGGTCGTCGAGGTCCTCCACCTTCAGGCTCAGGGCCATGCCTTTTCCGTCTGCCGGCGGGATGGTGGTCCGGGAGGCGTCGGCGATGCTCAGCGTCGTCCGGTCGCCGAGACGGAACTCCACGAACCACTCGTTGCAGAAGGTGACCTCGAGGCCGAGGAGGTCGCGGTAGAACACGACGGTGGCGTCGAAGTCGGCGCAGTAGAGGATCGTGTTGATCTGAGCAGCTGTGAACACCGGGCCCGAACCAGAGCGGTTCGTAATGCCGTCGACCGGCTCGCCGCAGTGGGGGCACACGGAGGCGTCGGGATCTTCTACGAACCTGCCACACGCCAGACACGCCGAAGATAGATGGCAAGCGGGATCACCCATGGATTCGAGACTATTCCCCTCTCCACTCTCCGTCAGGTCCTCCAGGCCGCGAACTCAGGGCGCCAGACTTCGCTGAGCGGGGCTCCCAACCCTGGGTTCGGGTCACTCCGAGCTTGTTGGTAGTTTTTCCTCGTGGCCAGTCCAGGAGGAAACCTCGCAGGAGAGCGGCGAGTCGTCACCGCCCTGTTCTGTGACGTCGTCGGCTCCACCTCGATCGCGGAGACCCTCGATCCCGAGGATTGGAGCGAGATGGTCTCCGGAGCGATCGACACCATGGGCATGGTGATCGACCGCTTCGGAGGCACCGTCACCGATTTCGCCGGAGACGGTCTCGTCGCCCTGTTCGGAGCGCCCGTGGCCCACGAGGACGACCCCTACCGCGCGGTGAGATCCGGGCTGGCGATCGTCGAGGAGATGCGGAGCGCCCGCGCCCATGGTGGCGTGCTGGAGGTGCGCGTCGGGATCCACACCGGGCTGGTGGTCGTCGGTGACGTGACCGCAGGACACCGCAACACCTATTCGGCGCTGGGCGACACCCTCAACGTGGCCGCCCGTCTCCAGGCGGTCGCCGATCCGGGATCGGTCGTGATCTCGTCCGAGACCCGGCGTCTCCTGGGCTCCGACGTCGAGGCGAGACTGGTCGGCCCGACCGAGCTCAAAGGTCGCCAGGAGCCGGTCGTGGTCTACCAGGTGACCAGCGCCAGCGGGAGTGACCAGCGGCGACGTGGCCTTCCCGGGTTGACCAGCCCGATGGTGGGTCGGCAGAACGAGCTGGCGACGATGGAGAAACTGGCCATGGCCAGCGCCGCCGGAACCGGACGGGTCGCCGCGGTGCTGGGGGAGCCGGGGGTGGGCAAGAGCCGGCTGCTCCGCGAGGTCGGGAAGCGAGCCCGCCAATCTGAAGACACGCTTTGGGCAGTCGGCACCTGCGTCGCATTCGACGACGAGCTCCCATATCACCTGGCCAGTTCGCTGCTTCGCTCACTCGCCGGAGTCGGTTCGTCCGAGTCGCCAGAGGTCGTCGGCAAGGCCCTCGACGACCTCTTGGAGCGAGCCGAGGCGGGCGAGCATGGTGTGGCCTTGAAACGCCTCGTCGGAGTCGAGGGCGGCGACGAACAGTCGACGGCCGAGGCGTTGAGGGACGAGTACTCGAGGTGTCTCCGCGCCGTCGTATCCGGGTTGGCGAGGAAAAACCGGCTCGTCCTGGTGTGCGAGGACGCTCACTGGGCCGATGCCTCCTCCACCGAGCTCATCGCCGACCTGATGTCGACTGTCCCTTCCCTCCCGGTGCTGATGCTCCTGGTGATGAGACCTGACCGCGGCTCAACCGGGTGGAGTCTTCTCGAGACGGCTCGTCGCGAACTGGCGGAGTCTCTCACCGAGATCCGGCTGGCCCCTCTCGACGAGGTCGACAGCCGCAACCTCGTGTCCAATCTGCTCGAGGTCGAGTCACTCCCCCCGACGTTGCGCAGGCTCGTGCTCGACAAGGCGGAGGGCAACCCTTTCTTCCTCGAAGAGGTGGTGCGGATGCTCATCGAAGGAGATCTCGTCGAGCATCGCGATGGGCGGTGGATCGGACGCGACGACATCGGCGACCTCGACGTTCCGGAGACGATCGAAGGTCTGCTGGTCTCCCGTATCGACATGCTGGGCCCTGACTTGCGCCGAGCCGGGCGGGTGGCGTCGGTGATCGGCCGTCGTTTCACCGCACGGCTCTTCGACCAGGTATATGGCACCCGGTCCGAGGAGGAGCGTTCCAGCCTCCATCCCCATCTCGCCGGTCTCGAGTCGCACGGCATGGTCCAGCTCGAGGAGATCGATCCCGACCTGGAGTTCTCCTTCCGCCACGCCCTGATCCACGACGTCATGTACCGGGGCCTGTTGCGAAAGGAACGCCGCCAGCTCCATGGGGAAGTCGCCGCCGCGATCGAGAAGGTCCACGCCGACCGGGTCGAGGAGCTGGCACCCTCCCTCGCCCGCCACTATGCGGAAGCCGGAGTCCCTGACAAGGCGGTTCGCTACTTCTTCTCCGCCGGCCGGCACGCCCTGGCCCAGGGGGCTCGGGTCGAGGCCGCCCGGTTCTTCACCCGAGCCCAGAAGCTCCTGGAGGCCGACCCCGATTCCGATCCGAGAGACCTGATCGATGCGGTCCTCGGCCGTCTCGGTGCGGGCCGGGCATTCATCCCTGGACAGGAGGCGATCGGGCTCATCGAAGGTGTGCTTCCGACCGCCGAGGATCTCGACGACCCGAACCGACTGGCCCGGCTCTACGAGCGTCTCATCTGGACCCGCGGAATACAGGGAGAGTCGTACGCCAATCCCGAGTACCGGGCTCAACTCGACAGGGGTTATGCCCTGACCCCACGTCTCACGGATACCGGTACGGCCGGATTGCTCCACGCCATGATGGGCGATGCGTTCCGGTCGGCCGATGAATACGAGGCGTCAGTCGAGCCACTCTCGAACGCGGTGGACGCTCTCGAGGACGTGGGCCGGCTCAGTGAAGCCTCCTACAACGCCGCCATGCTCGCCGACTCGCTGACCCAGGTGGGCCGTTTCGAGGAGGCGATGGCGGCTGTCGACCGGTCACATGACCTGGGGGAGAGGAGCGGCGACCCGAACACGGTGGCGGACGCCGACATCATCCGCGGCTCGATCGCGGCCGATAAGGGAGATCTCGAGGAGGCCTTGGAGTACACGAGGAGGGGCATCGAGGGCGCCGAGGAGTACGGGAACACCTTCTGCAATCTGGCCGGCAACTTCAAGCTCGCCGATCAGCAGCTCCGCCTGGGTGACGTCGACTCGGCCATCACCCACCTGGAGAAGAGCACGGGGCTGGCCCAGTACTGCGACGCCGGAGGCTACGAGGCCCTGGGCCAGGCTTGGCTGGCCATGGCCCGGTCACGAACCGGCGACCTCCGTCCCGGAGACTTCGACGTGCCGCTGGAGAACGCCGTCGCCTCCGGCAGCCGCAGCATGGAGGGCCTGGTGCGGCTCCGACGGGCGATCGCATTCGCCGACGCGGGCCAGGGCGAGAATGCCCGTCCCGATTTCGAACGAGCGATCGAGTTGTTCGCCGACTATGGAGGTCTTCCCAACCTGGCTCGGGCCCACCACGCCTACGGGCAAGCCCTCGACTCGGTGGGCCGATCCGACGAGGCGGTCGTGCATCTGCGCAAGGCCGAGGAGATCTTCGAGGAGCTCGGGATCACTCCCGACCCGGTGACCGCGGCCTGAAGGAAGGTATGACCGACCAGACATGTGAAGTGATAGTGCTCGGAATGGGGACCAGCGGCGAGGATGCCGCATTGAGGCTGGCCAAGGCGGGAGTCGACGTCATCGGCATCGAGGGAAACCTGATCGGGGGAGAGTGTCCCTATTGGGCATGCCTGCCATCCAAGTCGATGATCCGCTCGGCCAACCTGGTGACCGAGGCGAGGAGGGCGAATGGCCTGGTCGGCTGGGTGAGTGTCGAGACGGACTGGTCCACGATCGCGGCCCGCATCCGCTCCGAGATCACCGGCGGCTGGAACGACGCCGGCGGGGTAGAGCGGTTCGAGGCCAAGGGGGGCAGGTTCCTGCGGGGATGGGCCAAGGTCACACAGCCGCACCGTGTCGAGTTGGACGGGATCGGAGTCACCGCTTCGCGTGGGATCCTCGTCGCCACCGGCTCCAAGCCCATGGTTCCCCCGATACCGGGGCTCGCCGACCTTCCCTACTGGACCAACCGGGAGGCCATCGAGGTGGAGCAGCTGCCCGAGACGTTGATCATCCTCGGTGGCGGCCCTGTCGGCTGCGAGTTGGGCCAGGTGTTCGCTCGATTCGGAGCCCGGGTCACGATCGTGGAAGGCGAGGATCGGCTCCTCAGGTCAGAAGAGCCCGAGGTCTCACGACTGGTCGCCGAGGCGCTGATCGAGGACGGAGTAGAGCTTCGTCTCGGTGTGCGGGCGGAAACGGCGAGCGGTGACGAGAGCTCGGTGACGTTGGAGCTCAGCGACGGGAGCTCCGTCTCGGCGGAGCGTCTGCTGGTTGCTACGGGCCGGAGGGCCGACGCCGACTCGCTTGGTGTGACCGCGGCGGGGGCGCGGACCGATCGGGGTTTCGTGGCAGTCGACGATCACATGCGGGCCGCCAAAGGGCTGTGGGCAATCGGGGATGTGACGGGCAAGGGGCTGCTCACGCAGGTGGCCGAGTACCAGGGGATGATCGCCGTCGAGGACATCCTCGGAGGAAACCCCCGACCCGCTGACTACACGGCGATGCCCAGGGCCATCTTCACCGATCCCGAGGTCGGTGGCGTGGGGATGACCGAGGCCGACGCCCGTGCCGCCGGGCACGAGGTCACCGTCACGGTGAAAGACGTGCGTGCCACCTTCCGTGGCTGGCTCCACGCCACCGGCAATGCGGGAGTCATCAAGCTCGTGGCCGACAAGGGAGAGAGCCGTCTCCTCGGAGCCTCGGTGGTTGGCCCGCGTGCCACCGATGTCCTCGGGTTCCTCGCCCTCGCCATCCAAGAGCGAGTGCCCCTGGAGAATCTGGTCAACATGATCTACGCCTTTCCAACCTTCTACGGAGGAGTCGGTGAGGCACTCGGGTCATATGGCCGGGGTGTGGTGCGTGTGATGGACCCGGACACCCCGCCGCTCTTCGACGACCCGCCTCGCGAGGGCAAGGCATAGAGGTGGTCTCTCAGGGTCTCGACGCCTCCGTCAGATGAGACCGCGGGCTTCGAGAAGAGGTCGGGAGAGCCGTTTGGGGACCCGGTCGACCCAAGCCTCGACGATCAGCTCTTCGAGTTCGGCTGCAGACACCTCCTCCAGCCGGATCAATATGGCCCGGTAGCCGTCGAAGTGGGGGGTGGTGAAGTAGATCCCGCGTCCATCGGCCAAGAGCGCCTCCTTCGCCTCGAGGCCGGGGAGCCATACCGCCAGTATGTCCCCGGAGGGCGCTGCGACGCCCAGAGCCTCGTGGTCGGACTTCCGTAGCGGACGCTCCCACGCGACCAGCTTGCCGCGGACCCGCCATTCGTTTCCACGAGTTTCGATCTCCGGCAGGCTGTAGGTGGCGATCTCGTGCACTTGGTCCCAGGTCGCCATCGGGCCGGCGATTTTCAGAGACTCGTGGACTCGGTGAGGCCGAGTTCTTGGGAACGCTGCAGCCACCGGCTGATGTCACGGGGGCTGATGATCCCGATGACCTGCCCGTCGTCGACGATCACCACCCGGCGGAGATCCCCACTCATCAGCTTTCCCACCACCTCGTCGAGGGGCTCGGATGGACCGACCGTGCAGGCATCACCGAGAGGCTCGGCTTCGGCGCGGACCAATCTCTCGTGCCACTCCTCCTGGGGGATGGCGCGGATTGCGTTCATGGTCAGGATGCCCACGGTGTGTTCGCCATCGCGGACCGGGAAGGCGTTGAAGTCGTGGCTCATGAAGTAATCGTCCACGGCTTGACGAATGGAGAGATGGGCAGGTATCTCGACGATTCCGCCGGTCATGATCCTCGAGGCGGGGACCTCGGCGAGGACACGGCGCATCTGGAGCTGCAGGAAGGAAGCCTGCGCGGCCTGGGACAGGAACCAGCCGATCGCGATGAACCAGAGACCCCCGACGAGAGCGCCGAGAAAGAGGATCTGGAGGACGCCGAGGCCAATGAGGCCGTATCCGACGAACTGGCCGCCGCGCGCCGCCACGCGTGTGGCGCCAACGAGGTCTCCAGAGCGTCGCCACACAATGGAGCGCAACACCCGCCCACCGTCGAGGGGGAAGCCGGGAACCATGTTGAAGACGCCCAGTGCGAGGTTGATCCAGCCGAGATGCCCGGCGACGAATCCGCCGACCGTTCCCGGCCCGAACGCCAGCGCTACCAGCCAGAACCCGGCGGCCAAGACGACGCTGGTGAGCGGCCCCACCACGGCGATGACCAACTCGTCGGTCGGCTCCTTGGTCTCGAGGTCGGCCTTCGTGGCGCCGCCGAAGAGGAACAGGGTGATGTTCTCGACCTCGACACCGCGCGCCACCGCGACCCAGCTATGCGCCAACTCATGGAGCAGGACGCTGGCGAAGAAGATGAGCGCCATGCCGGCGGAGAGGATCACCATCTCCGCAGTGCCCATCCCGTCGAAGCGGAACTGGATGGCCAGGAAGAACGAATAGGCGATGAGGAAGGCGATGAAGCTCCACGAAGGATCGATTCGGATCTCGATGCCGCCGAGTCTCCCGATCGCCCACGAATTGCGCCCGAACATGTCTACGAACCTACCCGGCTCCGGTCGACGAGAAACTGTGTCGGCCGGTACGGGTCCGGTCCATCGTCGAGTGGCGAACGGGTGGAGTCGAGGTCCCCGGGACGGTCATTGGACAGCAGCGTCCCGTGGCGCCGGGAAGGCCGTGGCGCGCTGGACCGACACCGAAACCGGGTCGCCGGGCTCGAGGTAGGGGGTGGGGCCGAGCCGGGCCCGAATCTGGTGACCCTCCTTCAGGGTCACCGTGACCAACTGGTCGTGACCGAAGAACTGACGCTGCCGGACCACGGCGCTGCCCGACTCGTTCGGGGAGAGAACGACGGACTCCGGGCGGATCATGACCCGGACCGAGCCCTCGAGATCGGTGGGAAACACGCCCACCGGTGTGGTGACCCGCCCAGACACGGCATGGCCGGCGAAGAAGTCGGCGTCACCGAGGAAACCGGCGACCCATTCGTCGATGGGGTCGTGATACAGATCGCCAGGGCGCGCCGCCTGGACGACCTGTCCGGCTCTCATCACCGCGACGAAGTCGCTGGTGGACAGAGCCTCCTCCTGGTCGTGGGTAACGAACACGGCCGTGGTGCCGGCGGTGCGGAGTATGTCGGCGACCTCGGTGCGTACCCGAGCCCGGAGGGAGGCATCGAGATTGGAGAACGGCTCGTCGAGGAGGATGACGCTCGGCTCGGGGGCCAGAGCGCGGGCCAGGGCGACTCGCTGCTGCTCGCCGCCGGAGAGCTCGTTGGGGAGACGATGCTCCTTGCCGCTCAGACCGACGAGCTCGAGTGTCTCGGCCACCCGACGTTTGCGGACGTCTCTCCCCACGCCGTAGCCGACGTTCCGGGCCACGGTGAGATGGGGGAAGAGGGCGTAGTCCTGGAAGACCATTCCGACCCGACGCTTCTCCGGCGGAACGAACGTGGTCTCATCGGCGACCATGTCACCACCGACCTCGATCGAGCCTTGGTCCGGCCTGTCGAAGCCGGCGATCAGACGCAGTGCGGTCGTCTTCCCCGAGCCAGAGGGTCCCAGGAGAGTCATCACATGGCCGGCATGGACGTCCAGATTGAAGCCGTCGAGTGCCATCACGTCGCCGAAACGTCGGTCGACGTGGCGTGCTCTGATGGCGAGTGTGTATCCGTCGGACATGGTCAATCGTGCAGGTCGCGAGCGACGAGGAAATACAGGGGCACGGCCGAGACGGCGACGAGCGCCAACGCGGCCACACTCGCCTGAGTGTAGAAGAGCTCGGACGATGCACTCCAGATCCGCACCGCCAGCGTCTCGAATCCGGTGGGTCGGAGCAGGAGAGTCGCCGGCAGCTCTTTCATGACGGTCAGGAAGACCAGAGCCCCTCCGGCCAGCAGCGAAGGCCACAGCAAGGGGAGTGTTATGTGCCGGAGAGTCCCCAATGCGCCCGCTCCCAGACCGCGACTCGCCTCCTCGAGGCTGGTACCGATCTGTCGGAGGCCGGTCTGGGCCGCGGAGAGCGCCTGGGGGAGAAACATCGCCACATAGGCGATGAGGAGTAGGGGGACGGTTTGGTACAAGGGCGGCACGAAGCGGAGGGCGAGGATCAGGAACCCGAGCCCAACCGCCAGGTGGGGAAGCGAGTAGGTCGACCAGGTGACCGACTCGAGGAGCCGGGTCCTGCGGTTGGCGTGGCGAATGGTGAGGATGGCGAGCGGGATGGCGGCGACGATGGTCACCACCGCAGCACCCCCTGCCACCGATGTCGATCGCACCAGCTCGGCGATCACCGAGTCGACCGGGCTCCCCAATGAGATTCCGCGAACGGTCCACCAGGCCAGGGTGAGTAGAGGCAGGACCAGCGCACCGATCACGACCGTGGCGAGGAAGGCGTAGGCGGCGAGTCGGGCGAAGCCGTGCAGCCGCACCGTTTCGGGGGGCCGGGTGGGCCGGGTCGCCGCCAAGGCGGCCCGTCCCCGAACCCGCTGCTCGGCCCACACCAGGGACAGGGCCACCAGGATCAGGACCCCGGAGAGGAACATCGCCGGCGTCACGTCGAGTCGCCCCCGGAACTGGGCGTAGATGGCGCGGGTGAAGGTCTCGTACCTGAGCAGGGACACCGCTCCGAAGTCGGACAGGACGTAGAGAGAGACGAGCAGCGAGCCACTGAGGAGCGCCGGGCGCAGTTGGGGGAGAACCACGGTGCGCAGGGTCTTCCACCGTGACGAGCCCAGGCTCCGTGCCACCTCCTCGAGAGAGGGATCCATGCGACGGATGGCGGGAACTCCGAGAAGGTGGACGTAGGAGAAGTTCCAAAGGCTCAGGGCTCCCCAGGTGGCCCAAAAACCGGCGAAGACGGGCAGGCCGGGGAGACCGACGGCACGCAGCGCCTCGGTGATGAGGCCGCTGTTGCCGGACGTGCCCAGCATGGCGAGGGCGCCGACGTATGACGGGATGACCAGGGGCAACGTCACCAGCGTCGACCACATCCTCCGCCTGGCGAGGTCGGTCCGGGTGGTCAGCCAGGCGGTGGCGGTGCCCAGGAGCGCGGTGGTGACGGTTACCGCCGCCACCAGCACCGCCGTCGAGAGAAAGAGCGACCACAGTCGGCTGGCCGGGATCCCGCTGGTGTCGGTCACGCCGGCGCGCAACACCGTCCAGAGGAGATAGACGATCGGCGAGACTGCCGGGACCACCGCGACCAGGCCGAGGACCCACAACGCGAGCGGAGCCCTCTCCCGTCTGACGGGAGAGGGCTTGCGCTCGGTGCCCCGAGGGGGGGCTATGGCTGTCATCGGTTCATGGGGTGGCCATCTAGTTCAATCCGGATTCCGAGATCAGGTTGAGGGCAGGTTCGAGCGTGTCGGCGGTGTCGGTGAGACTGATGTCGAAGACCGGGAGAGCATCGAGGTCGGGCTGGCCCTCGGGGGTGCCCCCGCCCTCGACGAGTGGATACTCGAAGAGGCCGAGGAAGTGCTCCTGGCTCTCGGCCGAGAGCAAGTGCCGGATCAGATCGGCCGCCGCCTCCGGCTGGTCCGTGACCGCGAGGATCCCCGCACCGGTGGCCATCACCATGCTTCCCGGGTCTCCGTCACCGAAGTAGTGATTGGAGGCGGGTACGTCGCCCAGCTCGGCGATGCGTTGGAGCAGGTAATAGTGGTTGACCAGCCCCCCGGGGAGATCGCCGGCGACGGTGGCGTCGACGATGGGCCCGTTGCCCTCGAAGATCACCGGGTTGTTCGCCGCGATGCCCTCGAGCCACTCCCGGGTCGTCTCCTCGCCCTCGGCGAGCAGCATTCCCGTGACGAACGCCACGAACGATCCATTGGTGGGGGCCACGCCGAAGCGGCCGTTCCATTCGGGCTCGACCAGGTCCCACACCGTTGCCGGCAGCTCCGCTTCGTCGACCAGGTCGGTGTTGTAGACGAAGACCCGGCTACGCCCGGTGATACCGACCCATCGGTTGTCGGCATCACGGAAACGGTCCGCGACCAGGCTGGTGATGTCGTCGGGGAGCTCGGCGAGCAGACCTTCCTTGGCGATGCCACCGATGAAGGCAGGGTCCTGAGCCCAAAACACATCGGCAGGAGTGCCCTCGCCTTCGGCGAGAATCGTGGTGGCCAGCTCCCCGGTACCCGCATACCGGACTTCGACTTCGATGCCGGTGGCGGCGGTGAACGCGGCTATGGCGGGCTCGACGAAGTTCTCGTTCCTACCCGAGTACAGGATCAGGGGCGCGGTCTGAGCCTGGGTGGTCTCCGGTGTCGGCGTCGTCGTCTGCGACGGAGCAGTCGTCGTGGTGTCGGACGGGCCGGCGGGGGTGGTTTCGGGTCCTCCGCCTCCACCACACGCCGCCAGCATCGCCATCGCGACGAGGATGGTGGCGATCCGTTTCACTTGCTGTTCCTTTCGTGTGAGTGCAACGGGCGCGGACCATAAATTCCACTATCCGGATAGTGCAAATTATCTCACGTCTCGGGTCAGGGGTGATCTGAGAGCACCCTGCGCGGTGTCCGACCCGTGCGGCGTCCCGGGGTGACGAGACACCACGCGAGAGATCAATCGAGGAGACGGTGCTCCATCGCGTACACGGCGGCCGCGGCGCGGCTGGAGACCCCGATCTTCGTGTAGATGTTCTCGACATGGCGCCCAACCGTCTTCGGTGAGATGAAGAGCCGATCGGCCATCTCCCGGTTGGTCAGCCCGCCGGACAGGAGCTCGAGCACCTCTAGCTCACGTTCGCTCAACCCATCGGGGTTCGAGGCGACCGGAAGGCTCTCTCCCCCGGCCGCAGCCACGACACATTCCACCGCCCGTTTGTCGAGCAGCCCCGAGTCGACTTCCTCACGCATCACGGCGGTCGCTTCATCCAGATCGAGCCGCTCCCGATGAGGGCGTGCCGAGGTGAGGGCGGCGAGCACGTCGGCCGCAGCGAGGATCCTCGCCGAGAACGTCAGCTCCTCCGACACCGATTGACGGTGATAACCGGATCCGTCGAGCCGCTCGTGATGGCTCGACGCCAGGTCGGCGAGCCCGGCGAGACCGCGACACCGGGTGAGGATTCGATGGGTCAGATATGGATGGAGCCTGACCTTCTCCGATTCGTCGATGGACAGTGGGCCCCCCTTGTCCCAGACACCGTTCTCGACACCAACCCGGCCCAAGTCGTGGACCAATCCCGCTCGACGCAATTCCACCGCCTCGTCGTCCGAGAGTGAGGCATCAAGCGCCGCACCCTCGGCCAGATCCGCGACTTTGGTGGAATGGCCCCGCGTCCACGGAGACTTGAGGTCGACGAAATCGGCCAGGACCCGGAGCGCGGTGTCGAGGTCGGAGACCATGGTCGGCGGTTTGGGCTCGGCCTCGATGATCTGTTCCCAATCCGCATCCTTGGACCAGTCGTCGATCTCATCGAGGGCATCGACCACCGTCGGGTCGTAGGACTTGCCGCGACGTCTCTGCAGGATCGCTCTCACATCCTCACCCGACCGGATGAACAGGTCGACGTCCTCGGCCACCACGGCGATGCGCGGTGCGACCGGGATCGCCTCACCCTCTACTCCCGCGGGATAGCCCTTCCCGTCCCAGCGCTCGTAGGTGGTCTCCAGAGACGCCAGCACGTCTCCTCCGAGACGGAGCCGGGCGGCGAGCATTGAAGCAACCTCACAATGGGCGGCGAGGCTCTCCGCCGTGGCACTGGTGTTCGCCATCGCGGTCCCGAAGAGTTTCGCCCTTCGCCATGGGGGAAGACCAGGATCGACCGCCTGCCAACCGGCACGCATCATCTCGAAGACCGTCCCGTTGATCGCCGGCGCGAAGCTGGCGTTCGCCTGCTGGTCGTTGCCCCCGAACGACGTTGCCATCTCCGCCGAGTCGGCCGTGCAGCCGAGGAAGCGAAGCAGCGAGACGTGATGGACGGTGCGGACCGTCTCGTCGTCGAGTCCCATGACAGAGGCGAGGTCGACGGCCAGGAGACAGGTCCTCAACCCGTGCCCCAGCGGCTGTCCGGTGGCGAGATCGGTGGCCAGGGACAGCGAGCCCATGATCTCTGCCAGCCGGAGACGATCTTCTGAAGACGCCATGCCCAGAACGTATACCGATGGTTGGCCGGACGCGCACCGAACCAGATTCGGGTGTCGTTCGAATTGGGGTGTTCACCCGATGCGGTCAGGGCGCCGCCGGGATTACGTTCTGGCTCAAACCAAGGAGGCACTGAAGTGGCTACATCCGTGATGAGAACATGCGCTTGCCGCGAGAACCGGGGAGCCAGCTGATGGTCCCTCGGGTATTGAGACACGAGGTCTCAGGGGAAGGTGATCCTCTGATCCTGGTACCGGGGGGACTGACCGGGTGGGTCTCGTGGATACCTCTCCAGGAGAGACTCGCCGGACGGTGGGCGGCGATCAGGGTTCAGCCGATCTACAACGAGCTCGGGTCGGCGGGACAGGCGCGTGACGCTGGTCACAGCCGCCACATCGAGGAGGAGAGCCTTCGCCTTACGCTCCAGCATCTGGGGATCGAGCGGGCCGACTTCGCCGGATGGTCGGCCGGAGGCAAGTTGCTCCTCGATTTCGCAGCCGGCCACCAAGACATCGTCCGCTCGCTGACGCTGATCGAGCCGGCGGTGTACTGGATTCTCGACGAGTTGGGGGAGACGGATCCCCGGCTCCGGGAGATCAACCGGTATCTGTGGGGGCTCGCAGGCCGTGAGATCACCGAGGCCGACCTGGCGGTCTTCCTCTCGTCGGCCGGATTCGTCGAGGGTCCGGGAGAGGTGCGTGACGATCCCTATTGGGAGCGGGCGCTCCCCCACCGGATGACACTGTCATGGCTCGACGAGGAATTCATGCGCTCGGATCTGACTGTTGGTGACCTGTCGGAGGTCTGGAGCCCAACCCTCATCACCAAGGGCACTCTCACCGAGCCCTGGGAGCGGAGACTGGTCGACCTCCTCGGCGAGCATCTGCCCAATGCCCGGGTCGCCGAGTTCGCCGGCGGGCACGACCATCACATCGAGAACATCGAGGCTTTCCTCGCAGCAATGGGAGGTCACCTCCAGACGGCTGGCGCGGTCTGAGGTATCAGCCCATCTTCTTCCGGATCCGACCCACGGTGAGCCAGGTCCTCGAGGTGAGATCCTTTCCGAAGAGGTCTTCGATCCACCCCATGACGCTCGGGGTTCGAGTCGTGGTGGTGTCGGTCACGGAGAACAACTCGCGGTCGGTGGCCCCCACCAACCGGAACGATGGGTCATCGGGTTGATGGGGGAGGGCGAAGTCGATGGCGAGGGAGCGCTTGGCGAAAGTCACCAGCAAGTAGGTCTCCTTCCCATGCTCGAGCCCGCCGAAGGGCTCGAGGGCGGTCAACCGCTCGAGGTCCTCGGCGGTTCGGACGATGGTGGTGCTCTCGAAGCCGAGCTCTTCGGGCCAAGCTCTCTCCAGGGTGGTCTCCAGCGCGGCGAGATCGTCGCTGTCCGTGTCGAAGACGACGTTCCCGCTCGAGATCACCGTGCTCACGTTGTCCAGACCGACGTCTTCGCAGACCCGGCGCAGATGCTCGTTTCGCATGTTCGGGTTGCCGGGCCCGATTCCTCTCAATAGGGCCACACATCGCGTCATCGACCTTGGTTCTAGCGCATTTCGCCGGGCGCGGCACCCCGGAGCGGATGTCCGATTCGCTCACGGGGCCCGTTGCGGAGGACTATCGGGCGGGTGGGTCTCATCGGAGCTCACCGGCTGAGATCGTCTGTGCCTCTCCCATGGTCTCGCGCGCCTCGTTGGCTGCGAACACCGCCACGACCATGCCCGCCACCGGGTCGGCCCACCAGATGCCGAGGAATGCGTTGAGGGAAAGTCCCAGCAGCGTGCTCAGGGACAGGACACCATCGAGGAACGTGACTGTCGCCTCCGATGCGAGCGGCTCGGATCCGAGCAGCACCGCCGTCCGGCGCTTTGCCATGGCGAGGCCGAACATGACCACGGCCGTCACGGCGAGGTAGGCGATACCGAACGGAGAGCCTTCGGCTCGACGTCCGCTGGCCAGATCGTTGACTGCCACCAGGAGTATGGCCAGGGAGAGGGCCAGGAAGGCCACCGCGATCAGACGCAATGCCAGGCCGGTCGACTCCGTGTGCTCGCCGCCGGACGTCCTGCGAAGATGCCAGACCACGACGGACGAAGCGAAGATCTCGACAACCGAGACCGTCCCGAAGCCGATCAACGCGACTGAGCCGGCTATGGACCCGAGGGCGATCGTGAAGACCGCTTCGCCCACATTCCAGGCGATGGTGGCGTACTCGAGCTTGAGGGCACGGCTCTGCAGTCGCGGATCTCGGATCTCGGTCGGGTCGGGGTTCATGGGGGTCGATGGGACCAAGCAGCCGTGGGAGGATGTCCGCACGGTACAGAACCGCGTAATCCGGGCCCAACGGGCGGTTCGCGGCGCCGACTGCGGTCGTCCCGGGTTCCGGTATGGTGCGACTCGATGAGCACGGTGCGGAGAGTGGTGCTGCGCCGTGGTCGCCGGGCCGGCTTCGGGCAGGGTGCTGTCTGAATAACCTCCGAGGTTGATGATGCAGCCAGGGCGTGTCGACAATTCGAGAGCTAGGGGCTTGCGGGAGGGGGCGCAACCTGGAGAGAGCCCCAACCGGCGGCGAGTCGACCCGGTGACCCGGTGAGATAACGGCTGCAGTGATATCAGTACTCCTCTTCTGTGCCCTCGTGGCCGCTGTCTGCGGAGCGTTGGGCAGACGTCTGGGCACGCGGGTCTTCCTGCTCGGCGCACTGGCGCCTGCCGCCATGATCGCCTGGCTCGTCGTTGCCAGGTCGGGCGGCGAGGACGTCGTGACCGAGGGGCTGTCCTGGCTCCCCGTCCTGGGCTTGGACCTCGACTTCCGACTCGATGGTCTCGGCAGTCTGATGACGGTCCTGATCGGTGGGATCGGGGTTCTGATCTTTGTCTACGCGTGGCGATACTTCGGCTCGCGACCAGGCCTGGGCCGATTCGCGGCCTATTTGGTGACCTTCGCCACTTCGATGTTCGGGCTGGTGGTGGCGGACAACTTCCTCCTCCTCTTCATCTTCTGGGAGCTCACGTCCATCACTTCCTACCTGTTGATCGGATTCGATGACGAGAGCGCCGCGGCACGCACCGGCGCCCTGCAGGCACTCCTGGTGACCGGCTTGGGTGGATTGGCGATGCTCGGTGGGATCGTCCTGATGGCCCAGGCCGGCGGGACCTACAGCTTGTCCGAGCTCCTCGCCGATCCTCCTACCCAGACGACGGCATTGGCCGGGCTGGCTCTCGTGCTGCTCGGCGCCTTCACCAAGTCGGCGCAGTTCCCCTTCCACTTCTGGCTTCCAGGTGCCATGAGTGCACCGACCCCGGTCAGCGCCTATCTGCACTCGGCCACCATGGTGAAGGCGGGGATCTATCTGATCGCCCGTCTCGCCCCTGTCTATGCGCTGCTGGTCTCCTGGTGGCGCCCCACCCTCGTCGTCGTCGGGCTCCTCACCATGCTGGTGGGAGGTTGGAGAGCCCTGACCCAGCGCGACCTGAAGCTGCTGCTGGCTCAGGGGACCGTCTCACAGCTCGGTTTCATCGTGGTGCTGGTCGGAGTCGGCATTCCCGAGCTCACGTTCGCCGGGGTGGCGATGATCCTCGCCCACGCCATCTTCAAAGCTGCCCTCTTCATGGTGGCCGGGATCGTGGACCACCAGGCTCACACCCGCGACATCCGGCGTCTCAGTGGCCTCGGTCGCATGATGCCCGCCACGTTCGGCCTGGCCATCGTGGCCACCCTCTCGATGATGGGAGTCCCTGGCCTCCTGGGGTTCGTCAGCAAGGAGGCAGCCCTCGAGGGTTTGGTTCACGGGGGCCTGGGGTGGACCACCCTGGGTGTGGTCGCCGGGTCGGCGTTGACGGTCGCCTACGGGTTGCGCTTTCTGTCGGGTGGGTTCATGGCGAAGCCCGAGAGCCAGACCGACCAGCCGGTCGACGTCGGGATCTCTCCCCCTCGTCCCACGTTCTTGATCGCTCCGATCGTCCTGGTGGTGGTCACGGTGGCGGTAGGACTGGCCCCGGCGCTGGTCGACGACATGGTCGTCTCAGCCGCGGGATCCGTCGACCCGGTGGCGACGCGGTACCACCTCGCCGCCTGGCATGGGCTCGGCGTCCCGGTCGGCTTGTCCGCTCTGGCCATCGCCGCGGGGTGGATGGTATGGCGGTGGCCCTTGCAGGGGCTTCGGCGGATCACCAGCCGGGCGCCCGATGCCACTCATGTCTATGCATCGACTCTCACCGGGATCAACCGGTTGGCCGACCGGGTCACGGCGGTGGTCCAGGGAGGCTCTCTGCCGGTGTATCTGGCTGTGATCATGGTGGTGACGGTGATAGCTCCGGGCATGCTGATCGTCAGGAATTGGCTCCCGCCGCCGGCCTTCACGTTCGCCGAGTCACCCGTCCAGGGGGTTACCGCAGCGCTGGTCGTCGTGGCCGCGCTCGCCGCCATCGCCGCGAGCCGGAGGTTGGCCGCGGTTCTGTTCCTGGGAGCGGTCGGCTACGGGGTAGCCGTGCTCTTCGTCATTCAGGGCGCACCAGACCTCGCGCTGACACAACTCCTCATCGAGACCCTCGTCCTCACGCTGTTCATCCTGGTGTTGCGGGTCCTTCCCCGCAGGTTCGAGGTGGTCCAGTCACGTATCCGCAGAGTGGTGCGGATCGCGATCTCTTTGGGCGTGGGGGTGTTCGCCGGCGCATTCGCCCTGATGGCCGCCGCCGGGCGGCAGGCACCATCACTCGCTGATGAGTACCTGAGCCGCGCCGAGCCGGAAGGAGGGGGGACGAACGTCGTCAACGTGATCCTCACCGACTTCAGGGCACTGGACACTCTCGGGGAGATAACCGTCCTCGCGGTGGTGGCCATGGGTGTGATGGCCCTGCTGATGGGGCGTCATCGCCCGGGAGGCGGCGACGGGGACGATGTCGATGGGCTCGTCGAGGGAGATCGGAGGCTCGACCGATGATCCACCGCTCGTTCATTCTCGACACGCTGGTCGATGTGATCGTACGCACCGCACTGGTCTTCTCCTTGTTCCTCCTCTTCGCAGGTCACAACTCACCTGGCGGTGGTTTCGTAGCCGGCCTCGTCTTCGGCATTGCGCTGATCCTCAAGTACGTGGCTGGGGGCATCGAGCAGATGCAAGAGATCCTCCCGATGAGCGCCGAGACCATGCTCGCCTCGGGTCTCTCGTTGTCGATACTCACCGGCATCGCCGGGTGGCTGTGGGGAGAGGCGTTCCTCGAGAGCACCTACATCGAAGTCGAACTTCCGCTTCTCGGCGCCCTCAAGGCCAGCTCCACGCTTCCGTTCGACATCGGCGTCTTTGCCATCGTGATCGGCCTGGTCGCCGCTCTGGTGGTCGCCTTCGGGACCGATGAGGACGTTGAATGATCGTCGTCATGGTCCTCGCGGTGGCGGTCCTCTACGGGACGGGCGCATACCTGCTTCTGCAGCGGAATCTGAGCCGGATCGTCATTGGGCTCGCGCTGCTCGGCCACGGCGCAAACCTGTTGTTGTTGATGGCAGGAGGGCGGGCGGGAGACGCCCCCCTCGTCGGCGAGAACGGCGGACCGTTCGCCGACCCCCTTCCGCAGGCCCTGGCCCTGACCGCGATCGTCATCACTTTCGGTGTGAGCGCGTTTCTGCTGGCCCTCGCGTATCGGAGTTGGACTCTGGCCCGGTCCGATGAGGTCGAAGACGACATCGAAGACCGGCGCATCGCTGCGATGATCGCGGCCCGGCGGGCCGGCTCGGAATTCGACGACGACACGGGAGACGAGACCGGTGAGGAGCCCCCGCCGTGAGCCCGCTCCTCATACTCCCTATCGCAGTCCCGCTGGGGACCGCGGCAGTCACCCTCGGCCTGGTCAAGTGGCCGGTGGTACGACGGACCCTCGGCACGCTTGCTTTGGGGACGACGATCGTCTCTTGCTTGCTGCTCCTCGGCGAGGTCTCGGACGGCACGGTGCTGGTGGGTCACGTGGGAGGAGTTCCGGCTCCGATCGGGATCACCCTGGTGGCCGACACCTTCTCGGCGATCCTGCTCGCGATCTCCTCGATCATGCTGTTGGCGGTCTTCATCTACGCGGTGGGGAGCCCGAAGACCGACGAGTCCCGCGCTTTCTTCCACTCGGTGTATCTGATCCTCGCCGCCGGTGTCTCCGCCTCTTTCCTGACCGGAGACCTCTTCAACCTGTTCGTTGCGTTCGAAGTCACTCTCACGGCCAGCTACGTTCTCATCACTTTCGGCGGATCGAAGCTCCAGATACGGCACGGGATGACCTATGTGGTGATCAGCCTGCTGGCCTCGACCCTCTTCATCACCGCGGTTGGCCTGGTGTATGCAGCAACCGGGACGGTCAACATGGCCGATCTGGCATCGAAGCTGACAGACATCGATCCGGGCCTGAGGTCTGCCCTGGGTGTCTTGTTCCTCGTCGTCTTTGGGATCAAGGCGGCGATCTTTCCCCTCTTCTTCTGGCTGCCCGACTCCTACCCGGTCGCCGCATCTCCGGTCACCGCCATCTTCGCCGGCCTGCTCACCAAGGTAGGCGTCTACGCCATCATCCGCTCACACACTTTGCTGTTCGGTGAGGCCGGGCCATCGAGCCTGCTCCTGGTGGTGGCGGGTCTCACGATGCTCACAGGTGTGCTCGGCGCCATCACACAGGATGACGTGAAGCGGATCCTCAGCTTCCACATCATCAGCCAGATCGGCTACATGATCTTTGGCCTGGGCCTGTACACACTCGCCGGTCTCGCTGCGACCGTCTTCTACATCGTCCACCACATCATCGTGAAGACCACTCTCTTCCTCGTCGGTGGCCTGATCGAGGAGGGCACCGGTACGGCCGCGCTCCGACGGCTCGGCGGTCTCCTCCACACCAGCCCGCTTCTCGCTGCGCTCTTCTTGCTGCCGGCGCTGAGCCTCGCCGGGATCCCGCCGCTGTCGGGCTTCGTGGCCAAGCTGGCCCTGATCGAGGCCGGCTTCTCCATCGGCGCCTACATCACCGTGGGTGTGGCGATCCTGGTGAGCGCGCTCACGCTGTTCTCGATGACGAAGATCTGGTCGGGTGTCTTCTGGGGACGCGCCGAGGAGCCTCCTCCGAACCCGGGTGCCCTGGATGCATCGTCACCGGGCTCCCCCCGGCTGATGATGTGGCCCACCGGGTTCCTGGTCCTGTTGAGCATCGCCTTCGTCGTCGCAGCCGCTCCTCTCTATGCGCTCGGTGAGGTGGCGGCAGCCAACCTCATCGACCCATCCAGCTATATCGCCGCGGTGAGGGTGCCATGAAACGGGTTGTGATCGTGGCGTGGCTGACCGCGGTTTGGGTGACCCTGTGGGAGGCGCTCTCGTGGGCGAACATCCTGGGAGGGGTGGTGGTAGCGGGCGCCGTCGTCTATCTGCTGCCCCCAAAGGCGACCCGCTCCGAGACCGGCCTCAACCTGTTCGCCGCATTGAAGCTGCTCATCTACTTCATTCGGGAGTTGATCGCGGCCTCCGGCCAGGTCGCCTGGGAGGTGATCACACCGCGTAATCGGATCAACGCCGCCGTGGTGTCGGTTCGTCTCGACAGTCGGATCGCCGGCATCATCACGTCTGTGGCCAGCATGGTGTCCCTCACTCCGGGGACGGTGACTCTCGAGGTCGACGAGGAGAACTCGACCCTGTTCATCCACGTCCTCCATCTCAAGTCCGTGGAACAGACCCGAGACTCGGTTCGTCGTCTCGAGCGTCTCACGATGGGGGCTTTCCCGGTCCGTTCAACAGCAACGCCCAGCTCGTCCGGGGAGGCTCCGACATGATCGAAGTGGCCACTACGATCGCCTTCGCCCTGCTCGGCGTGGCGGCACTGCTCTGTGTGGTCAGGCTCGTGAGAGGGGAGGGGCTCGCCGACCGCATCGTCGCTCTCGATACGCTGCTGCTCATGGTGGTCAGCGGCCTCGCCGTGCAGGCAGCCATCACCGGGGAGGACACTTATCTCGACGTCATGGTGGTGGCGGCCCTGCTCGCCTTCACCGGCACCGCCATGGTGGCCAACTTCATCGAGAGGAGAGGGTCGTGATGGAACCGTTGGCCTCGATCCTCATCGTTGCTGGAGCCGTGCTCGCCCTTCTCGCCGCCTTCGGCCTGCAGCGGTTCGACGACGTGTTCGCCAGGATGCACTCCGCCACCAAGCCGGCGACACTCGGGCTGATCCTCATCCTGTCGGGAGCAGCTTTCATCCTCCCGGTCCCCGGTGCGGTGGCCAAGCTCCTCCTCGTCGTCATGCTCCAGTTCATCACCGCACCCATCGCCGCCCATCTCGTCGGACGGGCCGCCTTCCGCACCGGCCAGGAACTGAGCCGGGACACGATGGTCGTCGAGGAGGCGGAGTACATAAACACTCACCCCAAGCTCATCGAAGAGTGAGTGTTGATCAGCCGGCGCGGGCGGTGACCGTGACCGAGGTGGCGATACGGTCGTGGCGTGATTCGGGGACCAGCCTGCGCATCAGGTCGATGAGGTCGTCATCGAAGAGCGGATAGCCGCTGGCCTCGTCGATGCCGAATGGGACCCTTGCCACGACTTCGACATCGGTGAAACCCACCTTCTCCATTTTCGAGACGAAGACACGCTCCGCCAGGGCTCCCGACACTCACCCGGCCCAGGCCGACGGGTGCACGAGGATCTCCGATGGCAGTTCCTCCTCTTTGATCGTCAGGTCGGATACGCACAGCCGACCACCTGGCCTCAGGATGCGTCTCGCCTCGGCGAAGACCCGGCTCTTTCGGGCGGTGAGATTGATGGTCCCGTTGGAGATGACCACGTCGGTCTCGGCGTCGTCGAAGGGCAGGTCGTCGATTTCCGCCCGGACGAATTCGACGTTCTCGTACCCCGAGTCGGCGGCGATGCGACGAGCCCTCTGCACCATCGAGTCGAGGAAGTCGACCCCGATGACCGATCCGGCAGCACCCACCTCGTCGGAGGCGAGGAGAACGTCCATCCCCGCTCCACAGCCGAGATCGACGACCGTCTCACCCTTCGAGAGTGCGGCATGGCGTACCGGGTCGCCCACTCCCATGGCCCACTGTCTCGCCTCCTCGGGGACGGCGGCGAGCTGCTCTGGGTCGTAGAGGCGGCCCGCCGGGTCGGCGGGGGCATCGACGGCGGTATAGGCGTCACGGACCAGAGCCTGGACCTCCTCCCTGTACATGAGATCTCTGGTCATCGGGCTCCGTCAGCCTCCAACTCGTCGATCAGACGCTCGAAGCGTTGCCTCAGGTCGGGAGGCATCTCGACCGTCGGTCCTCTCATCATGAAACCTCGCATCTCCTCGGCGAACTCCATCTCCCCACAGCACCGTCGGCACAGGGCGAGATGCTGTTCGACCCTCTCCCGTTCCACGGGCTCGACCTCCCCTTCGACGTAGTCCCACAGTTGTCTCACGGCCTCGGTGCAGTCGATCATGACGGCGACTCCTCTTTCTCCCGCAGCAGGTCTCTCTCCTCCGCGTAATCCCACAGTTCCTTCTCGAAGAACTTCCGGCCGCGATGCAGCCATGACAACACCGTGTTGCGGGGCGCTCCCAGCATCCGGGACACGGATTCGACGTCGAGGCCCTCCATGTGTACCAGGACCAATGGGACGCGGTACATCGGTTTGATCCGGTCGAGAACCGCCCAGACATCTTCCTCTGAGAACGAGTGGAGGAAGTCGACGTGGACGGTGTCCGAGTACGGCCAGGGATCCTCGTCGGCGATGGTTCGATAGAGCGAGTACCCCGAAATGTCCTCCACGGGTGTCTCGTCCGGCCCGCTCGACTCGCGTCTGAAGCTGTCCCGAGCGCAGTTCACCAGGATGGTCCTGAACCAGCCCGGCGCCGCTTCGAGGTCACGCAGGTCGTCGAACGCCTGATAGGCCTTGATCAGGCACTCCTGGACCACATCCTCGGCCCTGGGGCCGCTGAGACGGCGCGCCAGCGCGTAGAGCCAGGGAAGCTGTTGGCGAGCCACCTGCTGGAAGCTGGTCCCTTCCGAGCTCATCGCCATGCCACGACCCTAGGCAAGCGAGTCGGGCCGGTTGGGGCGTCGACCTCGAATCGGAACGCCGAAGGTTCCGTATTTCTTGGCTCTGGCCTCCCCCGGGGCACCACCGAAAGTGTCCACCCTGGGGCCGAACTCGACACCGACCAGGCCTGCTCTCTCGATCGTCGCCTTCCACCCTGCACCCGGCAGGGCACCGGCGATTCAGCCAGTCCAGAGATCGATGTCCCTCTGGGCTTCCTCCGGAATGGGCTTTTCGACCACGATGTCGGCGATCTGGAACCATCCCCCCGGTCTGAGGACTCGCATCACCTCTCGATAGGCACCGAGCTTGTCCGGCACCAGGTTGAGGACCCCGTTGGAAATGACCACGTCGACGGACTCGTCCTCGATCGGTAGGTCCTCGGCCAGCCCCTGCCGGAATTCGAGGTTCTCCAGGCCCATCATCTTCGCGGCGTCACCGGCGCGATCGAGCATGTCGGGGGTCATGTCCACCCCGATCACTTCTCCGTTGGTGCCGACAGCGCGCGCCGCGATCACCGAGTCGAGCCCACCACCCGCGCCGACGTCGACCACCGTGGCGTCTTCCGGGGGCAGACCCCAATGAAACGGGTTGGCGACTCCGGCGAAGGCCTCCATCACCCGGTCGGGAATGCCCTCGAGGGACGCAACCGGGTATCCGATGTGATCCAGGGCCTTCTTCCCGGTGAAGAAGTGGTACTCGGCCGACGGCTGGGTGGCCACCTCCCGGTACTTGGCTTGGATGCCCTCCCTGAGGAGGTCTTCATCGACCACGGCTGCCTTCGCGTGCTCGATCATCGATGGTCCTTTCGTTCGCCTGGCTCAGAGACAGAGACGTGTCACGAAGCCTCGCGATTGCGCGAACGGGGTGCTCTCACGTCCGGCCCATCAGCCGGTCGACGGTGATCTCGATGGCGACCCGATCGGGGTTCTCCCGCGCCGGGCGATAACGGGCCTCGAATCCACTCACCGCTCTCGCTATCCCGTCAGGATCCCGTACCACCCGCGCCTCGCCCTCGAGGGTGAGCCACCGTGGCCCGTCGACCTGGCAAACCGCGACGCGACCGTGCCTTTCGGTGTTCTTGACCTTCTGCGTATTGTCCGAGCTGATGATCCGGACCAATCCGGCATCGGCGTCGTAGGCGAATGCGACGGCGACGACATGGGGAGTCCCGTCCGGGCGGATCGTGGTCAGAGTGCCCAGGTGACGCTCCGAAAGGAACGCCTTCTCGGTGTCGGTCAGGTCGGCGGTCGTTCTCGGCATGCCGGGCACGGTAACCAGGGAGACGCTATTGACCGATAGGGAACAGATCGAGACCACCTACCAGGAGATACAGTCGGCTTTCTGTGCCGCTGTCGAGGTGATCGACGGGCAGGAGACGTTCGGTGTCGACGACTGGGAACGGCCGGGAGGCGGTGGCGGGATCACACGCATCCTGTCGGGCGCGGGTCACGTCGAGAAGGCGGCAGTCAACTTCAGTGCCGTGGAAGGAGCCACTCCGAAGGCGCTCTCCGAGCGGATGGCCGTCGGCAGCTCTCGGTTCTTCGCCACCGGTGTGTCCACCATCGTCCATCCCCGCAACCCTCTCGCCCCGACCTTCCACGCCAACATCCGCTACTTCGAGACCGACACCGGTCACTCCTGGTTCGGAGGGGGAGCCGACCTGACCCCTCACTACCTGTTCGAGACCGACGCCATTCACTTCCACCGGACGTTGAAGACGGTCTGTGACAGGCATCCGGTGGCGGACTACCGCGTCTGGAAGCAGGCATGCGACGAGTACTTCTACCTGCCCCACCGGGGCGAGGCGCGCGGCATCGGGGGGATCTTCTTCGACCATCTCACAGATCGTCCCGACGAGATCTGGGCTTACCAGCGCGAGCTCGGGCACAGCCTGACCGATCTCTATCTGCCCATCCTGACCGCACGTCTCGACGAGGAGCACGGAGAGCGCGAGCGCGAGTGGCAGGAGGTGCGCCGGGGACGATATGCCGAGTTCAACCTGGTTTGGGATCGCGGCACCAGGTTCGGTCTCGAGACCTCGGGCCGAACCGAGTCCATCCTGGCCTCCTTGCCACCCCGGGCCCGCTGGGTCTACGGGCACGAACCGGAGCCGGGAAGTCGCGAAGCGGCGCTCCTGGAACTGGTCCGGGCACCACCCCGTGACTGGGTCTGACACAGAAGCGGAAGACCTGGATCGAATTCGTCCCCGTCCTTTTTGCCGACTCTGTGTCGGACCTACGCGCCGTTACGGTCGTCCCGTCAGCTCGAAGGATCGAGACTTTGGAGCTATCGGCCGCAAGCTTCTCCTACCCGGAACACGACGGCGCCACCCGCGCCGAGATCGCAGGGTCGCTGCTCCGCGGAGCCGGCCCGAAGGAGGGATTCGTGCTCTCCACTTGCATCCGCGTCGAAGTCGCAGTGCCCGGGTCGGACGAACAACTCAGAGACGCCCTGACCGATCTCTTCGGAGAGGGGATGGATGTAGCGCCGCAGATCCGGGTGGGCGAGGCGGCGGCGACCCATCTCTATCGCATCGCCGCCGGTCTGGAATCCC
Organism: uncultured Acidimicrobiaceae bacterium; assembly: GCA_964645875.1. GTDB lineage: Bacteria > Actinomycetota > Acidimicrobiia > Spongiisociales > ZC4RG35 > JANQRA01. The sequence goes on from CAZYCX010000003.1 coordinate 34,809, forward strand.
CCATCCTCGGGGAGCAGGAGATCCTCACCCAGTTCCGACAGACCCTGATCGAGGCCGAGGAGGCCGGTCGGGTCGGGGGCCTGTTCGCCCGTCTCCTCGAGTCGGCCGTGTCGGTGGGGCGCCAGGCGCGGGAGCTCATCCCCGGCTCCCCCCACAACTCGATGGCGGCCGTCGCCGCCCAGGCGGTCGGCACCGCCAACCGGGTGGCAGTCCTCGGCTCGGGGATCATGGCCACGGCGGTGGTGGAGGGCCTGTTGCTCCTGCCCGCGCCTCCCCTGGTCACCGTGGTGGCGCGTCACCCGGAGAAGGTGGCGGACCGGGACGGGGTCGAGGTGCTCCCCTTCGAGCGCGCCCGATCGGTGATAGAGGAGTTTCCCGCGGTCATATCCGCAACCTCCGCCAAACATCGGCTCGTGGACGATCGCGCCCTCTCCGAGGCGATGTCCCGACGTCGGGATCGGCTGCTGCTGATCGACATGGCGATGCCTCCCGACTTCAAGCCCATGGTCGAAGACGACGTCACCTACATCGCCATAGACGACCTGGCCCGCATGGCCGATCGCCGACCCCGCACGGACGAGGCCGACGCGTTCGTCGAGTCGGCGGCGACCGATGCCTACCGAAACTATCGGGAGCATCACGAGGTCGGCCCCCTCATCGGTGGTCTGATGAGCACCGCCGACGAGATAGTCGACAATGCGGTACGGCGGTTCTCCGGCCGTCTCGGAGACCCGGACGACGAAGCGGTCCTCCGTCAATCGGCGCACACGGTGGCCCGCACGCTGCTCGCCGGGCCCGTTTCCTATTTGAAGGCCGCTGGCCGGGCCCCCGAGGCCATCGAAGTCATCGCCGACGCATTCGGCGTCGACGATGGCTGATCTGAGGATCGCCACTCGTGGCTCCGACCTCGCCATGGCTCAGGCGCGCTGGGTGGCCGGGAGTCTCGAGGCTGCTCATCTTGGCCTGGAGACCACGCTCGTCGAGGTGTCGACCACCGGGGATCGCGACCGGGTCTCGCCGGTCGCCACGCTCACAGAGGTGGGAGCTTTCGTGCGTGCCGTGCAGCAGGCGGTCCTCGAGGGGAGGGCCGACGTCGGGGTGCACTCCTGCAAGGACCTCCCGGTCGACGGTCCTGGTGGCCTCACCGTTTTCTACCCAGAGCGCGAGGCGCCGTGGGACGTGATGTGCGGACACGACCTCGAGTCGCTGCCGACCGGTGCGAGAGTGGGCACCGGAAGCCCTCGTAGAGCCGCACAGTTGAAGGCTCTGCGTCCGGACCTGGTCGTCGCCGACATTCGCGGAAACGTGGGCACACGTCTTGAGAAGATGGAGACGGGCGAATACGAAGCAGTGGTGCTCGCCGAGGCTGGGCTGCGACGACTCGGCCGTACCGGTGAGATCACGCACCGTTTCACGCTCGCCGAGATGGTCCCCGCGCCCGGCCAGGCAGCGCTGGCGGTGGAGGGACGTCGCGACGATCCGTTGCTCGACCTGCTGACAGCGATCGACGACCCTGAGACCCGACTCACCGTCGAGACCGAGCGGTCACTGCTGGGTAACACCCGTGCCGGGTGCCGCTCGGCCCTGGGTGCACTGGCCGAGGTCCAGGAGGGCTCTATTCGAATCACCGGCTTCGTCGAGGACGAGGCGGGCTCTCGTTACGCAGTTGCCGAAGGGGCCACCCCCGAATCGGCAGCGCGGGCACTGCAGGAGGGACTGGGGCTGTGACCAAACCACGTCTCGCCCTGACCAGCACACCCGAGCGGGCGGTCTCCCTGGGGGCAGTCGCCCAGAGTGCCGGCCTGGCGCCGGTCTCATTGCCCTGCATCGAGTACGTCCCCGTCGACTCCTCGATCGTCGAGATGGCGCGGGCCAGGGCCGCCGGTTGCGACTGGCTGGTACTGACCTCGGCGCGGGCGGTGGCCACCCTCTGGCCGCGGGGAGGTATCCCCGCCGCTTCTGTGGCCGCCGTCGGGCCCGCCACCGCGGCAGCGGTGAGGACGGCAGGAGGCGACCCCAGCCTGGTCGGAGACGCCGGATCCGAAGAGTTGTTCGATCGCTTGTCAGGAGCCATCGCCGGGCAATCGGTCTTCGTTCCCCACGCCGCCGCAGCCGACCTGTCCAGGCTCGACATCTTGGAGGCGGCCGGAGCCGTCGTCGACACCATGGCCGTCTACGACGTCAGGCCGATCGCCCCTGGCGGTGACCCGGTGGAAGCGGTGGCCTTCGGCTCACCGACCGCGGTCGAGGGGTGGCTCTCCGCCCGCACTCTGGACGGGTTGGTCGTGGGGGCGATCGGAGAGACTACGAAGGCTTCACTCACAGCGCATGAGATGGCCGCAGACTTCGTTCCCGAGGAGCCCTCGTTCGAGGATTTGATCAGCCTGATCGCGGCCGGTCTGAGAGACAGGAGCACCGTATGACACGATTCCCGGAGTTGCGGAGTCGCCGGCTCCGCCGGACCGAGGCACTGCGCCGCCAGGTGGCGGAGACCCGTCTTCATCCCGCATCCTTCGTGTTGCCGCTCTTCGTCGTTCCCGGCAGGGATGTGAGCAACCCGATCGGATCGATGCCAGGGCATTCCCAGCTCTCGGTGGACGAGATGATCCCGGTGGTCAAGGAGGCTGCTTCTGCCGGCGTGGGAGGCGTGATCCTCTTCGGCATTCCCGAAGCCAAAGACGAGTCGGGTTCCGGGGCATGGGACGTTGCCGGGCCGGTGCCTGAGGCAATCCGCGCCATCAAGGATCAGGTGGCGGATATCACAGTGTGGGCAGACGTCTGTCTCTGTGAGTACACCAGCCATGGCCACTGCGGCGTTCTCGATGGTGAGTCGGTGGACAACGACCGGACCCTCCCGCTCCTGGCTCAGGCTGCGATGGTCTACGCAGACGCCGGAGCCGACGTAATCGCCCCCTCCGACATGATGGACGGGCGCGTCGGTGCCATCAGGGAGGCGCTCGATTCTGCTGCCCACGAGGAGCTCGCCATCTGCTCGTATTCGGCCAAGTATGCGAGCGCCTACTACGGGCCTTTCCGGGACGCGGCCGAGTCGGCGCCCGCCTTTGGGGACCGGCGCACTCACCAGATGGACCCGCCGAATGTGCGGGAGGCTCTGGTCGAGGTTGCCCTCGATTTGGCCGAGGGTGCGGACATGGTGATGGTCAAACCGGCCGGGCCTTACCTCGACGTGATCTCGGCAGTCCGTTCCCGCGTCGACATCCCGGTGGTGGCTTACCAGGTGTCCGGAGAGTTCTCGATGATCGAGGCCGCCGCGGCCAACGGCTGGGTCGACGGCGACAGGGTCATGCTGGAGTCGCTGACAGCAATCGCCCGCGCCGGTGCCGGCATCACCCTCACCTACTTCGCCACCCGGGCGGCCCGGGCACTCGCCGGAGGCTGATCGAGATGACTGCGACGAATACGGACTGGTACGAGCGTGCGGTTCGGGTGATGCCCGGGGGTGTCAACTCGCCGGTGCGTGCCTTCAAGGGAGTGGGCGGGGTGCCGCCTTTCGTGGAGAGCGCCGCCGGCGCACGTCTCACGACGCTCGACGACGGCGATCTCATCGACTTCATCGCCTCCTGGGGGGCGCTCATCCTCGGCCATGCCGAGCCCACGGTGGTGGAGGCCGTCGAGGAGGCGGCGAGAAGGGGCACGTCGTTCGGGATAACCACCAGTCAGGAGGTCGAGATCGCCGAGCTCATCTGCGCGATGGTCCCGTCCATCGAGGTGATGCGGATGGTCAACTCGGGAACCGAGGCCACTGCTTCGGCGATACGGGTGGCGCGTGCCGCCACCGGCCGTCAGGGGATCATCAAGTTCGAGGGTTGCTACCACGGTCATGCCGACCCGTTCCTGGTCAAGGCGGGTAGCGGGGCCGCCACTCTCGGAGAGCCGGACAGTCCCGGCGTGCCCGCCGGGACCGTGGCCGACACCCGGATCGCGCGCTTCAACGATCTCGAATCGGTGGAGAAGGCCCTGGCCGAGGGTGGGATCGCCGCCGTCATAGTCGAGCCCGTTGCCGGGAACATGGGCGTCGTGCCTCCCCAGCCCGGGTTCCTCGAGGGGTTGCGACAGCTCTGCGACGACAACGGCGCCATCCTGATCTTCGACGAGGTCATGACGGGCTTTCGTGTCGCCCGTGGCGGTGCTCAGGATCGTTACGGGGTGGCCCCCGACCTCACCTGCCTCGGCAAGATCGTCTCAGGGGGAACGCCGTCGGCGGTCTATGGAGGGCGGGAGGACCTCATGCGTCGGGTTGCCCCGGACGGCCCCGTCTACCAGGCCGGCACACTGGCCGGCAACCCGCTGACGGTCGCCGCCGGACTGGCAACCCTGCGGGCCATCGAGGCGAGCCCCGAGATCTATGACGAGTTGGAGTCCCTGGGGGCAGTCCTGGAGGACGAACTGGCCGGCGCCCTGACGGAGAACGGAATCGAGGGCTGTGTTCAGAGGGCCGGTGCGATGATGACGGTGTTCTTCGGCCCAACCGAGGTGCGCTCTTGGGACGAGGCCGCTCTTGTCGATCGAGACCGCTTCTCCCGTTTCTTCCACGCTGCGTATCGGTCCGGGGTCCTCCTCCCGCCGTCGCCGTTCGAAGCCCTGTTCCTGATGCGGGCACACCGCGGTGTGGTCACGGAGGCCACAGATCTCCTCGTCGAAGCAGTCGGGGCTGCCGCTTGAGCCGACCCCTCCTCGACGCTCTCGCACTCCGGCCGCTGCCGCATCCACCGGTATGGATCATGCGTCAGGCCGGTCGCTACCTGCCCGAGTATCGCGCCGTCCGGGAACGGCACAGTTTCCAGGAGGTGGTGGGCACACCGGAGCTCGCCACCGAGGTGACACTGCAACCGATTCGGCGCTTCGGGATGGACGGGGCAGTGATCTTCGCCGATATCATGACCCCGCTGGAGGCCATGGGAGTCGAGATGACCTTCGACCCCGGGCCGAGGCTGAGCCCACTGACACTCACCGAAGTCGTCGACCTGCCCGTACTCGACCCGTCTCTGGTCTCCCACGTCGCGACGACGGTTCGCCTGGTGCGCGAGTCTGCGCCGGCGGAGACGGCGGTGATCGGTTTCGCCGGCGCACCGGTGACTCTCCTCGCCTATCTCCTCGAGGGTGGCGGTTCCAAGGACTTCCTGACCATGCGGGCCGCGCTGCGGGCAGATCCTCGAGCCGCTTCGGCCGCACTGGAGAACCTGGCCCTCTCGATGAGGACCTATCTCCGCGTCCAGACCGAGTCGGGCGCCGATGTCGTTCAGCTGTTCGACACCTGGGCGGGGCTGTGTGATCGGGACCTATTCGCCCGGATGGCGGTGCCTGCCGCCGCCCGGAGCCTCGACGACGTGGCGGCTCCGACGATCTACTTCGCCCCTGGTGCCGGGCACACCCTCGACCTTCAGCCCGAAATCGGCGCCACCGGGTACGGAGTCGACTGGAGGACGGACCTCGAGACTGCCTTCGAGACCTTCGCCGGGCGAGCGGTCCAGGGAAACCTCGACCCGGCAGTTCTTCGCACCGACCCCGGGACGATCGGTGACGAGGTGGAATCGCTGCTCGGTCGCGCCGCAGGGCGACCCGGGCACATCATGAACCTGGGTCATGGCATCGATCGGCACACCCCTCCCGACAACGTCGCCGCGTTCGTGGAGGCGGTCCGCTCTTGAGTGTGGTCGTGGTCGGAGGTGGGCTGGCCGGTCTGTTCTCTGCCTCCGAGCTCATGTCCATGGGTGTGGAGGACCTGGTCGTGGTCGAGGCCTCCCCGGCTCCCGGCGGTGTCGTGCGCACCCTGACGCGAGACGGATTCTCCCTGGAGCCGGGGGCGGGATCGTTCAGCCTGCCTCATCCGTATCTGGGACCTATCTTGCGGCGGGCCGGGGTGGTCACCAGGCCGGCAGAGGCAGGAGGGCGCCATGTGTTCACAGAGGGGAGTCTGGTGGAGTTGAGGGCCTCGCCAAGGATGCTCTTCACGCCACTGGTTCCGCTCCCGGCGGGTCTGCGCGCCATGGCCGAGATCCTGATACCGACGCGGTCCGACCCCGACGAGACCATTGCCGGTTTCTGTCGTCGCCGTTTCGGCCGGGGCGCGGGCGACGTGCTGTCCTGGCTCTTGGCCTCGGGAGTGTTCGCCGGTGATCCGAGTCGACTCTCGACACAGGCCGCCTTTCCTGTCCTGGAGGCACTGGAACGTGAATCGGGCTCGGTGGTGGTGGGTGTGCTGCGAAGACGCCTGGCCCGCTCCTTCGGAGGACGGGCCCGAATCCATGTACCGGTGGGGGGCATGGCGGCCGTCGCCGAGCTGATCGCTGAAACGCTGGGGGATCGATTTCGTCCGGGGTTCACCGTCGAGTCGGTGTATTCAGACGGTGATCGGTGGGTGGTGACCGGCCCGGAAGCCATCACGACCGAGTCGGTGGTGCTGGCGGTGCCCCCACATCTAGCTGTGGGGATGGTGGACCCGGAGCTCGCCGCCGTCCTCTCCGAATCCTCGAATGCTCGGGTGGCGGTGGTCTGGATCGGGGGAACGGCCCCTTCGCCCCTCCCTGAGGGCTTCGGTGCCCTGGTAGGACCGGGCGAGGGGATGCCGACACGTGGGATCCTCTTCGAGTCGTCGTACGCACCCGAGCGCGCTCCGGACGGGTCCTGGCTGATCAAGGTGATAGTGGGTGGGGCCACTCAGCCCGACGTCGTCGATTGGAGCGACGAGAAGCTCACCGCGAGCACCGTCGAGGATGCCGGCAGGATCGTCGGCGCCGACTTGAGCCCGTCATTCGTCGAGTTGATCAGACACCGCCCCGGAATCCCTCAATACGAGGTCGGCCACCTGCAGTGGCTTCGTCGGGTGAACTCGCTGCTGGGGGCCAGGTCGGGTCTGAGAGTCGCCGGATGGGGATATCACGGGGTGGGTGTGGCCAGTCTGGCGATGGGAGCGTCCAGACTCGCCAGGGAAATCGTCAGCTGAAGCCAGGACTCTGATCCAGCGGCGCCCTCACGGTCTTCCGGCACCGTCGGGAGGCCCACCGGGGACGTCCGACGGAGGGCCGGCCCCGTCGCCGGGCTCGTTGTCCTGGCCCCCCACGCCGGGGCGGTCCACCATGTCCTGGCCGCCAGCCGGGCTGCCGATGGCTCGGGCCATTTCCGCGATCCTCCGACCGAACTCCACGTCGTCGAAATCGGTGTGATCCGCAATGACGGCCATCTCGTCGAGCATCGAGGCCACGGCATCGCGGACCTCCTGGGACTCGGGAGCCGCGCTGTCTGACTCGACACTCGCCGCGGCATCGCGGAGCGCGGCGGTGGCGTTGGCGGCCTCGGGGGAGAAGCCGCCGACTTGCTCCCGGTCGCTCGACGCGGCGAGGGCTGCCGCGATGTGGTCGATGGCCTCGACGACCTTGCCGGAGCCGGCCAGCACCCGAGCTTCGGCGATGCGCTCCGGGGTGCCCCCGTCCCCGATGCCCACCACTTCGAGGGCGCGGTCCAGACCGTACAAGGGATCGCCGGGAACGGCGGCGTCCGCGGCGATGGCGACTCCTGTCATCCCGACGACGACGAAGAACGCTACCGCGATCACGGCCAGTCTCTCGCGTAGGGCGACGAGGAGCGGTCTGGTGCGGCGGGGGTCGTCGATGACGGCCCCGACGCGGCTTTCGGGACGGGTGTCGTTGGTGAGGGCAGCGGCCTCGGCAGCCAAGCTCGCCATCTGCTCGTCTGATGAAGACGTCTGACCAAGTGGGTGCAATTCGGTGAGCACGGTGTGGAGACGCGTCAGAGCCGCATCCTCGAGTTCCTCTCCGGTGAGGACGCGCTCCACGTCGCGGTGAGTCATCTCTGCCCTGAACATCTCATCGTCGTAAACGTCTTCTTCGCTCATCGGGATACGTGGGACAGGTCGAGTTCCTGCTTCAGAGAGGCCAGTGCGCGGTGTTGGAGAGCCTTCACCGCTCCGATGCGCTTTCCCAGCACCTGGGCAGTCTGTTCCAGAGAGAGACCGGCGACCATGCGGAGGGCGAGCACGTCGCGTTGGGTCTCGGTCAGCCGCCCGAATGCGGCCAGTACCTCCGCGGTGACCAGCGACTCGACCGCCTCTTCTTCGACGTTGCCGCCTTCCGACGTCTCGTCAGGCGGGGGCGCGACCTGGTCGGGTCTTCGTGATCGCTGACGGCGCTCGTCGATCAGGGTTCGGTGGGCGATGACGAACACCCAGGACCGGAATGAGCCCTCGTCTCCCTCGAAGTCATGGATGCTGCGGGCCACCTTGAGGAAGACCTCGCTGGCGGTATCTTCGGGCTCGACCGCGCCCCGGCTGGACAGATAACCGGTGACGGGCCCGAACAGCTGGTTGAAGATGGCCGACCAGGCCCAATCAGCCCCCGATTTGGCGGCAGTGAGAACACTCGCGAATGCCTCCTCACCGACCACGGATCACTCCGATCACCCGCTGGCCGCGGTGGCTGGATGTCGGCTGTATCGCCGACCGGCGAGGGTGCTCGCTCCAGACCGGATCCAAGGACGGCTCCGTCAATGGATCAGCCGATCGGGAGCCTGAGGCGGAACACGCTTCGATCGTCGCGACGCTCGTAAGTGAGGTTTCCGCCCATCAGCTCGGCGAGCTGGCGGGAGACCGCCAGGCCGATCCCCATCGACTGGTAGCGGTCCAAGTCGTCGTGGACACTGTGGTAGAGCTGGAATATCGACTCCCACTGGTCTTCGGGCAGACCGGCTCCGTCGTCGATCACCTCGAGGTCGATCCAATCGTTTTCGCTCTCGAGGTGGACCGAAACCGAAGGACCACCGTAGCGCTCCGCATTGGTGAGCAGGTTGCGCAGGATCTGTCGCACCCGGGTCGGGTCGGCGCTGACGACGACCGGTACCCCAGGACGCTCGAACGCCACACCGTCGGTGAACGTGCCGCCTGCCGACAGGATCTGATCGACCTGGTCGGCCAGATCGATGATCTTCGCCTCGACGTTGAGCTCGTCGGAGTCGGCCCGGGCGGCCACGAGGAGGTCGTTGACGAGGTCGGACATCTCGCGCGCCTGCTCCACGATGGCGGTGACCATCGCCATGCGGTCCTCATCACCCATCCCGCCATTGTCCTCGAGCACCTGGCTGAATCCGACGATCGCGGTCAGTGGCGTCCTGATCTCATGGCTGATCGCGGCGAGAAAGCGGTTCTTGGTGGTGATGAGCTCCTCCATCCTCCGTTCCTCGCTGCGATGCTCGGTCACGTCCACCACGGTGAACATCGCCCTGGAGAAGTCGGGCTCGCCGTCGACCACTGGGGCGGCGAGTATGGACTCGGCGTCGTATGTTTCTCCGCTGGGAGTGCCCGCGGTGAAGGAGGCGCGTGCCTCGGCTTGGCGGTTCCAGACCGCTTCGAACTGGGATATCCACGAAGGGTACGACTCGTCGTTCACGATGCGAGGGTCGATGGGGCCGATCAGCTCCGGGAGGGGGAGCCCGACCGCCTTCACCGCCGCCGGATTGGCTGAGACGATCCAGACCAGGGGGACCGTGGCCCGGATGGACTCGATATCGGGGAGCACCTCGCGTATGGCCTCGATTCCCTGGCGGCGCAGATCGTCCATCCAGGCTTCGACTTGTGTGTAGTCCTGCTCCATGATCGGGAAGGGCGAGATGCGGAACAGGCTCTCGAAGCTGGCGATTCCCACCCGGGCGTCGGCGAGATCGACCCGAAGCCGATCCGTCTCCCGGCGCAGGGCGTGATAGCGGGAATGGAGTTGCTCCCAGGCCTCAGTGTGGCCGAGATCGGGGGAGAGGAAGCCTTCCATCTCCGATGAGCACTCCGGGCAACCCGGGACATCGTTCCCAGGGCGCGCGAGGTCCGGCGTGGGTTCCGGTTTGGTGACTCTGCCTGGCGACGACACTCCATTGGTTATCGGATTCATGGGCGCTCGCCTGAACCCACTACCCGTTTGTTTTTCCCGATGGATCGGGCGAAATCGGAGCTCTGAGAGTGAAGACGTGCCGCGCACCCGGTCCAGACCGTGGCGTAGTCAGGGGTTTGAATCACCCCGAATAGGGATACTCTCTCCCCACGTCCGAGAGGGAGTGTGTCCATTGGCCCGTTGGGAGAGAATCAGGAGTCGCGGCGACGTCCAGGATCGGCGCGGCATGAGCCGCCCCGGCGTCGCCATCGGCGGGTTGGGTGGGGCCGGTCTGATCGTCTTTCTCTTGGTGACGCTGCTCGGAGGGGGGTCAGGGCTCGATGACGTCATGGGCCAGCTCGACAACGCCACCGCGCCCCAGTCCCAGGCGCAGCCGGAGGAGTTCCAGGGCGAGGACGACTACGAGGTCTTCGCGTCGACCGTTCTCGGTTCCACCGACGATACCTGGAACGCCATCTTCGACGCGGCCGGCCTCTCCTATGTGGAGCCGACACTCGTCCTCTTCCGGGACATCACCACCTCGGCATGTGGGAACGCCAGCTCCGCGGTGGGACCGCACTACTGCCCGCTCGACGAGACCATCTACATCGACGAGACCTTCTTCGACGAATTGGTGGCCCGCTTCGGGGCTCAGGGCGGAGACGTGGCGGAGGCGTATGTCATCGCCCATGAGGTCGGGCACCATGTGCAGAAGCGTCTCGGGATAATGGAGCAGGTCCAGGCCACCCAGCGCGCTGCCGGATCCCCTGAAGAGGCCAACGCGCTGTCGGTGCAGCTCGAACTGCAGGCCGACTGCTTCGCCGGTGTCTGGGCCAACTCGTTGCGGGACGCCGGCGTCTTCCTGCCCGGGGAGATCCGGGAGGCCATGGATGCCGCCGCGGCCGTGGGGGACGATCGCATCCAGGAGCAGGTCGAGGGTCAGATCACCCCCGAGCGGTGGACCCACGGTTCGTCTGAGCAGCGGGTCGAGTGGTTCACCCGCGGATTCGAGACCGGTGATCCCGGTCTTTGCGACACCTTCGACTGAGCCTCGATCCGATCAGGAGCCGAACAAGGCGGCGAGCTCGTCGAGATAGGCTTCGGCGGAGCGGGCGTTGTGTCGCCGCCATATCTCCACGTGATCGGTGGTCCCCGGCTCGTCCAGGGCGGCGAACGTCGGTCCCAGCGATCGTCTCTGCTCTGCGATCAGCCGGGCGGGCGAGCTGTGTGCCCTCTCCAGCAGGGCCAGCTTGAGGAGGAACTCGATGCGGATGTCGCGTACATGCGCCACCGGCTCGTCGAGCCAGCGCTCGAGACGGCGTTGACCCCGCCCGGTCACTCTGTGGATCACCCGGTCCGGGCCCGACTCGCCCCTCTCGATGTGCGCTCGCCGCGCCAAGCCGGTGTCGACCAGACGATCGAGCGCCCGGTAGACCAGGGGACGGCGGACGGTGAAGATCCTCCCCAGATCGGCCCCAGGGCCCAGCTCCCGGGCCAGGGCGAACCCGTGGTTGGGGCCCTCGGCGAGAACCCCGAGCACGGCGTACTCGGTGATCGAGAGCTCGGTCACTTCATCCCTTCATCCGGATGCTTGCCCGGCGGGTAGCGTGTAGTCACAATGAGAATAGGTCGATGAGGGCACTCCTGGCCATGGTCACGGCTCTGGCGCTGGTCGGGTGCGCCCAAGGGGAGGATGAGGAGTTGGTGGTGTCGGCGGCCTCGTCGTTGACCGGGGCCTTTGCCGACATCGAGTCGGCCTTCGAGAAAGCCAACCCCGGGGTGAAAGTGAAGGTCAACCATGCCGGAAGCGCCACGCTGAGGGAGCAGATCCTCGAGGGGGCACCAGTCGACGTGTTCGCCCCTGCCGACCTGACCCACATGGGTCAGGTGGCCACGGCCGGGGCGATCGGAGGAGAGCACCGGGTGTTCGCCACCAACACGCTCCTCATCGCGGTGCCGGCGGGGAACCCCGGAGACGTCGCAGGGCTCGACGACTTCGCCGACCCAAACCTGCTGCTCGGATTGTGCGCGGAAGGAGTCCCCTGCGGAGATCTCGCCCATGGAGTCCTCGACTCCGCGGGGATCGAGCCATCGATCGACACCTACGAACCGAACGCCCGCCTCCTCCTGACCAAGATCGAAGCCGGTGAGCTCGACGCCGGGATCACCTACGCCACCGACGTGTACCGGGGCGACAGCACGGTCGAGGCCATCGAATTGCCCGAGGACCTCAGACTCACCACCCAATACCCGATCGCGATGCTGGCCCGGACCGACAAACCGGAACTGGCCGCTGCTTTCATCCAGTTCGTGCTGTCACACGAAGGTCAGGCGATCTTGAGAGGGTTCGGGTTCGGCACACCATGAATCGTCGCGTTTCCGGGAGGCCACCATCTCTCTTTCTCCTGTTGGCGTCGCTCGGGGCGGTCCTGTTCCTGATCCCTCTCCTCGGCCTGCTGTGGCGGACCCCCTGGTCCGACCTGCCGCGCCTGCTGTCCTCTTCGTTGGTGACCGATGCCCTCCGTCTCTCCGTGGTGTCGTCGATCACTGCGACCGCGATCTCGCTCGTGCTCGGTCTCCCTTTGGCCTGGATCCTGGCGCGCGTCGACTTCCCGGGACGAAGGCTGGTCCGGGGTCTCGTCCTCCTGCCCCTGGTGCTGCCCCCCGTCGTGGCGGGGGCAGCGCTCCTCTTCGCCATCGGTCGACGCGGGGTCATCGGAGAGGCTCTCTATGAGAGCACAGGGTTGGTGCTCCCGTTCTCGATGTGGGGGGTGGTCGTCGCGACGACGTTCGTTGCCATGCCGTTCCTCGTGATCACCGTGGAGGGTGCTCTCCGCAACCTGGACCAGCGCTTCGAAGACGCCGCGTCCAGTCTGGGGGCACATCGTTGGACCGTGATCCGCCGGGTCTCGCTCCCGATGATCGGCCCGTCGGTGACAGCCGGCCTCCTCTTGACCTGGGCCCGGGCCTTCGGCGAGTTTGGAGCCACCATCACCTTCGCCGGCAATCTGCAGGGTGAGACCCAGACTCTCCCACTGGCCGTGTTCGTCGCACTCGAGAGCGATCGAGAGGTTGCGGTTGCCCTCAGTCTGGTGATGGTGGCGGTGTCTCTCGGGGTTCTCGTCGCCCTGCGGGATCGCTGGTGGAGGGCATCGTGAGGGGGTCTCCGCTCGATGCCCGGGTCGTGTTTCGCCGGTCGCGAACGTTCCAGATCGAAGTCGACCTGTCCATCGAGCCTGGGGCCACGGTGGCCCTGCTCGGGCCCAACGGGGCCGGAAAGTCGAGTGTGGTATCGGCGATCGCAGGGTTGTTGCCGATCGACGAGGGAACCGTCCGTCTCGGGAGCCGGGTGCTCGACGACCCCTCTGATGATGTCTTCGTCCCCTCCGAGAGTCGCCGGATCGGCGTGGTTTTCCAGGACTACCTGCTCTTTCCCCATCTGAGCGTGGTGGACAACGTCGCCTTCGGCCTGCGGAGCCGGGGAACGCCCCGTTCCCGAGCCGATTCAGCCGCTCGCGCCTGGCTCGAGCGTCTCGGTCTCGCCGGTCTCGAGACCCGTCGGCCCGGCGACCTGTCGGGGGGACAGGCTCAGCGGGTCGCATTGGCTCGTGCGCTGGTGACGGAGCCAGACGCCCTATTGCTCGACGAGCCCCTCGCCGCCCTCGACGTGACCACTCGCGCAGAGATGCGACACGCCCTTGGCGAACACCTGGCCGGCTTCGATGGGCCCCGCCTGCTGATCACTCACGACCCCGTCGAAGCGTTCCTGCTCGCCGACGATGTCTATGTCATGGAGGGTGGTCTGATCACCCAGGAGGGGTCACCCGAGGAGATCCGCCTCCGACCGCGGACCCGGTATGCCGCCGACCTCGCCGGAGCCAACCTGGTAGTGGGCGAGGCCAGGGACGGGGTGGTGAAGGTCGACACCCACGCCATCCACGTAGCCGACCACCAGATCTCCGGCCGGGTTCTGCTCACCATCTCTCCCACCGCGATCGCAATCCATCGCCATCGGCCCGAGGGCAGCCCACGCAACAGTTGGTCGACCCGGATCAGGCGGGTGGAGCCGCTGGGGGACAGGGTCCGTCTCCAGGTGTCGGACCCGTTGCCGCTCGCCGTGGAGGTGACCCGTGACGCGGCCGACGCACTCGAGTTGCACACCGGAGTCGATGTGTGGGTCGCGGTCAAGGCCACGGAGATCGGGGTCGAGCGCGACGGCTAGCTAGCTAGCCGGACGGCAGCGGTGCCCCAGGAGGCCGGTATTGATCGTGGGTGGGTGGGAGTCGCTGATCGTCCGGGAGGTGGACCAACCCGGTTCCGGGGCGATAGGTTGCCATCCATGAGAGTCGTCTGTGTCGGTGGCGGTCCCGCCGGTCTCTACCTGGCCATCCAGCTCAAGAAGGCCCGTCCCGACCACGAGATCACCATTCTCGAGAGGAATCGCCCCGGCGACGCCTACGGATTCGGCGTCGTGTTCTCGGAGGAGACACTCGATCACTTCGCCGCGGCCGATCTCGAGTCCTACGAGGAGCTGACCAAGGCTTTTCGGGAATGGGGCGACATCGAAGTGCGCCACTTCGCCGGCGAGCGTTTCGTCTCAGGGGGCCATGGCTTCGCCGCCGTCGGCCGCAAGGAGCTTCTCGCTCTCCTCAGCCGTCGCGCCGAGGAGCTAGGTGTCGACCTCCGATTCTCGACCGAGGTGCCCGCCCTCGCATCGGTGAGCGACGCCGACCTCGTGGTGGGGGCAGATGGGGCCAACTCGATGGTGCGGGCGGAGCTGGCCGAGCGGTTGCAGCCGTCGGTCGACTGGAGGGTCAACAAGTACATCTGGTTCGGCACCGAGAAGGTGTTCGATCGTTTCCACTTCATCTTCGTGGACACGCCATCCGGTCTCGTGTGGGCCCATATCTACCCGTACTCGTCGGAGGGGAGCACCTTCATCGTGGAGATGGCACCCGACACCTGGCGCGCGTTGGGGCTCGATCGCACCGAAGACGAGGTCTTCCCGCCCGGGGTCAGCGACGAGCATGCCCTGGAGGTGTGCGAGTCGCTGTTCGCCTCGCACCTCGACGGCTACGGGCTGATCGGCAACAACTCGAAATGGCTCCGGTTCCCGACGGTCACGTGCGAGAAGTGGCACGACGGGAACGTCGTGCTGGTGGGAGACGCGGCACACACCGCCCACTTCTCCGTGGGCTCGGGTACGAAGCTGGCGATGGAGGACGCGATCGCCCTCGCCGAAGTGCTGGCGGAGGGCGATCCGCTTCCCGATGCGCTCGAGACTTACGAGACGGTCCGCCGTCCCGAAGTGGAGAGCCTGCAGCGGGCGGCGAAGGCGAGCCTGGAGTGGTTCGAAGGGGCGGACCGATACCGCCACTTGGAACCCGAGCAGTTCGTCTTCAGCATGCTGACCCGCAGTCAGCGGGTCACCTACGACAACCTGCGTCTCCGCGACCCCGAGTACATGGCATCCGTCGACCGCTGGTACGCCACCTCCGACCACGGCTCTCCGGTACCGACCCACCCGGAGACTCCGCCGATGTTCCACCCCTTCCAGGTGCGGGACGTCGTGCTCCCCAACCGTGTCGTGGTGTCACCGATGGACCAGTACTCGGCCGTCGACGGGATGCCAAACGACTGGCATCTGGTACATCTGGGGAGCCGGGCCGTCGGTGGGGCCGGGTTGGTCATGACGGAGATGACCTGCGTTTCTCCCGAGGGGCGGATCTCCCCTGCGGACACCGGGATCTGGAACGACGAACAGGAGGCCTACTGGGGGCGCATCGTCGCGTTCGTCCACGAGCACTCGGTGTCGCGTATCGGGCTCCAGATCGGCCACTCCGGGAGAAAGGGGTCCACCAAGCGGATGTGGGAGGGTGACACCGACCCGCTCGACGAAGGCAACTGGGATATCATGGCGCCGTCGCCGATCAGGTATCGGCCCGACAGCCAGGTCCCGAGAGAGATGACGAGGTCCGACATGGACGTGGTCTTGGCCCAGCACGTGGAGGCGGCGGAACGGGGAGACCGGGCGGGCTTCGACTGGTTGGAGCTCCATTTCGCCCACGGATACCTGGCTTCCAGTTTCCTCACGCCTCTGGCCAACCAGAGGTCGGATCGATACGGCGGCTCGTTGCAGAACCGGATGCGTTACCCGCTGGAGATCTTCGACGCGGTGCGGAAGGTGTGGCCGGAAACCAAGCCGATCTCGGTACGGATCTCGGCCACCGACTGGGTGCCGGGCGCCTTCGACGGCGACGACGCGGTCGAGTTCTCCCGGGCGCTTCGTGATCACGGATGTGATCTGATCGACGTGTCCACCGGCCAGACTTCGATCCATGCCCGTCCCGAGTACGGGCGTCTCTATCAGACACCTTTCAGCGACCGGATCCGCAACGAGGTGGGGATGGCGACGATGACGGTCGGCGCGGTGTCGTCGATCGACGACATTCACAACATCCTCGTCGCCGGCCGCGCCGACCTGTGCGTCATGGCCCGCCCCCACCTGGTCGACCCTTACTGGACCCTCAACGCCGCCATCGATCTCGGCTACACCGGGCATCGGTTCCCCAACCAGTATCTCTCCGGGCTCGCTGCCAGGAGACGGGAACAGGATCCGATCGCCCCGGACGTGTTCCGCCAGGGCTGACGGTTCAGATCATGCTGGCCAGCTTCCTGACGGTGTTGCAGTTCCGGACCGTCATCGCCTCGTAGAGGTCGGTTCCCACGAGCCGCGCCTTGCCGCTCCTGGCGAGGTTCTCCGTGTCGACCCGCCATACCACCGCCCCTGGCGTGTATTTGACCTCGTCGATGCCATCGCGGGCAGGAAGACGACCGATGATCTCCTCGGAGTCCATGTGGTCCACAGGAAGATGACGTCGGTTCTCATCGTCTGGTCGTTGGTCCAGGGGTCGGGGATGGCATCGGCGGTGGCGACCAGTTCATGCTCGTCCCGCACCAGGACCTTCAGGCTCAGGCCGAACTCCTCTTCGATGGTGCGCTCGAGCACGCCGACGAGCTGCCCTCTTGGCCTCGAGTCGGCGAACAACACATTGCCCGAGGCGATGTACGTCCTGACGTCGTCGGCTCCGGCACGGGAGATGGTCTCCCTCAGCCTCGCCATCTCCACCCTGTTCTTCCCTCCGACGTTGATGCCGCGCAGCAGGGCCACGTACCTCATCGGGCGACCCTAGGCCGAAGCCGCTGAGCTCAGGCCGGAGAATCCTGGGTGGTGGCGGCCAGGGCAATGGGGCTGGGAGGCTCGATGCTCACGTTGGTCCGTTCGAGTCGCCCGCCGCAATGGCTGCAATGGGAAACTGCGATAGCCTCGTGGCCACAGTCCAGGTGGATCACCCGCTGATGGTCCGGGTCGGCCGGTGGGTCCCACCGCTCCCCGTAAGCCCACAGCGTCATCAGCACGTCGAACAGGTCCTTGCCCTTCTCGGTCAGTCGATATTCGTGTCGGACGGGGTTGTCCTGGTAGGGGCGGGCTTCGAGCATCCCGGAGGAGATCAGTCGCTCCAGGCGGTCCGTCAGTGTGTTGCGGGCGATGCCGAGACTCTCCACGAACTGGTCGAATCGGCGTATGCCCAGGAAGGCGTCACGGAGGATGAGCACGGTCCAAGCGTCGTTTACGACTTCCACCGTGTTGGCGACGGAGCATTCGAGATGGGACAGCGACTTGCGGGCCATGGCTCCATCCTAGTGGGTTGCCAGTTGCAATTCACTACTATGCGGAGTAAGTTGCAAGTTGCAACCCAGATGAATGTCGACCCGGATGAATAGGGGGCACAGTGATGACTTGGATCAAGATGTACCGGAGGGCGACCACCACTAAGGCCTTGAAAGCATGGAGCCCGCTGTACTCGCTGGATCCCGTAGAGGTCGCAGCGGCTCTCATCGAGGGACGCTGGTGAGGGTCCCGCTCCCGGTGAGGGCTCTGTCACCGGTCACCTTCGAGACATGGCTGACGCCGCCCCCGTTGGGAGCCCGAGCAGCAGCGTTGGACAGCGACGCCCTCGCCGACATGGGCGACATGTTCTTCGGTGGTGTGCCCGGACATGAGACCGGTGAGGGCCCGTTGGTCGTTGCTCTCCACGGGTGGGGTGGCCGTGGCGCCCAAATGGCCCCGGTCGCCCGTCATCTCGCATCGATGGGGCTTCGTGTCGTGATACCCGACATGCCCGGACATGCCGGCGGGCCGAGAACGGACATCAAGGAGTCGAGCGCCGTCCTCCGCGATGTGATCGAAGACACGGGTGAGCCGGTGGCCATCATCGCCCACTCCTTCGCCAGCATGGTGCTGCGGCTCGCCTTCGTCGAAGCCGCGCCGTCGAAGGTGGTGTTGGTCGCACCCGCCCTCGACGTCCGCGACGCCCTTCGGGTCTTCGGGGATCGTCTCCAGCTCATGCCCTGGGTGCGACGCGGGCTGCGCAAACGGCTCGAGCGTTGGGACCCGGCGTTGTGGCCGACCCTTGCCGGGCTGTGCCCCGATCAGCTGCCGGGGGCGGAGATCCTCATCGTCCACGATCCGGACGACCAGGAGACACCCTTCTCCCGCTCCGCGGAGCTGGCGGCCATCCGGCCTGCCACGTCGATCCTTCCCCTTCCGGGGGCGGGGCACAGCCGGATACTCTCCGAGCGGGTGGCGCTGGATGCGGTGGCCGACTTCGTGGGAGAGTCTGTGCGCGACGAGAGCGCCGCCTGAAACACGTTCGCCGCCGTACCGAGGGCGCTGGATCAACGCCTGCGCGGGGCCTGCAAACCTGGGTTGAACTGAGGGCGCTGGACTTCGCTGAGTGGGGCCTGCAACCCTGGGTTCGCGTTTTACTTGGTGCGCCAGGACCCCTGGGCGTAGCCCTCGCGTGCGTCCCTCGAGAACGGAGTGGGCGCCACCCGGACCCTGATCTCGGTCTGCTCGTGCGACTCCACCGTGGTCTTTGCCGTCCCGCCGTCCTCCTCGCCCCACACCAGGGTGAGCTGGTCGCCCTCTTCGATGTCGGGGCCGACCACTCCGAGTGAGAGGAAGGCACGGTCGTTGAACGTGTACCCGCTGAACATCGAGAAGCCGACATGGCCCCCGTCGTCGTCGACCACCTTGTCGTAGGTGGCCGACGTGTAGTTGGAGAGGGGGAGATCGATGTACTTGATGTTCTCTCCGGGGGCGTTGAACATCGAGCGCCACACCTCCACCACATCGTCGGTGTTCCACTCGAAGGTCACCTTCTTGCGATGCTCTTGGTCGTGGGTCTTCTCGAGGGCGTCACGGCCGATGAAGTCGTGGTCGAACTTCACGTAGAAGCCATAGCCGAGCTCGTAGGGGGTCAGGTAGTAGTCCTCGATGTCGTCGGACACGAAGCTCCCTCCGATCGACCCCGCCGCCTCATAGGAGTCCCCCGGGAGCCACTCCCGGTAAGCCTTCATCTCGTCCCCCGAGTAGACGGCGGGCAGCGGCGAGGGGATCCATCCCGATTCGAGCGTGTTGGTGGCGTAGGCGCGTGATCCCACCGGCACCAGCCCGAACTCGGCTCCGGCTTCGAGGATGGCGCTGCGGATCTCCTCGCCCTGCTCATAGGGGCCCCAGATCTCCATGCCGGGCGCACCGGCCATGCCGTGGTGGAACGCCGGGACCTCGCGGCCGGCGACCTTCATCGTGCCCACGTTGAAGAACTTCACGTCGGGTATCGGCCCACCGTTGAGCTTCTCCAGGACCTTCATCGCGTTCGGTCCCTGGATCTGATACCGATAGTGACGTCGGACCACAGGCTGACCCATGGGACGGGCGGGTGACCTGTCGTCCCTTTCCAGCTCGACGTCCCAGTCGCCGGTCTCGGCATGGAACTGGACCCAGTTCACCGTGGGTACCCGTCCCACCATGTTGAACTTCTCGTCCTCGGGACGGAACAGGATCACGTCTCCGATGACGTGCCCGCCGTAGCTGGTGGGGACGAAGTGCTTCGCCCTGGTGGTGGGGAAGTTGGCGAAGCTGTTTATGGCCAGCGACGAGAGCAGTGCTTCCGCTTCGGGTCCCTCCACCGTCAGCTCGGCCATGTGATGCGACTGATCGAAGAGGACCGCGGTCTCCCGCCAGGCTCTCTGCTCGTCGCGCCAGTTGCTGAACTCGGAGGGGACGACCGGATACACATAGGCTCCGATCGGGGAGTTGCGCAACATCGAGACGACGTTGTCGGTGGACTGGAGAACGTCTTCGAGGCTCTGATGGTGGGTCACTTGGGTCTCCTCACACTGGCGACGTCCACCGATCATACGTACTGAACGTTGTTCAGTGTCTCTTCTCGCCGGCAGGCTCTTGTATCCTCACGGTGGTCATCTAGAGCGGCCGAGGGACAGGCCCGACGAAGCCGCGGCAACCACTCACCGGCGAGAAGGTGCCAATGCCTGATCGATGATGACGTCGATGAGGTGAACGTATGGCCCGTGGTCAGGTGAACGAACCGGTCGGTGGGGAGATCGATCGGTTCTTCGACAATCGCGCCGCCTATCTGATGTTCACGACCGCCACCAACGAGAAGGCGGTGGTCGCGGAGCGGATCGGCGCGGAGCTCGACCTGATCGGGCCGGGAGAGTCAGCCCTGAGAGTGTTCGACGCCGGCATGGGCGATGCTTCGGTGTTGAGCCAGCTGATGCGTCGCATGCACACCGTGTTCCCGCACATCCCCTGGCTGGTGGTCGCCAAGGAGATCTCGATCGAAGACCTCCGGTTGGCTTTGGGCCGGATGCCGGACCGGCTCTTCGAGCATCCCGAGATGGTCCTGGTGGTGACCAACATGAACTATCGGGAGGCTCCCGCGTTGGTCCCGGTTGGGGACAACGCCTCCCAACTGAACTGGATCGAAGCTCCGCTCGAAGGCTCCACCGCCGACGACTTCGGCCGGCAGATCCACGACCTCTTCGACGACCTGGCGCGTGCCTGGGAAGTGGTCACCAGCCCCAAGACCGGCAACCCCCTCTATGCCACGCCCTCGGCGCTGGTGGTCTACCGCCGTGATCGCCAGTTCATCCTGAAGCGGGTGATCCCCGAGCCGGGCGGGATCGAGGGTCGTTACGACCTCGTTGTCGCCTCGCAGCCCTACCGGGCCCGGACCAGCGCCGAGAGGAAGACGCGGACGGTGCTGGTTCCCTTGTCCCGGGCGCTCGCTCCCGGCGGTCGCCTGGTGGTGGTCCATGCCCACGGCAACGACCCCGGTCTCGAGATCATCCGCAACGTCTGGCCGGGCGAGGACCCGTTCCAGACCGGGCGTGCAGACCTGTTGGCCGAGGCACAACGCCAACTCACCGATCCCGAGGACGCCGCTTTGGTGTATCCCCACCTCAGCGACGAGGAGGCGATCTTCCGTTACGAACTCCACGCGATGCCCTCCGAGAGGACGGAGCACATCGGGACCGGCCTGACCCTCGCCGCCTGGAACGCCGCCGCCTACGTTGCCCAGATAGACGAGTCCCGGCTCTCTGCTGCCATGGCCTCCGGCGTCTACGTGGAGGCGACCCGGGAGGTCCTGGCGCGCTACGGAGGGGTCTGGTTCAACGACGAGGCGTACGTGATCACCCGCTCAGTGTGACTGGACGCTCTCCAGCCGGCACGTGGCGAATCCCCTAGATAGGATCCACCAGAGTGTCCAGGGACGTTTACCGGGGCCTGCTTGACACTCTCGCAATCTGAACCGTACTGTTTGCGTACGCAGGCCGCACATTTGTTCGTTATTCGGACAGATGGGGCAGGACCTAATGAGGAGGAAGAGACGTGAAACGCATTAGAGGGATCTGGCGGTTCTCGATGGTCTTGGTGGTGGTGGCGTTGATCGCTGCCGCCTGTGGTGATGGTGACACCACCGACACCACGGAGCCCCCGGCCGCCACGACCACAGCCCCGTCGGGGGACACGACCACGACGGAGGCGATGGAGGATACGACGACCACGGCCGCCGATTCGATGGACTTCGGTGACCCGGTGACGTTGACATTGGGTCATCCGTTCCCGGCGGTCCACCCGATCGCGGTGAACGCCCTGGAGCCGTATGCGGAGGCTGTCAACGAGGCCACCAACGGGACGATCTCGATCGAGTTCCAACCGGGCGGCGCGCTGGCGGCTCCTCCGGCCACCTTCGAGAACACCGTGGCCGGCGGTCAGGACATGGGTTGGGCCCTCCAGGGGTATCACGCCGGTGTCTTCCCGGTGACCGAGATCGTCGAACAGCCCTTCCAGTTCAGCTCGGCGATGCAGGCCACCCAGACGCTGTGGGACCTCTACGACGAGTTCCCGGCGTTGCAGGACGAGTATTCGGACGTCCAACTGCTCGGACTGTGGACCCATGACATCGGTGACATCTGGACCAAGGATGTCCCGGTGCAGACGGTCGAGGACATGCAGGGACTGACCCTCAGGTTCCCCACCGGGATCATGGGCCTGGTGATGGAGGCCTTGGGTGCGACGACGGTCGGTCTGCCCGCACCGGAGATCTTCGACTCGCTGTCGACCGGGGTCATCGACGGTCTGTCCATCGCGGTCTCCGGCTTGGAGAGCTTCCAGCTCTACCCCGAGCTGAATTACGGGACCACCTGTGACTGCTACGTGGCCGCCCAGTACCTGGTGATCAACCTGGACAGCTGGAACTCGTTGGCACCGGACGCCCAACAGGTGATGCTGGATCTGGGTCGTGAATACTCCCTCGTGGCCGCCGAGGTCTACGACCAGGCCTATGTGGCGATCTTCCAGAAGGCGATGGACGAGGGCATCGAGATCTACGAGCTGCCCGAGGACGAGCTTGCCCGCTGGCATGAGATCGGACAGCAGGTCACCGACGAGTGGATCGCCGCTCGTGAGGACGCCGGTGTCCCCGCTCAGGACATGTACGACCGGATGCAGGACATCAAGGCCGGATATCAATAGTCCGTAGAAGCGAAGCGGAGGTGGTGACCGTCTTGTACGGTCACCACCTCTGTTGATTGCCGGGGCTCTCTCTGCGGTTCCCGGCCGGTGTGAAGGAGGGTCAGCCTGGAGCCATCTGCCGACGATCGGACCCCGGACCAATTGAAGGGGAGCCGTGGCACGCCACGCTGGGTCAGCTGGATCCGCCGCTTCAACAGGTTCACCCATTACGTGTCGGGGTTGGCTCTGGTGGCGATCCTGGCCATGACGATCGTCGACATCGTCGGGCGGAATTTCTTCCGACAGCCTTTCCGGGGCACCGTCGAGCTGACCAGCATGATCCTGGTGGTGGTGGTGTTCATGGCCGTGGCCCGCTCCGAGGACATGGGCGACCACATCACCATCGACCTCATCTACGAGCGGGTGGGTAAGGGCTCCAAGGCCTTTCTCGACATCTTCTCCGATCTGTTCACCGCAGTGGTGATGGCGTTGGTGTCCTACCGCCTCTACCAGTTCGTCCTCCGCAACCAGGCTTCGGGTGCGGAGACTCCGGTCCTCAACTTCCCCTTGTGGCCGTTCGTGGCGGTGGCGGCGGTCGGCGCCGCCTTGTACGTGGTCTCGACGGTGATGCGGGTGGTGCTGCGGTTGACGGGTGAGCCGGTCAACGCCGTCGATCCTCATGCGCCGGATGCGGGAGTGGAGGTTTGAGCCCCGAAGTCGTCGGCATGCTGGGGATGCTCGCCCTGGTGGTCCTGTTGTTCATGCGGGTTCCGGTGGCGATCGCGATGATCGGTGTCGGACTGGTCGGGTTCGGGGTGATCATCAACTGGAACGCCGCCCTGGCGCGGCTCGGGTCGGACACCTTCTTCGCCGCCTCGCTCTACAGCCTCTCAGTGATCCCCCTGTTCGTCTTCATGGGGCTGGTACTCGCCGCCTCGGCGTTGGGTGAGGACGTCTACAAGGCCATCGACGCCTTTCTGTGGCGTCTCCGCGGCGGCCTCGGAGTCGCCACCATCGGCGCTTCTGCCCTGTTCGGGGCCGTGAGCGGCTCGGCGGTCGCCTCCGCAACCACCATGTCGGTGGTGGCGGTGCCCGAGATGCAGCGGTTCGACTACGACGACGGGTTCGCCGCCGGCACCGCCGCCGTCGGGGGAACCCTCGGGATCCTCATCCCCCCCTCGGCGATCCTGGTCCTCTACGGGGTGCTGACCGAAGAGCCCATCGGTCAGGTCCTCATCGGAGGCATCATTCCCGGGATCCTCACCACCGCCCTGTTGATGATCACCGCCTACCTGGTGGTCCGGGCCCGGCCCCACTACGCCCCCCGACCCGCCGAGGCCCCCGACCTCAGCAAGTGGAAGGCGATCCGTCTGATATGGGCGGTGCCGGTGATATTCGGGATCAGCATGGGCGGCATCTACTTCGGCTTGTTCACCCCCACCGAAGCCGGCGCCGCCGGCGCCTTTCTCTCCATCGCCTACGGCGTGATCACCAGACGCATGACATGGAGCGGGTTCATGGGAGCACTGAGCCGGACCATCCGCACCACCGCCTTCATCTTCATGCTCGTCATCGGCGGACAGATCTTCGGGTTCTTCCTGTCGGCATCCCGCATCCCCATCGAGCTCGGGCAATGGATCGAACAGCTCGACATCGCCGCCTGGATCATCATCACCCTCATCTTCGTCGTCTACTTCATCCTCGGAGCCCTCATGGACGAGATCGCCATCCTCGTCATCATGACCCCCATCATGTACCCGGTGATCATCGGTCTCGAGTACTCCGGGGTGTGGTTCGGTGTGCTCACCATCATGATGCTCCTCACCGGGCTCCTCCAGCCACCGGTCGGCCTCCTCTGCTTCGTGGTGTCCGGGGTCACCAAGATCCCCCTCCAGGACGTCTTCCGTGGCATCTTCCCGTTCGTGGGGGCGCTGGCCGTGGCCATCATGCTGGTCATCTTCTTCCCCGACCTGGTCACCTGGCTCCCCGACCTGATGACCAGATAGCCCCCTTCGTTTTCGCGACAGGCCCCAAACGCGCCACTCGATGCGCGAAAAACGGTTGGTGGGCTAGGGGAGTGCGCCCGTTCGGTAGACCTCCCGGGCGACCTTGGCGTACGGAACGGGGCTGACGATCGCCCTGATCTCCATCTGCACGTGTGGCTCCACGGTCGGTTTGGACGTTCCCCCCTCCGGCTCGCCCCAGATCAGAGTGACCTCCCTCCCCGGCACGGCGTGCTCCTTGTCGAGGACGGCCAGGGTCAGCATCTTGGCTTCGTTCGAGCTGTAGCCGATCCACGTCGAGATCCCCATGGTGTCACCGTCGAGGGTCACCTCGTCATAGGGGTGCATCGAGTAGACAGCCGACGGGAACTCGATGAACTTGCCCCGCCGCTCCGGCTCGTCCAACTGTGAGCCGATCACTGCCAACACGTCGTCGTCTTCCAGGGCGAGAGTCACCTTCTCCCGGGGCGGATCGGCGGCCATCTCCCGGAGGGCCTCTTTGCCTATGTAGTCGTGGTCGAAGCGCACGAAGTGCCCGTATCCGAGGTCCCAGGGGGTGAAGTAGTAGTCCTCGATGTCCTCGGACACGAAGCTTCCGCCCAGCGAAGCCTTCGCTTCGTACGAATTCGCCGGCAGCCACTCACGGTATGCCTTCATCTCGGGGCTGGTGTAGATGGCGGGGAGGGGAGAGGGGATCCATCCCGACTCCAGGGTGTTGGAGGAGTAGGCCCTGGCCCCGACCCGCCGGATGCCGAACTCCTCGCCGGCTCCGACGATGGCCTCTACCACGGGCTCTTTGTCGTCCCATGGCCCGAACAGCTCGAAGCCGGGTTGGCCCGCCATGCCGTGCCTGAGGGCGCGCACCTGCCGACCCGCTATCTCCAACGTGGTCATGTTGAAGAAGCGCACCTCGGGTGGGGGGCCACCGAGCACCTTCTCCATCGTGGCCATGGCATTGGGCCCCTGGATCTGGACCCGGTAGGACCGCCGACGGGATGGGTCGTCGCGCATGACGGTGCGCTCGTCGATCTCCCACTCCACGTCGAAGCCCCCGGTCTCGGCCTGGTACACGACCCAGTTGATCGATGGGATCCGACCCACCAACTCGTAGACCTGGTCCTCGAGGTGGAAGAGGATGACATCTCCGATGACGTGGCCCTTGGGGGTGCAGGGGGCCAGTTGCTTGGCCTTGTCGACGTCGAAGCCTTCGAACGAGTTGAAGCCGACCAGTTTCAGGACGTCGAGGGCTCCCGGGCCTTCGAGACGCAGATCGACCATGTGATAGGAGAGGTCGAACAGGATGCAGGTGTTCTGCCACGCCCACTGCTCGTCCCGCCAGTTGGTGAACTCGCCCGTGACCGGATAGACGTTGGGCCCCGTCTGCATGTTGCGCAGCATGTCGACCACGCTGTCGGTGCCCTCGATCAACTCCTGGAGATTGCTCGCCACACGAAAGTCCTTTCGCTGGGGCTTTCGACTCTATCGAGCCGTCGACAGGGATTCAGTCCCCGGAGGGCGACCAGGCCACCCAGCTTCCATCGGCGACCTTCGTCGGGGCGTTGGCCTCGAGCCGTTGGACCCAGATGCCGTCATCGCCGTCGACGGTGCCGGCGAAGGCGAACGAGGCGGAGTCGGGAGACCAGAAACTAACCGACTGGGCGTATTGGGGAAAGAACGGGAAAGTGTCCTGCAGCATCGACCTGCTGGGCCGGTAGGAGGGATAAGCCCGACTTCCGTCGCCGGGCCCCCACACCGTCGGGACGACTTCGCTCTCCGACAATGTGAGCACGAGCAGAGCGTCTCCGTCGGGGCTCCAGAAGAAACCGAGGGCGAGGGAGTCGTCCACGATCTCGACCTGCCCGGTGTCGACCTCGACCACCACGACGGACTCACCGTCCACGGTGGGGAAGTCCTCGGTGGACGCCGTCAGGTTCGAGCCACCGGTGGTCTGGAGGGCCACCCGAGTGCCCTGGGGGTTGGAGACGAACATGGTGAGCCCGGAGACATCGGCCACAGGAGAGCGCTCTCCCCGGTCGTTCTCCAGCGTCAAGAGGTTGCCGACGACGTGGAAGACACCGCTGGGTGTCCAATGCGGAGCCAGGTAGGTGCCCGACGTCGG
The DNA here is from genome assembly GCA_964645875.1 of uncultured Acidimicrobiaceae bacterium. Lineage (GTDB taxonomy): Bacteria > Actinomycetota > Acidimicrobiia > Spongiisociales > ZC4RG35 > JANQRA01. The sequence goes on from CAZYCX010000003.1 coordinate 61,707, forward strand.
GTCGAGATCCTCACGCTCTCCGCTCGGTGTGATGGTCTGGGTCCGGCTCACCCCGGCGTGTGTCACCACACGGTCGCCGTCGGGGCTCCACGAGAAGTAGAACGGGGCGTCTTCGTCCAATAGCTGCGCTGTCTCGGATTCGACGTCGACGATTTGAAACTGCACCCCCGAGTCGCCGTTGTGCAGAGCTCCCAGGTATCGGCCGTTGGGCGACCAGAAGGTGTAGAAGGGGAGGTTGGGCGTAGTCAGGGTCTTGGTCGCGCCGTCTTCGGGACGGCCTATCCCGATCCCGAACCCCGTTCCCGTCCGCTGTCCCCAAGCCAGACGCTCCCCGTCGGGGGACCAGACCGGCTGCATGTAGAGCGCCGGGTCGGCGCCCCGGTCGGTGATGGCTACTCGACTCGAGCCATCGGGCTCCATGACCACGATGTCCCCGGAGTCGTCCACGATGGCGAGACGCCCCGGGTCCGAGGGGGTCTCGACGGACAACGTCGTGGTCGTTGGGTCGGGCCGAGCAGTGGTCGTCGTCTCGTCGCCGGCGGAAGAGGTGCAGGAGACGATCACGACCAGGAGCGCAAGGAGCGATAACGCGCTTCGACCCATGGGCCGAGCCTATAGCCGGGCCCCGGTTAGGGGAGCGAGTCGGTCAGCGCCCGTCTCGCGCCTTCCCAGGCAGGATGGGAGCGATCGGCGACGATGCGCCGGCCACCGACGAAGACGTCGCTGACGTCGGCCGATGTCGCGGCGAAGACGATGGAGTCGAGGGCGGTGTCGTCGCTGATTCCGGACAGACGGGGCGAGTCGGGGTCGATCACCACGAAGTCGGCGGGGCCGCCGACCTGGAGGCCGCCCCCTGGGAAGCCCAGAGAGGTGGCCCCGTTGCCGCTGGCGGCAGATGCCAGTGTCTCGGGAGAGAAGTGACCGCGGTGCCCGGTGGCCAGTCGGGCGTGCAGTTCGATGGCCCGGCCCTCCTCGAAGATGTCGATCACCGCGTGCGAGTCGGAGCCGACGCACAGCCTGGCCCCGGCCCGATGTAGCTCGTGGGCGGGGCCGATGCCGTCGGCGAGGTCGCGCTCGGTCGTGGCGCAATAGCAGACCGATGCCTCCGCCCGGCCGATGGCGGTGATGTCTGCCTCTTCGAGATGGGTGGCGTGCACCAGTGTGGTGTCCGACCCCAGCAACCCGGCACGGTTGAGCAGCCCGGTCGGCGTGAGCCCGGTGGCGGCGAGACAATCACGGTTCTCGGTGGGTTGCTCCGAGACGTGGACATGTAGGGGCATTCCGTCCACGCGTTGGTCTGCGGCCAAGGCCAATGCGGGTTCGGGCACCGCTCGCACCGAGTGGGGGGCGAGACCGATCACGACGTCGAGTTCGTCCCGGTAGGTGTCCAGGAGGCCGTCGACGCGGTCGAGCCAGGCTTCGGCCGAGGCGTCTTTGAACCGGGTCTGGACCGGGTCGAGGTTCGCATCGCCGAAGCCGGCTGTGAAGTAGCCGGCGTCGAGGAGGGCGAGGCGAATGCCTGCGGCCCGGGCGGCGCGGATCAGGGCGTGGCCCATCTCGTTGGCGTCGTGATAGGGGATACCGCCGGCCTGGTGGTGCAGATAGTGGAACTCGCCGACGGTGGTCACTCCGGCCATCGCCATCTCGACGTACACCGCGGTGGCCAACGCCTCGTAAGTGTCGGGAGTGAGCGTGGCGGCGATCTCGTACATCCGCTCCCGCCACAGCCAGAA
>CAZYCX010000004.1:0-55508 GCA_964645875.1 uncultured Acidimicrobiaceae bacterium
GAGTGCCCACCTCGACGATCTGGCCGTCGGACATGAACACCACCCGGTCGGCCACCGCCCGGGCGAAGCCCATCTCGTGGGTGACCACGATCATCGTCATGCCACCCTTGGCGAGCTCGACCATGACGTCGAGCACCTCCTTGATCATCTCCGGGTCGAGGGCGGAGGTCGGCTCGTCGAACAGCATCACCTTGGGCCTCATCGCCAGCGACCTGGCGATCGCCACCCTCTGCTGCTGGCCACCGGAGAGCTGGCCGGGATACTTGCGGGCCTGCTCGGGGATCTTGACCCGCTCCAACATCTCCATGGCGAGGGCATCGGCTTCCTTCTTGGGCAGACGCCGCACCTGACGGGGGGCGAGGGTGACGTTGTCGATCACCGTCAGATGAGGGAAGAGGTTGAACTGCTGGAAGACCATTCCGGTCTCACGCCGGATCTCCTGGATGTTGCGAACGTCATCCGACAGCTCGATGCCGTCGACCGCGATCCTCCCGCGATCGTGTTTCTCCAGTCGGTTGATGCACCGAATCAAGGTCGACTTTCCAGATCCTGAAGGGCCGATGACGACCACCACCTCCTGGAGACCGACGACCAGGTTGATGTCCTTGAGGGCCTGGAAGTCCCCGAAGTACTTGTCGACGTCGGTCGCCTCGATGAGCGCGGTTCCTTTGGCCTGAGTTGCGTCTGCGAAGGGCAGTGCGGTCGATTCGCTGGTCATGTGCTTCCCACTCTCAATCTACGTTCCAATCTCTGGCTCTCGCGTGACATAGCGTATGCGAACGCCCAGTAGCCGAGGGCCACGAAGACCAGCGTCTCGGCGTGGGCCACCGACCTGAAGTCGGCCTGGGCATGAACCAGCGACCTCACCCCGAGGAACTCGTTGATCGCCAGGATGTACAACAGCGAGGAGTCCTTGAAGATCGAGATGAACTGTCCCACCATCGCCGGGATCACCGACCGCAACGCCTGGGGCAGGATGATCAGCCGCATCGACTTGGCCGGTGAGAGCCCCAGTGCCTGGGCGGCTTCGGTCTGCCCGTAGGGAAGCCCCTGCAGCCCGCCCCTGACGATCTCGGCGACGTACGCCGCAGTGAACAGGGTCATGGCCGCGATCGCCCTCGAGATGCTGGAGAGGGTGGCGCCCGCGGGGAGCATGAAGCCGAGGATGAATTGGCCCATGAAGAGCAGGGTGATGAGAGGGACCCCACGTATCAGCTCGATGTATCCGGTGGCGATCATCCGCAGCGCGGGCAATGTCGATCTGCGGGCCAGGGCCAGCAGCAGGCCGAGGGGGAACGAGAGGATGATGGCCAGGGCCGACACCCACAGGGTGAGGTGGAGGCCCGACCACCGGTCCCACCCGACACCGGGCAGTTGGACGAAGGTGTAGATCCCGAAAACCACCGCTCCGGCCACCGCCGCCAGGGCTGTCTTCGTGACGATTCTGGGCAACGGGGCCAGTCCCTCGAATCGCACCGACACCCAGACGCCGACGACGACGACGACGGTCGCCGCCACCCAGCTTCGTCCCGTGGTCCCCGACACCACCTGGAACCCGGCGATGATCGAGAGGGCCATGAGCAGCCACCCCAGGTGACGCAGCCGGGCCGGCAGGAACCTGGCCAGGGAGCCCACCATGGAAGCTGCTACCGCTCCGACCACCACGAGCCAGGGAGTGGCGGTGCTCGCAAAGTAGAGGAGCACCAGCACAAAGCCGATCACCGGCCAGAACCGGCGTACCACCTGCAGCGGATGCTGCCGCGTGTACACCAACCCCGCCTCGCGCGCTCGGTCGGCCGCTGCCGCGACAGCCGTTGACGTCCCCAGACCGAGAGCCAACGCCATCAGCATGATCTGGGCGACGATGCGCCATTGCTCGTCCCGGGGGAAGGTGCCCTGCATGAAGAGGGTCAGGTTGCGGGTGACCACCTCCCAGCGGCCATTGACCACGACGAACATGAACACCCGGTATCCGACGTAGAGGAGGACCGGCAGGAGGAGAAGGGTCACGATGCCGGAGCCGACATTGGGGAACAGCCGCTCTCTCACCCACTCCACCGGGGTGGTGGTCGAAGTCGGGGGCGGCCGGGTCTCGACGGCGGTCATCTCGCCACCAACTGCATCCGACGGTTGACCACGTTGAGGATCAGGGAGATGATCAACGAGAACGACAGGTACACCGCCATCAGGATCACGATCGATGGCACGGCGGGCCGGCCGTTGCCGATCGAGGCCTGGGTGAGGTTGGTTATCTCGGAGTAGCCGACGGCGGCGGCCAGGGAGGTGTTCTTGACCAGGTTGAGCGCTTGGTTGATCAGCGGCGGCAGTGCGATCCGCAGCGCCTGGGGCATTATCACGAACCGATATCTCTGGAAGTTGTTAAGGGCCAATGCGTTGGCCGCCTCGGTCTGACCCTTGGAGACGGCGAGGATCGAGCCACGGACGATCTCGGCGATGTGACTGGCGGTGTAGAGCCCGAGGGCCCCGGCCACCGACATGAACCCGGCGTTCATGGCGAAGCCGTCGACGATCCGCCTCCGGTTCTCGCCCAGGGTGGGCCAGGTGATCCGAATCGGCTCCCCGAGAACCACGTAGCCCACGAGGAGGATCCCGGTGAGCACCCCCATGGACCACAACACCCGATGATGAGGCTCCCCCGTATCCAGATTGACCTTCGTGCGCCAGCGCCAGGCCACGACCGCGGCCACCAGCCCGATCAGGGCGACCACTCCGAACAGGGCCAGGTCGCCGTTGTCGGCGAGGCTGGGGACGCCCCACTCCTCGTTGCTCAATGTGAGCAGGTTGTTCGCAGATCCGGGGAGACCCACTTCGATGGACCCCCTCAGGTTGGGGAGGGGCCCATAGAGAAAGACCGCGAAGGCGAAGAAGACGATGACGACGAGCGGTGGGATGTTGCGGAAGAACTCCACGTAGACCGATGCGATACGGGCGGCGATCCAGTTCTGGGAGAGTCTGGAGATGCCGACCACCAGGCCGACCACCGCGGCGAGGGCGATGCCGAACACGCTGGCGAGGAGGGTGTTCTTGATGCCCACCAGAACCATCTGGTAGACCGGGGAGCGAGGGTCGAACTCGCCGTGATAGGGGATCTGGAATTGGGTGGGACGGGTGAGGAAGCCGAAGTCGAGCCCGATCCCGGTTCGTCGGCTGTTGTCGACCAGGTTGCCGAACAGCCAGCGGAGCAGCAGGAACACCAGGACCACCGCGACCACCTGGCCCACGACCCGGATCACCCGAACATCGCGCCAGAAGGGGGGGCGAACTCGCTGTTCGGTTTTAGGGGTGGTCACTCTGCTGGTGAGCTGGTTGGAGTGAGGAGGGCGCTCCCGGGTCGGGAGCGCCCTCGATCATCGTTGGTTAACGGTACGGGGGCACGTACATGAGCCCACCGTTGGTCCAGAGGTCGTTGGGGCTGCCTTCCAACTGGAGACCGATCGGAACGATGTGACGCTCGAACATCTCCTCGTAGTTGCCCACCGCCTCGACGATGGTCACGTTCATGTCGGAAGCGAGTCCCAGACCCGGGTCGAACCCATCGGCGCCGACGAAGTTCAGGATGTTGGGGTCGTCACCGTCGTACGAACCGATGTCGTCCGACGTGAGACCGAACTCCCAGGCCTGAACGGTCGCCATCACGGACCACTCCACGGCCTGCGCCCAGGCGGAGTCGCCGTCGGGCACTGCCGGGCCGAGAGGCTCCTTGGAGATGATGTCGGCCATGATGAACTGCTCTTCACCACCGGCCTCCTCGATCGTCGCTTTGAAGGCGGCGAGCTGGCTGGCGTCGGAGGTCCAGGCCTCACACTGACCACTCTCGTATGCCGGCTGCAGCTGCTCGTTGTCGGCGAACACCGACGGGTTGAACGGGATGCCGCGGGCGTTGAACACCGCGGTCAGGTTCAGCTCGGTGGTGGTGCCGGAGAGCACGCAGATGGTGGCATCGGCCAGGTCCTCGAGCTCGGTGAACCCGGTCGAGGCAGGGACCATCATCCCCTGGCCGTCGAAGAACGTGGTGAACAGGAAGGTGGCGCCTTCCTGACCGTCACGAGTGGCCGTCCAGGTGGTGTTGCGGATCAGAACGTCGATCTCGCCTCCCTGGAGAGCAGTGAAGCGGGCATCGGCCGTGAGTGGCACGAACTCGACCGCGTCGGGATCCCCGAGCACACCGGCGGCCACGGCACGACAGAAGTCGACGTCGAAGCCGGAGTACTCACCGTCCGCGTCGACGATCCCGAAGCCGGGAAGCACGTCGTTGACACCACAGCGAACGGTGCCCCGGTCGAGCACCGCGTCGAGGATGGCGCCGGAAGTGTCACCGTCGGTCCCGGTGTCGCCGTTGTCGGGGGCAGTCGTGTCCGGTGCCGCGGTGGTGTCCGTCCCGTCATCCCCGGTGGTACAGGCGGCGAACACCATCGTCAGTACGGCAAACACTGCAACTATTTTGATTTTCTTCATTCGTCCTCCATCGATCTTGGGTACACGTGGACCGAGTCCACGTGCGTAGCGAGCGACCCTAGCCCAGGACGACACTCATGTGCGCCCGCGAAACCCAAACCGCCCTACTTGGCCGTCACCATACGGAGGAAACGACGGGCCCGCTCGGTCTTGGGCTCTTGGAGTACCTCGGAGGGTTTGCCCTCCTCGACGACCACCCCGTCGTCCATGAACACCACCCGGTCTGCCACCTCCATGGCGAATCCCATCTCATGAGTCACCACCATCATCGTCATCCCCTCCTTGGCCAACTTCCTCATGACGTCGAGCACCTCTCCCACCAGCTCCGGGTCGAGAGCAGAGGTCGGCTCGTCGAACATCATCATGTCCGGGTTCATGGCAAGGGCTCGGGCGATGGCCACCCGTTGCTGCTGGCCACCGGAGAGCCGGATCGGGTACTCGTCGATTTTGTCGAGGAGACCGACACGCTCCAAGACGTCGTGTGCGATCCGGGCCGCCTCCTCCTTGCTCCGCTTCAACACCTTGGTCTGGGCGATGGTGAGGTTGTCCATCACGTCGAGATGCGGGAAGAGGTTGAACTGCTGGAACACCATGCCGATCTTGGTTCGCAGCGCATCGACATCGGCATCAAGGTCGGTGATGTCCTCACCTTCGATGAGGATCGTCCCCGACGTCGGTTCTTCGAGCCGGTTGACACACCGGAGGAGCGTCGACTTGCCGGAGCCTGATGGGCCGATGACACATACCACCTCTCCCTCGTTGACGTGGAAGTCGATGCCCTTGAGGACCTCGAGATCGCCGAAGTACTTGTGCAACTCGCGGATCTCGATGACGGCAGTCACCTTGACACCGCCGCTTTCTTCTCCAGCCGGCGCACCAGCCATGTCAATGGGAGGGTGATGGCGAGATAGACCAGTGCCGCCACCGTCAGCGGCGTCGCATTCCGGATCTCGACCATGAAGTCACGGGCGAACTTGGTCAGCTCCTTGGTCAGTGGCGTGGTTCCCAGCACGAAGAAGAGTGAGGTGTCCTTGATGAGGAGCACCATCTCGTTGGTGAGCGGCGGGATGATGATGCGGAATGCCTGGGGAAGGACGATGGTGTACATGGTCCGGTTCTGGGACATCCCCAGCGATCGAGCCGCCTCGGACTGGCCCCGGGGCACCGCCTCGATGCCGGCCCTGATGGTCTCAGCCATGTAGGCCGCGGCGACTATGGAGAGACCGAGGACACCGGCCCCGACCCGTCCACCTGGCATCCGGAAGTCGAAGGCGATGGGGATCCCGAACCCGATCAGGATCAGTGTGATCAGAGCAGGCAAACCCCGGAACAATTCGATGTAGCCGATGGCGAATGCCCGGTATGGAGCGATAGTCGACAGCTTCATCAGCGCCAACACGAGCGCTCCGACCAGACCGATCGCGAATGACATCAGTGTGTAGAGGATCGTGTTTCGGGCGGCGATGGTGAGTACCTCGGGGAACATGCGGCCCATCACCTCGAGGTTGAAGAAGTTGAAGCCGATTCGGTCCCAATCCCCGACCAACACCGCGAGCCCCACGACGGCCGCGGCGATGGCGTACATAACCCATCTGAAGAGACGCTGGCGCTGGCGCGGTTTCATTGCCATCGAAGAAGGGGCGACCTTACCGGTCGCCCCTTCTCCGTGTAGTGCGCGCTCGGGGTCTACGTCTCAGGGAACCAATTGTTGAAGATCTCGTCGTAAGTCCCGTCCTCGCGGAACTTGGCCAGAGTGTCATTTATCGCTGCCAGGAGATTGGGACTGTCCTTGGTGGCCAGCCCGTACTCCTCGTCGGTGTCGTAGGTCTCCACGACCGCGACGGTGTCGTCGTTGTCGGCGACATCCTGCTGGGGGACGAGGTCGAAGATCACCCCGTCGACCTCACCGGCGTCGAGGGCCAGATATGGCCCGGCAGCGTCCTCGAAGGAGACGATCTCGACTCCCTCTCCTTCCCAGTTCTCCTGCGCGTAGATCTCGCCGGTGGTGCCGGTCTGAGCGGCGACGTTCTCCAGGTCCTCCCATGTGGAGATCCCAGAGTCGACCTTGACCAACAGGGCCTGCTCTCCGGTGAAGTAGGGGTCGGAGAAGTCGATGTTCTCCGCACGCTCCGGCAGGATCGTGATCGAGGCCGCCGCGATGTCACACTGGCCGTCCTGGAAGGCGAGACCACCGGTGATCGCATCCCAGCCGGGCGTCGCCACGGTTGGCTCGAGACCCAGCTCCTCGGCGATAGCCGCCGACAACTCGATGTCGAACCCGTCGTAACCGAGCTCGCTGTCCGAGTCTTCGAACTCCATGGGAGCGAAGGGGACGTCAGTGCAGATGGTGAGAGTTCCGGGGGTGACCAGCTCCAGATCGTCGGGGTCGACAGTGGCCTCGTCACCGTTACCGCACGCGGCGAGAACGAGGGCGAGCACTGCGAGTACCGACAGAGCACGTGTCTTTGACTTCATTCGCATTTCCTCCAGTTGATGACAGGCCGGGGCCTGTGAGACCAAGAGCGTATCCAATGCTCGCCCAGACGGCCACACGTCATCGAGGCGGCGGCGGGACAGTATGCTCCCCGGCTCCTAGTCGATCTGGAGGGATCGGTCATGAAAGAGATTCGTCGGACCAAGTTCCTCGCCCTCCTCGCGGTGCTTTCACTGGCACTGGCGGCATGTGGTGACGATGGCTCCGAAGCCACGACGACCACATCCGATGAGGCGGACTCGTGCGCGGTCGAGAGCCTGAATATGGTCAACCCCGGTCAACTCACGGTGGCCACCGGAGAGCCGGTGTTCCCCCCTTGGATGGGCGTCGGGGACGACAATTTCGACGTGCCGGAGTCAGGCACCGGGTTCGAGGGTGCCCTCGTCTATGAGCTCGCCGCCGAAATGGGGTTCTCCGACGACCAGGTGACCTTCGTCCGTACCGGGTTCGACGAGTCCATCGCACCAGGACCGAAAGACTGGGACTTCAACATCCAGCAGTATTCGATCACCGCCGAGCGGGACGAGGTCGTCGACTTCAGCGATCCCTACTACGAGACCCAACAGGCCCTAGTCACCTTCCCAGACTCCCCTTATGCCGAGCCATCCTCCATCGATGACCTCGAGGGCGCTGTGCTCGGTGCCGCGATCGGGACCACCAGCCTCGACTTCGTCGAGGACGTGATCCAACCTGACACCGCACCCAGCGTCTACGACGAAAACGTCGACGTCGAAGCGGCGATGAACGCCGGGCAGATCGATGGCTTGGTGGTCGATTTGCCGACGGCGTACTTCATCACAGCGGTCCAGGTGGAGGGGTCGATCATCGCCGGCGTCTTCGAAGCGCAAGCCGAATCACCGGATGAGTTCGGTCTCCTCTTCGAGGAAGGCAACCCTCTGGTCTCATGCGTGAACCAAGCCCTGGCCACCCTCAGAGACGACGGGACCCTCGCCGCATTGGAGGAGGAGTGGCTCACCCAGGAGGGGGACATCCCGGAGATCGGTGGGTAGTAGTCGTCGTTTCTCCGAGCAGTACGGTTGTGCCCCGGTTCGGGTGAAGGCCGGGGCGTGACCGGCCCGCCTGACGACATCCGGGGCCCAAGCCTCTGGACCTCGATCCGACGACCCCGCCGCCGCCGCGAGGAGGGCGCTCGTGCCGCCGTCATCGCCGCGATATCCACGGTGGCGGTCCTCGGGCTGATCCTGTGGTGGGTGCTCTCGTCCGAGGCCTGGCCCGAGGTCCAGCGGCAATTCTTCAATCCCAGCCATTTCGTGGCGGCCTGGCCTGCCGTGCTCGGCGGCTTCTGGCTCAACATCCAGATGTTCGCCGTCGCGGAGGTGTTGATCCTGATCGCCGCCCTGATCCTCGCCATGATCCGCGCCCTGCGCGGCCCGGCCTTTTTCCCGCTTCGCGCTCTGGTGATCGGGTTCATCGACCTGATCAGGGGAATTCCCATCATCCTGCTGATCCTGCTCCTTGGATTCGGCGTGCCTGCCCTCCAACTGCCGGGAGTGCCCAACAGTCCACTCTTCTGGGGTGTGGCGGCGCTGGTGATCAGCTATAGCGCTTACACCGCCGAGGTCTACCGGGCCGGGATCGAGTCGGTGCACGAGAGCCAGCGAATGGCGGGGCGGTCGCTCGGGCTCACCCAGGTGCAGTCTCTCCGCTACGTCACGGTGCCCCAAGCCATCCGCAACGTCATCCCGGCCCTACTCAACGGGTTCGTCAGTCTGCAGAAGGATGTTGCGCTCGTCTTCGTCCTCGGGATCCGGGAAGCGGTCAGGGAAGCTCAGATCTACAACGCCCGCACCTTCAACTACACGGCTTACGTGGCCGCGGCAGTGTTGTTCCTGGTGGCGAGTGTCCCGGTGGCCCGTTTCGCCGACTGGTACACCGAGCGGATACGGCGACGCCGACAGGGTGTGGGGGGCGTATGACGGCGAAAGTGGAGGTGAGGGGGCTGGTCAAGTCGTACGAGGGCAAGGTGGTGCTCCGGAACGTCGATCTGGAGGTGGCCCCACACGAGGTGGTCTGTCTCATCGGCTCCTCGGGATCCGGCAAGTCGACACTGCTCAAGTGCATCAACCTCCTGGTGCCGATCGACGAGGGGGACATACTCCTCGATGGCGCCTCTATCACCGACCCGATGGTCAATCCCAACGTCGTCAGGCAGAAGATGGGCATCGTGTTCCAGGCGTTCAACCTCTTCCCGCACATGACGGTCCGACAGAACATCATCCTGAGCCCCGCGAAGGTCCACGGGATCTCCAAACGCGAAGCCGATCAGCGGGCGCGAGAACTCCTCGAGCGGTTCGGTCTGGCCGAGAAGATCGACGAGTACCCGGACCGACTCTCCGGCGGCCAACAGCAGCGAGTCGCCATCATGCGGGCCCTGGCCACCCGGCCCGAGCTGATGCTGTTCGACGAGGTCACCTCGGCGCTCGACCCAGAGCTGGTCGCCGAGGTCTTGAACGTGATCCGGGGGCTCAAGGACGAGGGGATGACCATGGTCATCGCCACCCATGAGATGGGATTTGCCCGTGACGTGGCCGACAAGGTGTGCTTCCTCGACGATGGCGTGTTCCTGGAGACAGGCACTCCCGCGCAGATCTTCGAGGCTCCGTCCGAGCCGCGCACCAGGCAGTTCCTGCAGCGGATCGTCGACGCCGGTCGGCTTTGAGGACGAGCGCCGACCCCGCCGAACTGGCCGAGCTGTTCGCCGCCGACCGAGACACGCATCTCTACGGGTTGGCCGACCTCGAGGAGCCGTTCTGGTCGAACAGCACCTGGTACCGGGATGGACTCGCGGTCGTCGGCGTCGTCTCGGTAGGAGATCGCTGGGTCACCGGATACGCGATGTCGCGGGTCGCCCCCGATGAGACCCTGGAGCTGCTGGCTGAGATCCACGATGAGATCCCGTCTGGCACCTGGGTCACCGGGCCCATCGGGATGTTCGAGGCGATGTCGCCTGTGCGACCCGCGAGAGACATCGGGGCCCACTGGCGGATGATCCTCGATGAGCCAGTCGACGTCGCCGGATCGACGCAAGCACTCCCGCTCGGTCCCGACGATCTCGACGCCCTGGTCGACCTGCACGCCTCCGACCAGGGCCGGGCGTTCTTCCTGCCGGCGATGCTCGCAGGCAACCCTTTCGTGGGGATCTGGGACGACGGCCGGCTGGTCGCCTCAGCGGGAACCCACGTGGCCAGTCTGCGACATGGTGTGGCCGCGGTGGGCGCGGTCATCACCCGGCCCTCACATCGCGGCCAGGGTCTGGGAACAAGGGTCACCGCCGCCCTCTGCCGGATGCTCGCCGACGACTACGAGACCGTCGGGCTCAACGTGGAGATCGGCAACGCGCCGGCACTGCGTCTCTACGACCGTCTCGGCTTCCGCCGCGTCTTCCAATACGAGGAAATCCAACTCCTCTGACCCGTTCTGTGAACGGAGCGCGAGAATTATTCTCCGCTGGCGTTCACAGAACGGTCAGGTGACCGCGAGGAAGATCCGCTCCACCACGGAGTCGGGGTCCATTCCCACGGATTCCATCACGTCGGTCGCGGATCCGAAGGACAGGAATTGGTCGGGCACGCCGATGTTGGTGACCTCCTTCACCAGACCGGCCGCGGCGAAGGCTTCCATGACCGCGGCACCGAAACCGCCGGCCACCACGTTGTCCTCGAGGGTCACCACGTGACGCACCGGCGTCGCCCACTCGACGATGCGGGGGTCGAGTGGCTTCACCCACCGCGCATTCACCACACCGGCGTCGATTCCTTTGCCGGAGAGCTCGGCAGAAACCTTCTCGGCGACCTCCACCATCCGGCCCACCGCGATGAGGAGGACATCGTCGCCTTCGTCGAGTAGCTCGGCCCGCCCGATCTCCAGCGGCTCCACCGGCAACGCCGGGACCGAAACTGCGCCGCCCTTCGGGTACCTGATCGCCATCGGCCCGCCGTGGTCGACCGCGGTCTCGACCATCGCGCACAGCTCGGTGGCGTCGGCCGGGGCAGCGATGACGAGGTTGGGGATCATGCGCAGGTAGGAGAGATCGAACACGCCATGATGGGACGGCCCATCAGGCCCGGTGATACCGGCCCGGTCGATTAGGAACGTGACTGCCAGGTCGTGCAGAGCCACGTCGGCCACGATCTGGTCGAAGGCGCGCTGGAGGAACGAGGAGTAGAGGGCGACGACCGGGTGCTTGCCCGCCATCGCCATGCCGGCGGCGAGAGTCACTGTGTGCTGCTCGGCGATCCCGGTGTCGAACACCCGGTCGGGGAATCGCTGCGCCATCTGCTTCAGGCCGGAGCTGGAGATCATCGCCGCCGAGACTCCGATGAGGTCGGGACGTCTCGCCGCCGCCTCGGCCACCGCTCGCCCGGCCACGTCGGTGAGTTTCAGCTCCGACTTGTAGGCCTTGCCCGTGGCGACGTCGAAGGGCTTTACCCCGTGCAGCTTCTCCTCCTCGTCCTCGATCGCCGGGCGGTAACCGTTGCCCTTCTCGGTGATGACGTGGACCACGACCGGCTCCCGATAAGTCTTGGCCTGCTCCAGGGTCTCCTCGATGACCGCGATGTCGTGGCCGTCGATGGCTCCGGTGTACTTGATGTCGAGGGCATCGAACACGGTGGCGGGCTCGAGGATCTGCTTGACCGCATCCTTCATGCGGCTGGCCATCTCGTCGGCCGTCTCCCCGACCAGGGGAATGCCGCGCAGCATCCGGCCGATGGCGTGCTTCGCCTTCTCGTAGCGGGGATCGATCCGGTAGTGGGCGATGTTGGAGAGGGCGGCGAGGCCACCGATCGTCGGGGCATAGGAGCGCCCGTTGTCGTTGAGGATGATGATCAGACGCTCGGGGCGGGCGACACTGATGTGGTTCAGGGCCTCGTATGCCATGCCGCCGGTGAATGCGCCGTCGCCGATGACGGCCACGGTCCAGCCGTCGTATCCGGCGAGGGCATGGCCGAGCGCATAGCTGAGGGAGGTCGAGGCGTGGCTGTTCTCCACGAAGTCGTGCTCCGACTCGGCGCGGCTCGGGTAGCCGGAGAGCCCTCCGGTGTGTCGTAGCGAGTCGAACCGCCCGCCACGGCCGGTGATGATCTTGTGCACGTAGGCCTGATGCCCGACGTCCCAGATGATCCGATCACGTGGCGACTCGAACACACGGTGGAGGGCCAGGGTGAGCTCTACGACTCCGAGGTTCGGCGAGAGGTGGCCTCCGGTCCTGGAGACCTTGTCGAGGATGAATGCGCGGATCTCCTCGCTCAACGTGGTGAGTTCTTCCAGGCTGAGCGAGCGAAGATCCGAAGGTTGGGAGATCGATTCGAGCATGGGCTGGTTTGCCGGGCGGGCAGGTACAGCCTAATTGGCTGCAGTTCCTGCGCCTCTTTCGTCGAGGGGGATACGAATGGTGAACGTCGACCCCGCTCCGAGCTGGCTCTCCACGGACACCGACCCGCCATGGCTCTCGGCGACGTGCTTGACGATCGACAAGCCCAGACCGGTGCCTCCCGTCGACCTGGAGCGGGCGGCGTCCACCCGATAGAACCTCTCGAAGACGCGCTCGATGTCACGCGTCGGTATCCCCTCCCCGGTGTCGGTCACCGATATCACAGCCTCGTCACCGACGCCGGCCACCTTCACCGACACCGAGCCACCTTCCGGGGTGTATCTGATGGCATTGTCGAGGAGGTTCCTGAACGCAATGGCCAGGTCTCTCTGATTGACCATCGCGGTCACGTCTTGGGTGAGTAGCTCGAGCACCAAGCCCTGGGAATCCGCCTCACTCCTCACCCGCTGCATTTCCTCGCCGACCAAGTGATCGATCCGCACCGGCCCCACCTCCGGGTGTTCCTTCTCCAACCGGGACAGGTCGAGCAAGTCCGCCACCAGCCGGTCGAGTTGGCGCGCAGAGCCTTCGATTCGGGCCGCGAAGCCGACTGCCGATTCGTCCCCGCGCTCCAGCGCCATCCGCAGCGCCTCCGAGGAGGCGATGATCGTGGAGACCGGCGTCTTCAACTCATGTGAGGCGTTGGCGACGAAGTCCCTCCTGATCGAGTCGATTCGCTCTCGCTCGGTGATGTCGACCACCGCCAGTAACACCCGGTCGTCGCCCACGAACGGTGTGGCGACTGCCCGCAACCGCCGCGTGGGGCTGCCGTGATCGACGAGGCGGGTCTCCTGGTCGCGACGGTGGCGCGCCGTTAGCACCGCCGTCTGGAATTGGAAGGGAGCGAGCCCGGAGAGCTCATCGGGCACCGAGCCCAGGATGGCGTATGCCGACGGATTGGCGTACACCACCCGATCGGACCCATCGAAGAGGATGGTGCCCTGAGACAGCGCCCCGAGGACTACTTCCAGCGTGGCCGTGGTCTGCTCGGCGTCGGACAGACGGGATCCCACCCGACTCGCCAGGGTCGACAGCGCCAAACCCAGCTGGTCGAGCTCCCACACCTTCGAACGGTGGGGCATGATGTCGATGTCGCCCTCCGAGATCGCAAGGGCTTGGTCGGTGAGCTCACTGATCGGACCGGTGAGTCGTCGTGCCAGGAAGGCTACGAGTGCCACCCCGACCAAGCCCAGCGCCGCGGCGGCAATGAGGATGCTCGACCTCACCGCACCGAGCCGGTCGTCGATCACCTGCGCGGACAGCGAGGTCCTCACCACCAGCTCATCGTCGAGGATGGCTACGTAGCGCTGCTCGATGTCGGTGCTCCCGCTCACCCTTTGGTCCTCTCCGATCTCTCCTCTGAGGGCAGAGTCCACCTCCGGTCGGCCGAGATGGTTCTCCATGCTCGTCGGATCCGAATGCGAATCGGCCAGCACAACACCGTCCACGTCGATGAGCGTGGCCCTCATCCCGGTCACATCGAAGACGTCGCCCGCCCACATCTGGTAGTCGTCGGGATCACCCGGGATGCCGTCGGCGGCGAGACGGGCCGCTACGAGCAGGTCCTCGTCAACGTCGTCGATGAGATTGGCTCGTGTGGTCCTGTCGGCGGCGAGCCACATCAGCCCGATCAGGAACAGATAGGCCGCCGCGTAGTAGATCAGGAAGCGGGAGGACAGCCGGGTCGTCGGGCGGCTACTCATCCACGAACTTGTAGCCGAGCCCACGGATCGTGACGATGTGTTTCGGCTGCGACGAGTCGGCTTCGAGCTTCTCCCGCAGTCGCTTGATGTGGACGTCGAGGGTCTTGGTGTCACCGAAGTACGAGGGGCCCCACACCTCGTCGATGAGCGTGTGCCGCGCCGCCAGGCGGTTCTTGCGCCTCATCAACGACTCCAGCAGCTCGAACTCCTTGGGCCGCAGCTCCACCTCGGTGCCTGCAACCCTGGTTACGTGGGCGTCGATGTCGAGCTCGATGGCACCTCCGCGCAGGACCTCGTTCGACTCGGCGAGGAGCCCGCTCTTGTCGGCCCGGCGAAGATGGGCGCGGACACGGGCGATCAACTCCCGCATCGAGAACGGCTTGGTGATGTAGTCGTCGGCGCCCAACTCGAGACCGGTCACCTTGTCGGCTTCCGAGTCCTTGGCGGTGAGCATGATGATGGGGACGTCGGAGGAGAGACGGATCTGGCGGCACACGTCGAGACCCGACATCTCGGGGAGCATCAGGTCGAGCAGCACCAGATCGGGTGAGTCGCGGCGCGCCGCCTCCAATCCAGCGAAGCCGCTCTCGGCCACGGAGACTTCGAAACCCTCCGCCCCCAGGGCGTAGCGCACCGACTCGGCCAGACCCGGCTCGTCCTCGATGATCAGGATGTGGCGAGCTCGCCGCTCACTCGTGGTTGTCATCGATCGGCCCGACCATGCCATCCTCGTCGAACTCGGCTCGCTCCCCTGTGATCAGGTACGCCGTCTGCTCCCCGAAGTCGACTGCCTGGTCGCCGATGCGCTCCAGGGCGCGTGACACCATCAGCATCTTGGTCGCCCACTCCAGCCGCTCGGGACTGTCCCTGACCGCCACGGTCTCCTTGTACATGTTGGCGTTGAGCCGGTCGACAGGTTGATCCATCGCCGGCAGCAGACGCGCTTCATCGACGTCTCCACGCAGATACGCCCCGATCGCGGTCCGGATCATGGGACGGACCAGGTCACCCATCTCCCTGACCTGCTCACAGATCCGCTCCACACGCGGCAACCCCTCGTTGAACTGGGCGATCTTGGCGATGTTCACGCACTGGTCGCCCATTCGCTCGAAGGTGACGTTGAGCTTGATGAGAATTGTCATCCGGCGAAGGTCGGAGCCGAGTGGCTGGTTGCGTGCCATGAGCGCGGTCCAGTCCTGGTGCACCTCGCCATAGGTGGCGTCGATGCCCTCGTCCATCTCGATCACCTTCGCCGCCAGCTCCACGTCGTCGCTGGTCACTGCCTGAACCGCCTTCTCGACCATTTGCTCGGCGCGCTCCACCATGGACAGAACCTTGCGCTCGAGCTCGGCCAGCTCTTGATGGAAGTGAATGTTGGTGTCTTTGATATCCGTCATCCGAATCTACCCGTGATGTAGTCCTCTGTGTCCTTTTCCAGAGGTGAGGTGAACAACTGGTCGGTCGGGCTGTACTCCACCAGCCGACCGGTGCGCATCCCTTTGTCGTTCAACTTGACGTTGAAGAACGCCGTCTTGTCGCTGACCCGGGCCGCCTGCTGCATGTTGTGGGTCACGATGATGATCGAGTAGTTCTCCTTGAGTTCCAGCATCAGCTCCTCGATGCGCAGGGTGGCGATCGGATCGAGGGCCGAGCAAGGCTCGTCCATGAGGATCACGTCCGGCTTGGTGGCTATGGCACGGGCGATGCAGAGTCGCTGCTGTTGTCCACCCGACAGCGAATACCCCGACTCCTCGAGCTTGTCCTTGACCTCGTCCCACAGGGCGGCGTCTTCGAGCGCCTCCTGGACCAAGACCTCCATCTCGGCCTTGGAGCCGCGAAAGCCGTTGATCCGCGCCCCCCAGGCGATGTTGTCGAATATCGATTTGGGGAACGGGTTGGGCTTCTGGAAGACCATCCCGATGGTGCGACGGACCTCGACCGGGTCAACGCCGTCGTCGTAGATGTTCGCACCGTGATAGTGGACCTCGCCGGTGGTCCGGGCCGTCGGGATGAGATCGTTCATCCGATTGAGCGACCTGAGAACCGTCGATTTGCCACAGCCCGAGGGCCCGATCAGGGCAGAGATCTGATTCCTGCCGAAGTCGAGCGAGACATCGGCCACGGCGAGGAAGTCGCCGTAATACACAGACATGTCCTTGGTCTCGATGACTGCGGGCGAGCGGACACCCTCGGCGGTGGTCTGGTCTTCGGATTCGGGTTGTGAGGCCATTCGCTCCTCGATCAAATCGCTCATGGTGGTCTCGGTCGAGGTCTCGTTGCTCATTCGGCTCTCCTGGAGTATCGGTTGCGAAGTATCACTGCGGCAGCATTGAGGGTCAGCAGGAGCAGCAGCAAGGCGATGCTCGCCGCCGCGGCGATGTTGCGAAACTCATCCTGAGGGAAGGAGGTCCATTGGAAGATCTGGATCGGGAGGGCGGTGAACTTGGAAAATGGGCCTGATGGGTCGGTGGTGATGAAGGACGCCGCCCCAACCAGGATCAAAGGAGCGGTCTCACCGACGGCGCGTGCCACCGCCAGGATGGTGCCGGTGAGGATCCCGGGAAGGGCAACGGGGATGATTTGGCTGCGCACGGTCTGCCATCGGGTGGCCCCGAGAGCCAGACCGGCATGGCGAATTGTGTCCGGCACCGACTTGAGCGCTTCCTGGGCGCTGATGATCACCACCGGAAGCGTCAGCAGGCCAAGGGTCAGGCCGGCAGCGACCACAGTGCGACCGTTGTCCGACGGGGGAACGCCGTCGGTGAAGATTGCACCGGAGGTGAACGGCTCGAGGACCCGGACGAAGATGGCCAGGCCGAGCATGCCATAGATGATCGAGGGCACGCCGGCGAGGTTGTTGATGTTGGTCTGGATGAACTCGTTGACACGGGTCGGCTTCGCATACTCCACCAGGTAGATGGCGGCGCCCACCCCCACCGGCACGGCGAACGCGACCGTGATCAGCACCAGCCACGCCGACCCCATGATGGCGGTGCGGATCCCGGCGATCTCGGGCGTTGAGTTCTGCGGTGTGGTCAGGAAGGTGGGGTTGAACCACGCCCTCCACTCGATGGTCACCTGGTCGGGTTCTAGATCGGGGAAACGGTCGGCCGCGAAGCCAGCGGCAACGACCTCCTCGAAGCCCTCGGGATCGAGCAACGAGGGCACCAGCTCGTAGGAGGCGATCACGTCCGGGACTACGACCCGCTCGTTGACCAGCTGAACGACATCGGCCTGACCCCTCGCGCCCAGGTCGCACCCGGTTGGTGGTTGGTCCGATCCGCAGATCTCCGCCCAGACCTCCTCCGACTCGAACACCAGCCGGTCCTCGTAGAAACGCTGGTCCCGTTCCATACGGCGGCCCACCCCGCTGGAGACATTGGCCTCGAGAAGCCCTACCAACTCGCCGTACTCGAGATCTCCGAGCGCGGTCGTCTCCGGGTCATAGCCGAGGCCGGCAACGATGTCTTCCGGATCGTTCTCGTTGATCATGGCCACGAGACCGAACGAGTCGTTGATGATGGTGTAGAGCAGGGTGGCCAGTGCCAGCACGGCGATGGTCAGCATCGCCAGGCAGAACATCTTGAATGCAAACGCCTTTCGGCGTCGCCTGTCGAGAAACCCGCGGTACTGGTCGGGACCGGGAAACAGCTCTTGTGAGGGGCGCTCGGGGGCTTGGACCGTCATTCGTAGGCCTGCCTGAAGCGCTTGACGAACCGTCGGCTCAAGGAGTTGAGGCCCAGCGTCATGAAGAAGAGGGTGAGACCGATGGCGAAGATCGAGTTGTAGTCGATGGTGTTGTAGCCGAGGTCTCCGCTGGCCGTGATGACCACGTAGCCGGTCATCGCCTGGGCACCCTGAAACGGGTTGAGGATGTAGCCGAACAGGGAGTCTTGACCGAGGGCGAAGTTCCGAGGCGAGGCTCCCGCCGCCAGGGTGACCACCATGGTCTCACCAACGGCCCGGGACATGGCCACCACGAAGCCGGCGGCGATTCCGGACAGCGCCGCCGGAACCACGACCCTCGTGGAAACTTCGAGCTTGGAGGCACCGAGGGCATAGGCGGCCTGTCGGAGCGAGTCGGGGACCGCGCGCAGAGAATCCTCGGCGAGTGAGCTGATCAACGGGACGATGAGGATTCCCACCACGATTCCCGCCGAGAGGACGTTGAAGAAGCCGACCACGTTGGCCCCGAACATCGAGCGCAGCACCGGGGTCATGAAAGTGAGGGCGAAGAAGCCGTAGACGACGGTGGGGATCCCAACCAGGACCTCGAGGACGGGCTTGAAGAACCCGCGCACCCGCTCCGAGGCGTACTCGGAGAGGTAGATGGCCGAGGCGAGACCGATCGGGACCGCTACCACCATGGCGATGAGGCTGATGTAGAGAGTCCCGAGGATCAGGGGCCAGATCCCGAAACCACCGACCTGGGGCTGCCAGATCGTGGTGGTGAAGAACTCGGCCACCGAGACCCGTTCGTCCTGGAAGAAGAGCAGCGATTCGCTCCCCAGCTCGTAGACGATCCCGATGGTGATGGCGATCGAGATGACGCCACAGAAGAACAGAAAGCCCCGGATCGCCAGCTCACCCCATCTGGGTCGCTTCTGGAAGGGCATCGGTGGCTCTTCGATCCCGACTCGTTGCTCTGAAGTCATCCCCGTCCTCGTTGCCTCTGCTGATCGCCGGCGGTGGAGCCCGATCGCCTGTGCGACCGGGCTCCAGCCATCTGGTGGACTACCAGCCTGCGGCGGCCGCGATGTTGTCGGCTGCCTCCTGCAGTCTCTCGTCCGGTGCCGGGAAGTAACCGACCCGTCCGATCAGGTCGTTGACGTTGTTCAGGTAGTAGGCCATGAACTCGGCGACCTGAGGCTTCTCCTGAATGACCGCCGGAGCGGTGTACATGTACAGCGGCCGTGCGATCGGGTAGGTGTCGTTATTGACCGACTCGGCGCTGGGCTCGACTCCGTCGACGGTCACCACCTGCAGGTCGGCGGCGTTCTCCTGGTAGTAGGCGTATCCGAAGTACCCGATGGCACAGGTCGAGCTCAGGTCGCCCTCCGTGCAGCCGTCCTCGGCGACGCCCCGCACCGTGAGGTTGTCGTCCTCGCCAACGATCTCTGCGATCGAGGAGAGGATCGGGGGCGGATCTGCCTCTTCGAATACCACCTCGTTGAAGTAGTCGAACGTGCCCGAGTCAGCGCCCGGCGAGAACAGCTGGATCGGGTGAGCCGGGAAGTCCGGGTTCACGTCGGCCCAGGTGGCACCGGCGTCGGTGAGTGAGAACGCGTTGGCGATCTCCTCCAGGGTCAGTTCCTGGGCGAAGTAGTTGCCCGGAGAAATGACCAGGGAGAGAGCGTCGCTACCCACGCGAACCTCGATCGGCTCAGCCCCCCAGGTCTCCGTGCAGGCGGTAAACTCCTCATCGTTGATCGCTCGGGATGCGTTGGCGATATCGGACGCGCCTTGCTCGCAGAACCGCTCCAGCCCGCCACCGGAGCCGATCGAGTCGATCGAGTACTCGGGGCCGCCCTCGTCGATCCACTGGGTCAGGACCGCCGTGGACAGGGGGAAGACGGTTGACGAGCCGGCGATGCCGACGTCGACGCCGGGGTCCACGTCGAGAGGATCAATGATCGGAAGACCCCACTGGGAGGTCTCCCCATCTCCCATGTCGTCATCGTCGTCGCCCATGTCGTCTCCGTCGTCGGGCGCCTCCGTCGGGTCGGGCTCTTCGGTCGCGGCCGTGGTCGTGACTTCGTCACCACCGTCGTCGCCGGTGTCGCCACTTCCGCACGCGGCCAGCACCAGAGCCAGCACGGCGACGAGCGCGAGCAGTCTTCGCTGTTCCATTCCAGTTCATCTCCTCATGTTGTTGAGAACTCCCAGGAACATAGGAATCGGGGTTAACCCGTCGGCAATGACGAGATGAACGGGAGGTGAATCTTGTGAATCTTGTGAACCCTGGATTCCAGGCCTCGCGGCGTCTACGACCTTGGGTTCTCAGATGGGCGGACCACGGCGTGTATGACGATGATCAACGCCACCACGACCAGCGACAGCCACACCACCCAGTCTCCGAAACGTACATAAGGGGTGTCCTCCTTGCCCAGCGGCACGTCGACGACGAAGGTCCCCACGTGGTCGGCCGGATACCACATAAGGAGCCGGCCTCTCGAGTCGAAGGCGGCCGAGACCCCGCTCACCGCAACCAGCACCGCGGGTCGACCGGACGCCACCGCCTTCACCGCCTCATAGCTCGCCTGTTGGGGCTGGGCCCACGTGCCTTGGAACGTCTGGGTCCCTCCCTGGACGACAGTCAGGTCTACGTCCAGTCGGGCCAGTTCACGTCGCATGTCGGGGAAGGTGGACTCATACGAGATGAGCGGGCCGATGGTGAGGCCGGCGGTTCGCATCACCACCGGTCCCTGACCACGAATGCGGTCTTGGGTCGCCGCCTGGGTGAAGTCGGACACCCAGCCAAACAGGGGACGGAGGGGGATGTATTCACCGAACGGAACCAGCCGCCGCTTCCCGTACGACTCCGACGCCGGTCCATCCGACGTGAACTGGACCGTGGTCTTGACGATGCCCGTCTCCGATCGAACGTCGACGTTCACGAAGAGGTCGGCCCCAATCGCGTCCGTCACGGCCTGAAGTCGCTCACCGACGGTCTCCTCGAGGAAGGGGTCGTAAGCCACGCTGGTCTGGCCCCACACCACGAAGTCGACATCATCGCCTCCAGCGAATGCGTGAGTTTCCTCGATGTGGGCGTCGAGGCGAGCAGCACGGTCGTCGAACACCCCCGGCTGGACGCCGCCCACAGTGATCGACCCCGCCTCGGGCGGATCCGACCGGAGCACTCCGAACAGGGCAAGTGACAGCGGGAGTGCCAGGGCGATGGCGACGGGGGCGAGCCATGGAGGCTTCCCGGTTGCTCGCGGAGTGATGGCGACTGCAAGTGCGGCATTCGAGGCGGCCATGGCCCAACTGAGCAGCCACACTCCGCCGAGCGCGGCTCCCTGGAGGATGGGTCCCACCTGCCACTGACTGAGCCCGAGCAGACCCCAGGTCCCGCCGAGGTACTCCCAGGATCTGAGTGCCTCCGTTACCAGCCACACCGAGGGGACCAGGACCAGCCCGAGTCCCCTTCGTTCCGATGTCGTGCCCCGACCCCAAGCCCACCAGCAAGCCAGACCAAGTGGCAGCCAGAACAGGCCGACGAACGCCGAGAGAGCGATGGTGAAGACGCCGGTGTACGGGATCACCCAGGAGTGAAGAGCGGTGAGATATCCGGCGCCGGCCAGCCAGCTCCTCGTCAGGGCGTCTCGTCGGTTCGGGGCGATGGCCACCAGAACGAAGATTGGAGCAAGCCCGATCCAGCCCAGCCACCACAGACCGGGCTCGGGAAAGGCTAGGGCCAACACGCCGCCGAGCCCCAGGGCGGCCAGCCGGGCCAACCACCGACCGGCGCTCGAGTCCATTCCTGGCGCCGGCTTGTCTTGACTGGTTGCCCCCACGGGCATCAAGGTGACTCCCTGTCGAGCGTCCCTCTCGATGCTACGAGGCGTGAGCGGTCAGCCGACCTGGCCCTGTGCCGTTATGCCCAACTCTGCCAGGAGCCCGCGCACGCGTCGCTCGATGTCGTCGCGAATCACCCGAACCTCCTCGATGGGCTTGCCCGCCGGGTCATCCAACTCCCAATCCACATAGCGCTTGCCCGGAAACACCGGGCAGGCATCCCCACAACCCATCGTCACCACGATGTCGGCGGCCCGGATGATCTCGTCGGCCCACGGCTGAGGGATCTCTGTGCCGATGTCGATCCCCTTCTCGGCCATGGCGGCGACGGCCACCCGGTTGACCGACTCCGCCGGCTCGGAGCCGCCGGAGAAGACATCCACCTGATCGCCGGCGAGGTGTCGCATCCAACCTGCGGCCATCTGAGACCGGCCTGCGTTGTGCACACAGAGGAAGAGGACGCTCGGATTGAGATTCAGTTCCGACTCCATGCGGACCAAAGCGCGGAGGCGGTCACGAGCGAAGCGCTCTGCGATCAGCGGAACCCATGTGCTGTTGGTGGCTCGTTGCACGAGAGTATCGAGAGAGTCGGCGATAAACCGCTCGATGGTCTCCGTGTTGAGTTGTCCATCGAAGCGGCGCTTCAGCCGCTCGGCGGCTTCGCGGATCTGCAGCTGCTCGGCGGTGTTCA
The DNA here is from genome assembly GCA_964645875.1 of uncultured Acidimicrobiaceae bacterium. Lineage (GTDB taxonomy): Bacteria > Actinomycetota > Acidimicrobiia > Spongiisociales > ZC4RG35 > JANQRA01. The sequence continues at coordinate 22,275 of CAZYCX010000004.1, forward strand.
GTGTCACAGGCATAGGGCTCCTATCGGGTCGAACGGACTGGATTGGGGAAGAGATACTGCGCCAAGGGGGCCGCGATCAGCGCGGCGAGAGCCTGAGCCACCACGAATCCGACGACCGACCCGGGTGCGATGCCGGTGTAGCTGTCGGTGAAGATCCTGGCCACCGTCACCGCGGGATTGGCGAAGCCGGTGCTCGATGTGGCGAAGACGATCGCCGCCACCCAAGCGCCGATCGTCGCGGGAACCAACCCGGCCCGTCCGGTGCGGACCAGAGCGAGGATGGCGAAGACCAGGACGAACGTGGCGACTGCCTCGGCCAACACCAGGCCCGGACCCGCGCGGACACTCCCCGAGATGGACACCGCCGCCATCTCGAAACTGAGGTGGGCCATGACCATGCCGGCAAACGCACCACCGATCTGTGCAAACGCATATCCGGCCGCCGACCGGGCATCGACGGTGCCGGATCGCCAGAAGGCAAAGGTGACGGCGGGGTTGAAGTGTGACCCGGAGACGGTCTGGAAGATGGCGATCAGCACACCGAGCCCGAGCCCCACCGCGAGCGCATGAGCCAGCAGTTGGGTCGTCGGATCGCCTCCCAGAGTCTCGGCGGCGATTCCACTCCCGACGATGATGTAGAGGAGGAGCCCGGTGCCCACAGCCTCGGCGATCGAGCTCCGGCTCAACGAACCGGTCCGTCCCGGTCAGCCAGACGTTCGATCCTGGCGGCGATCTCACCGAAGGCTGCGCGGAAGGAAGCAGGAGTACCGACAGAAACCGGGTCGGGCACTGACCAGTGGAGATGCCGACGGGCCGTGGGGAGGCCGGTCTCGCGCGCCCTGTCGCAGACGCTGATGAGCAGGTCGGGGTCAGGGCTGAGCCGCTCATAGCCCCCGGGCCGGTTCCCGGCGAGATCGACGCCGAACTCGGCGGCGGCCCTCACAGCATGTGGATGGACCTCGAGGCTCGGGTCGCTGCCTGCGCTCTCGGCAGGCAGACCCGTGCGGTCTTCCCACAAGGCAGCAGCGAACTGGGAACGAGCCGAATTGTGGGTGCAGACGAATGTCACCGTGCCGCGGGCAACCGGCTCTCCACCGGTGAGAGCCGGGATCCCGGCCAAGCGCAGGTAGACGTAGCGGCGCCGGTGGTCTCCCTCGGAGATACGTCGTTCGATCACACCGGCTTGAGCCAAGACATCGAGGTGATGAGCGAGGAGATTGCCTCTCATCCCGATCCTCTCCGCCAGCTCCGCCACCGTGCGATCCCCGAGCGCTAACTCGTCGACGATCATCAGGCGTCGGGCATCACCGAGAGCCGCATGGACCGCGGCTCTCTCTTCTACGTTCATAATCTCAGATTATATTGACTCAATGTCCATTGAGCAAGAAGGGGAGGCGGGTGGCGTCAGATCAGTTGCGCAGTGCTGCGGACCTGGGCCAGTTCCTGCAGGGCCTCATGAGTGTCCACCGCGCCCTCCCCCTCGACCCGCACCCAGGTCCGATTCGGCTTCAGCACCCAGGCGAGGGTGTCGTCGGCGAATACCACGTCGAGGATCTCGTCGAACCGGAACTGGAGGTCGGGGTCGCTGACCGGAGCCAGAACCTCGACGCGACGATCGAGATTCCGCGGCATCATGTCGGCCGACCCGTACAGGTACTGACGCTCCCGGCCCCTCGCCCCGAAGCGGTAGATCCGGGAGTGCTCCAGATAGCGACCGACGATGGAACGCACCGTGATGTTCTCGGACAGGCCCGACACGCCAGGAACCAATCCGCAGATCCCACGGACACACAGATCCACCCTGGTACCGGCCTGTGATGCCCGGTAGAGCGACTCGATGATCCCCTCGTCCACCAGGGAATTGATCTTCATGGTGATGTGCCCGTCCGCGCGCGCCGTCTCGTCTTCGATGAGGCTGACGATGCGGTCGCGGATCCCGTCGGGCGAGACTGCCAGTGAGCGGTAGCGAGTCTGGCGGCTGTAGCCGGTCAGGTAGTTGAACAGGTCGGAGAGATCGGATCCCAGATCCGGATCGCCCGTGAACACACCCAAATCCTCGTAGTTCCGGGCGGTGGTCTCGTTGTAGTTGCCGGTACCGATATGGGCATATCTCACGATCCGGTCGCCCTCTCTCCTCATCACCAGTGAGATCTTGGTGTGGGTCTTCAGCCCGACGACGCCGTACATCACGTGGACTCCGACGTCTTCAAGCCGCTGTGCCCACTCGATGTTCCGCTCCTCGTCGAAGCGAGCCTTGAGCTCGACCAGGGCCACCACCTGCTTCCCTCGCTCGGCGGCCTCGATGAGTGACTGCATGATCTGGCTGTTGCGGTTGGTCCGATAGAGGGTCATCTTGATGGCGAGCACGTCCGGATCCTTCGCCGCCCGCGATATGAACGCCTCCACGGTCGAGGAGAAGGAGTCATAGGGGTGGTGGGCCATGAGGTCGCCCTGCTGGATCACCTCGAAGAAGTCCACCGAGTCACCCGAGGCCGACCCCGACGAGAGACGAGGCGGAGTGACCCCGGAGAAGACCGGGAACTTCAGCTCGGGTCGCTCGAGCTCGTACACCCCCCAGAGACCGGCGAGATCGAGTGGCCCGTCGACGCGGTAGACATCTTCCTCGGTGGCCCCCATCTCGCGGAGCAACAGGTCCAGGACCTCCCCGGGCATGTCGGGATGCACCTCGAGACGGACCACACGACCGAACCTGCGCTGGGTCAGCTCCGACTCGATCGACATGAGGAGATCGCCCCCCTCGTCCTCCTCGACCTCGAAGTCGGCGTTGCGGGTGACCCGGAAGACGTGGTGGCCCAGCACCTCCATCCCCGGGAACAACGAGTCGACATGGGAGGCGATGACCTGCTCGAGGGGCACGAAACGCTCGCCGTCGGGTAGGACCACGAACCGGGGGAGGATCGGAGGGATCTTGACCCGGGCAAACCGCGTGATCCTCGTCTCCGGGTTGCGCACGAAGATCGCCAGGTTCAGGGAGAGATTCGAGATGTAGGGAAACGGGTGTGCCGGATCGACTGCGAGCGGGGTCACCACCGGGAACACCAACTCCCGGAACTGGTCGTCGAGGAACTCGCGATCGTCGTCGTCCAGGGTGGAGTAGTCGCTGAAGACGATCCCCTCCTTGGCGAGAGCGGGGGCGATCTCCGAGAGAAAACGCTTCGAGATCTCCTGATACTGCGCGTCGACGTCGGACCTGATCGCAGCGAGCTGCTGGCCCGGGGTGAGCCCGTCGGGCGTGGCAGAGCGAAGGCCATGGGCCACCTGCTCCTTGAGGCCGGCCACCCTCACCTGGAAGAACTCGTCCAGGTTGAAAGACCAGATGGCGAGGAACTTGGCCTTCTCCAGCAGGGGGAAGCCCTCACGCCCGGTGAGGGCGAACACCCTCTTGTTGAAGTCGAGCCACGAGAGCTCACGGTTGATGTAGGTGTCCGGGGTTATCAGGCTCATGGTCTCAGACATGTATCGGCTCGGCTCACCGGCGGGTCAACGCCCGCGTCCCAAACCGCCGAGCAGGAAGGACTCCACACCTTCGGTGACCTCTTCTCGACGGGAGTCGTCGTCGATGAGGGCCCGGGCCGCGGACATGATCGTATCTTGGATGAGCCGACCGGCGAGATACGGCGGCATCTCCCGGAAGACTCCCTCTGTCACACCGGTCAGGTAGATCGAAGCCAACTCCGTGGCCAACTCGGCATGCGAGCGCCGGATCCGCTCCTGGGCGTCCAGACCCATCCTCCCGGCCTCGCGATGGAGGATGACCCCGAAGACGCGGTCGGTGGCCACGAACTCGACCGTTGCGGAGGCGAGCTTCGCCAAGCGCTCGGGGGTCTCGAGGCGGTCGGGAACGGAATCGATCAGCTCAGTGATCACGTCAGGCAGCTTCTCCTCGACGAGCGATGCGATCACATCGTCTCGGTCGTCGAAGTAGTCGTAGAACGTCGTTCGTCCCACTCCCGCCGCCAGAGCGATCTCACCCAAGGGGATCTCGGCCGTGCCCGCCTCGGCTATGACCCGGAAGGCCGCGTCGAGCAGGGAGCGTCTGGTCAGCTCCTTGTGTTCGTCTATCGAGGCGGCTCGGATCTTGGGCACATCCCAGAGGCTATTCGATGCGGCGGGAAAGTCACTGGCGGGACCCTTGTCCGGATGCCCGACGGTCGGAGGTGCACATGAGCAGGAACGCCGAGGCTCTCACACCGTGCGAGGCGGGCTCCGACCAGCCGTCAGACATGAGAAACCGCCCCTCACCTCGTTTTGCCACCCGCACGGCACACCGCCAATATGAAGGTGTGACCTTAGGGCCAGCACAACTCGCAGCCGAGCTGGTTGCGGACTGGAGGGCCCAAGCGGCCTGTTCCGGTTACCCCAACTCGCTCTTCTTCCCCTCGACGGACGGAGCCGACGAAGCCCACGTCGAGAAGGCCAAGGCCGTGTGCGCCGTCTGCCCCGTGATCGACGACTGCCTGGAGTACGCACTGGAGACGAATCAGCGCTCCGGGATCTGGGGAGGCACCTCCGAGCGGGAGCGCAAATCGCTCCGCCGGAAGTGGCTCGCCGAACGCCGTCGCAGCGCCTGAACCCCGCTGGTATTTGCGAACCTCAGGTTCCTGGGGTCATATATGGTCCTCTTAGCCTCGAGTTCGGTGGATAGATGAGCAAGCAGTCCGACTACGTGATGCGCACGGTCGAGGAGCGGGGAATCCGGTTCATCCGGCTGTGGTTCACAGACGTCCTCGGTTTCCTCAAGTCGGTGGCGATCAGCCCGGCGGAGCTGGAGGTGGCCTTCGAGGAGGGGATGACCTTCGACGGCTCGTCGATCGACGGCTATGCCCGCATCCAGGAAGCCGACATGCTGGCACGTCCCGATCCCACCACCTTCGCGGTGCTGCCATGGCGAACCGAACAACAGGTCGCCCGCATGTTCTGCGACATCACCACTCCCGACGGCGAGCCCTTCGACGGAGACCCGCGCACGGTCCTCAAACGAAACCTGGAGAAGGCATCCGAGATGGGTTACACCTTCTTCACCGCCCCCGAGCTGGAGTTCTTCTACTTCGCCGACAGCGGGCCCGAACCTCAGGTCCTCGACCATGGCGGATACTTCGACCTGACGCCTCTCGACGTCGCCCAGGAATACCGGCGCAAGACCATCAACGCTCTCGAACAGCTCGGCATCCCCATCGAGCACTCCCACCACGAGGTGGCCCCAAGCCAGCACGAGATCATCGCCCGGTACACCGACGCCCTCACCATGGCCGACAACATCATGACCGCCCGGCTCACCGTCAAAGAAGTCGCCCTCCATTCGGGCATCTACGCGACCTTCATGCCCAAGCCACTCCAAGAGCACGACGGCTCGGGCATGCACCTCCATGTGTCGCTGTTCGAAGGTGACACCAACGCCTTCCACGAGCCCGGTACTCCGGGAGGGCTGTCGAAGGTCGCCGAGGCGTTCATCGCCGGCCTCCTCAGACATGCCGCCGAGATGACCGCGGTCACCAACCAGTGGGTCAACTCCTACAAGCGTCTCGTTGGCGGATTCGACGCCCCGATATACATGTCCTGGGCGCGCAACAACCAGTCTGCCCTGGTCCGGGTGCCGTCGGTGAAGAAAGGCAAGCCGTCGTCGGTGCGGGTCGAATACCGGGCCGCCGACGCCGCCTGCAATCCCTATCTCGCCCTTTCGGTGATCCTCGCCGCCGGGCTGGCAGGGATCAGGGAAGGATACGAACTCCCCCCCGAGATCGCCGCCGCCGTCCATCAGATGACCCCCGCTGAGCGGGCTGCCGTTGGCGCCAAGCGGCTTCCCGACACCCTGGCATCGGCTCTCGACATCATGGAGTCTTCCGACCTGGTGGCGGAAGCACTCGGCGAGCATGTATTCGACTGGTTCCTGAGAAACAAGCGGGCCGAGTGGGCGCGTTACCAGAGTCACGTGTCCCGCTTCGAGCTAGAGACCTACCTGCCGGTCCTGTGATCGCCGCGGTCTATCCCGAGAGGCACTCCGACAACCTGGCCGACGGACTGGCATTGTCAGATGTCTCGGTGAAGACCATCGACGACATCGGGGTGGAAAGCGCTTCGCTGCACGAGGCGGACCTCCTCGTCGTCGAACTGGGTCACGGCCCGTTGCGTCAGCTCCGTGAGGTGGCCCGTATCGAGGAGATGCTCGGCCTGCCTGTCCTCCTGGTGGTCGCCCCCGAGCATCTCGCCCTGGTGGAGAGCAGCGGTGCGGTGGCCGACTTCGTGGTAGGACCCATCGACCCGATCGAGTTCCGGATCCGGATTCGGAGACTCGTCGCCGTGGAGGCGGGGGACGAGCTGCTCCGCTTCAAAGACCTCGAGCTCAATCCATTGACCTATCAGGCCACCCTCGCCGGAGAGCCCATGGACCTCACCTACATGGAGTACGAGCTGCTCCGCTTTCTCGTGGGGAACCCGGGCCGGGTGTGGTCACGGGAACAACTCCTGTCCAAGGTCTGGGGCTATGAGTACTACGGCGGCGCCCGCACCGTCGACGTCCACGTTCGCCGTCTCCGTTCCAAACTCGGCCAGGAGCGGGCGTCGTGGATCAGCACGGTTCGCTCGGTCGGCTACCGCTGGGGCTGATCGACGGGCATTCACCACTGGATGGGAAGAGACTCCGGGATGGGACGGTGTCCCACCGCCCGTGGCACAATCGTGTCATGGGTTTTCGCACCAAACAGATTCATGCCGGGGTCGACCCCGACCCCACCACCGGCGCCATCCTCACCCCGATCTACCAGTCGACCACCTTCGTCCAGGACTCGGTCGACGAGTACATGGGGAAGGGGTATTCCTACTCCCGGGCCGGCAACCCGACGGTCAGGGCCCTCGAGGAGAAACTGACCGCACTCGAGGGCGGCGTGGACACCACCGCCTACGCCTCCGGCATGGCGGCGACGGTGGCCGTGTTCCTCGCCCTTCTCGAAGCCGGTGATCACGTCGTCATCGCCGACGTCGTCTACGGGGGGACCTACCGCTATGCCGACCAGTTCCTGCGCAAGTTCGGGGTGGAGGTCGACTTCATCGACGCCTCGAACACGGACCGGGTCGCAGATTCGATCAAGGAGAACACGAGGCTGGTGTTCACGGAGAGCCCGGCCAACCCGACGCTGAAGGTCACCGACCTGGCCGCGGTGTCGTCGATATGCCAGGAAGCCGACGTCCTCCACGTCACCGACAACACGTTCCTGACCCCCTACTTCCAGCGACCCTTCGATTTGGGTGCCGACGTGATCGTCCATTCCACCACCAAGTTCCTCGACGGCCACAACGCCACACTCGGCGGCGCCGTGGTGGTCAACGACACGGGTCTCCAGGAGAAGGTTGCATTCGCCCGCATCTCGGCAGGGCTCGTCATGTCGCCGATGGTGGCGTGGCTGACCCTCCAGGGGACCAAGACGCTGAGCGAGCGCATGGATCGACAGTCGGCCACGGCCCTCTCCATAGCCCAATTCCTCCAGACCCATGACGAGGTCGAGTACGTCAACTACCCCGGGCTGGCAGACCACCCCCAACACGAGATCTCGGCGCGACAGGCGTCGGGGTTCGGTGCGATGGTCTGCTTCGAGGTGAGAGGAGGAGTCGACGCCGGGAAGACCCTCATGGACTCGATCGACTTGTGGAGCCTGGCCGAGAACCTGGGTTCGGTCGAGTCGCTGATCACACACCCGGTGACCATGACCCACGCCGCGGTGCCCAGAGACGAGCGAATCGCCGCCGGGATCACCGATGGGCTGGTCAGACTCTCCGTGGGTCTCGAAGACGCCGAAGACCTGATCGCAGCCCTCGACCGCGCGCTTCAGAAAGTGTGAACGATGAGCGGCCGCGGACGACGAGTCCTGGCGGTCGCCGGTCTGGTGGCCGGGATTGCTCTCTTCCTCGCCCTGACCGCACCCCGTGTCGACGAGGAAGTAGACGCCGCGGTGCGAAGGTCGGGAGGGGTTTGTCTGGAGCTGGAGCGCTGGACGCTGTTGGGATGGTCCACCGTCGGACAGACACACACCGTTGCGGACATTCGCCGGAGCGCATGGCGGCCTGCGACTCCCGATCCCCCATGCGCCGTGGTTCCCGAGCGCGACTACCTGGTGCGGGTGTTCGCCGAGCCTCCCGGGATATACCGGATCTGTGGTCTCGCCGACGACAACGGCTGCGTCCAGTTCAGACGCGCCGGGCCCTGATCAAGGTGTCCCGGGCATGGGCGATATCACCGTCGACCTCGACCGGGCGGAGGTGGACCCCACCCTCGATGAGACGCAGCTCGCCAAGCCACTCGAGCATCAGGTCGAGGTCCCAGAGCAGCTCGGGTGACTGAGGTCCGCCCACTCCCTCATCGAGATTGGAGATGTCGTGGCCGACCATGAACAGCTCCCCACCGGGTCTCAGCCATCCCCGGGCCCGCCCCACCAGCTCGGACAGTGGCTCGGCCTCTACTTGCAGGTAGGCGATGAGGACGAGGTCGAAACTCCGCTCGGGCTCCCAGGAGAACACGTCGGCTTCGACGAACTCGACCCGATCCGACAGCGCCCGACCCCGGTCGAGGGCGACGGAGGAGAAGTCGACGGCCACCATCTCCCAGCCTCGTTCCGCCAGCCAAATTGCGTTGCGACCCTCGCCGGAGGCGAGGTCGAGGCCGACACCGGGTTCGACCTCGGCGAAACGGTTGGCGACGAAGACGTTGGGTGTCGCCGACCACAGCCTGTCTGCAGCGCGATATCGCTCGTCCCAGGCTTCGGCGTCCACCCTTTGGCCGCCTATCCGAACTCGATGCCCTGGGCGAGCGGCAGATCGTCACCCCAGTTGATCGTGGTCGTCTGACGGCGCATGTAGGCCTTCCAGGCGTCGGAGCCGGCCTCCCTGCCGCCGCCAGTCTCCTTCTCGCCACCGAAGGCACCGCCGATCTCCGCACCGGACGTGCCGATGTTGACGTTGGCGATCCCGCAGTCGGAGCCGGTGGCGCTGAGAAAGCGCTCCGCGTTCTTGAGAGACTCGGTGAAGATCGCAGACGAAAGGCCCTGGGTGACACCGTTCTGAATCTCGATCGCCTCCTCGAGGGTGTCGAACTCGATGATCCAGAGCACCGGGGCGAAGGTCTCGTCCTGAGTGATGGAGGCGTCCTTCGGCACCCGGACGATGGTGGGCTCGACGTAGAAGCCGTCGCGATCGATGCGGCTGCCTCCGGTGATCACCTCGCCGCCCTGAGAGCGGGCGGTTTCGATCGCACTCATCATCTGCTCGATCGCCGCCTCCGCGATGACCGGGCCCATCAGGGTGCCCTCCTCGAGAGGATCACCGATCGTCACCTGCCCGTAGGCCTCTGCAAGCCGACTGACCAGCTTGTCGGCAACGGCGCGGTGGACGAGGAGTCGACGCAGCGACGTGCATCGTTGACCCGCAGTCCCCACCGCGGCGAACAGGGCAGCTCGCACCGCCAGATCGAGATCGGCGTCGTCCATGACGATGATGGCGTTGTTCCCCCCGAGCTCGAGGATGGTCCGGCCCATGCGCTGCGCCACCGCGGGACCGACGATGCGTCCCATTGCACATGATCCCGTCGCCGAGACCAGAGGAACACGGGTATCCGCGGTGAGCGCCGATCCGACCGTCTCCCCGTCGCCGACGGCGAGGTTGAACACGCCTTCGAACCCCGATCCGGCCATAACCTTCTCGGCGATCTTGGTGACCGCGATGGCGGTCAGCGGTGTCGCCTCGGAAGGCTTCCACAGGACCGTGTCGCCACAGACGGAGGCAATGGTGGCGTTCCACGACCACACCGCCACCGGGAAGTTGAACGCGGAGATCACCCCCACGGGGCCCAGGGGGTGCCATTGCTCGTACATGCGGTGATTGGGCCGCTCCGAGGCCATGGTTTTCCCGTAGAGCTGGCGGGACAGACCGACGGCGAAGTCGCAGATGTCGATCATCTCCTGCACCTCACCGACACCTTCGGCGTGGATCTTCCCGTTCTCCAGAGTGACCAGCGCCCCGAGGGCGTCGATGTTCTCCCGCAACGCGTTGCCGAAGAGTCGGACGAACTCCCCCCGCTTCGGCGGTGGCAGGTCGCGCCATCTGGAGAAGGTCTCGACCGACGATTGCACCACCTGCTCGTAGTCGTCTCGCGAGGCCTTGGTGACGGTGGCGATCGACCCGCCCGTGGCCGGGTTGATCACATCCACGGTCTGGCCGGTGGCCTCGAGCCACTCCCCGGCGTAGGCACCGGAGTTGTGCGACTCGATCCCGAGTGCGTCGAATACTTCCCGCTGGTTCATCGTGCTGCCACCACCTCTATCTCGACCAGGAACGCCGCGGGGAGGGCACCTGCCTGCACCGTGGTACGGGCCGGGTATTCACCTTCGAAATAGGAGGCGTATACCTCGTTGACCGTGGCGAAGTCATCGATGTCGGCGAGGAAGATCGTCGTCTTCACGATGTCCTCGTATCCGAGCCCGAGGTCTCCGAGGATCGCACCGATGTTGGACATCACCTGATGAGCCTGGGCGGCCACATCCTCACGGGCGCGCTCACCCGATTCCGGGTCGAGACCCACCTGCCCGGAGAGAAAGACGAGCCCGGCGGCTTCGGCGGCCGGCGAATAGGGCGCCAACGACTTCGGCGCCGATGGCGTTTCGGGGACGGTCTTGGGCAACTTCGCTGCTCCTATGTCTGGCGTTCCGCCGAGGGTACCCAGATATGAAAGAGACCCGGCCGGGGCCGGGTCTCCTCATGCAAGCCGACGAGGGGCTCTCAGCTGAAAGAGTTGCCGCAACCACAGCTGCGGGTGACGTTGGGGTTGTCGATGGCGAAGCCGGCGCCCATCAGACCCTCCTTGTAGTCGAGGGTGGCACCACGCACCATGTCGGCGCTCTGCGGATCGACCAGGACCCTCACATCCTCGAATTCCTCGACGATGTCGCTGTCGTCGATCTCGGAGTCGAAGTACATCTCATAGGAGAAGCCAGAGCATCCCCCCGGCCTGACGGCCATACGCAGGGCGAGACCTTCTTCCTCCTCACCGGCGATCAGTTCGCGCACCTTGGCGACCGCCGTGTCCGTGAGGTTCACGGTCTTCTGTGGCTGCGATGACTTGATGGACAGAATCTGTGTCATTGGCTCCTACCTGAACTCTCACCCATTGTAACGCCCGTGACGGGCATCGACATTCCATCGGGCCCTGCCGGGGATTTCCCCGATACACATAGTGGAAATTAGCCTTGTTGTCATGTCGGCCCTCACCACAGATCAGGTGATGAAGACCCTGGAGGGAGTACGCGACCCCGAGCTCGGAGGCAACGTCGTCGAGTTGGGGATGATCACCGATGTCGTCATCGACGGGTCCACCGTGGATATCGGGCTCGCCCTGACCATCGCAGAGTGCCCGCTCCGGTCTCAGATCGAAGGCGACACCCGTCGTCGGGTCGAGGCCATGCCCGGAGTCGAGAACGTCAACGTGCGCACCACCGCCATGACCAAGCGCCAGCGCGCCGAGCTCATGTCGGTGGCGCGCCGCAATGCACGGGAGAACGCCGAGCCAACCCAGGTGGCCTCGACGACCAGGGTCATCTCTGTGGCATCGGGCAAAGGCGGAGTCGGCAAGTCCTCGATCTCGGTGAACCTCGCCGCGGGTCTTGCAGCCGAAGGATTCTCGGTCGGTCTCCTCGACGCCGACATCTGGGGCTTCTCCATCCCCCGGATGATCGGCGCCGACGCAAAGTTGGAGGCCAACGCCGAGACCAGGATGATCGAGCCGGTGGAGGCCAACGGAGTGAAGGTCGTGTCCACCGGGCTGATCATCGAGTCGGAGGAGACCGCACTCATGTGGCGGGGCCTCATGCTGTCCAAGGCATTGGAGCAATTCCTCAAACAAGTCAACTGGGGCGATCTCGACTACCTGATCCTCGACATGCCTCCCGGCACCGGCGACGTGCAGATGGCGCTGACCCGGATGCTCCCCCAGGCGGAGATGGTCGTCGTCACCACTCCTCAGGCCGCGGCGCAGCGGGTGGCGATCCGCGTAGCCGACATGGCCCGCCGATCACACATGCCCGTGGTCGGGGTCATCGAGAACATGTCAGGCGAGGTCTTCGGCCAGGGCGGTGGCCATCAGCTCGCAGACGAGCTCGGCGTCGCCCTGCTCGGGTCGGTGCCCCTGGATCAGGCGGTCGTCGAGGGCGGTGACAACGGCAGGCCGGTAGTAATGGACCCGGAGTCCGGTCCCGCTGCGGCGGCACTCGCCAAGATGATCGAGAAGGTCATGGCCGCGGTGCCGCCGGCGGACATGGAGACCTGCACCGGCCGCATCGCCAAGCTGATCTCCGACCTCGAGGACGGGGCGGCCTAGCTCGCCTGCTGCGGTGGCCGCCACAGGTCGACCGAGAACGCCTTCTTCTCGGCTCCGGTGACGACGTACGTCTGCATCAGCTTGTCGGCGATCGTCTGTCGCTTTTCGTCGACCAACGGAAGCAACCAACCCAACAGGCAGACCATGCTGTCGACGATGTGGACGAACTTGCGCCCGATCCCGGCACCACTTCCGATCGCCTCCCCTTGCTCGTTGACCAGCCTGATCCCCATTACGGCCTTCCCGGGAGTCTGGCCGGTCAGGCCGTCGAGGTAACCCATGAACACCGTGTAGGCGATCCCGACCAGCGAGCCCACGAAGCCTAGGAAGTCGCTCCAGAAGGTGAGCGCACTGAGGATGATCATGGGCAAGATATCGATCAGGAACCCAATCGCTCTGGTTCCCCAGTCGGCGAGGGGGGAGGGGATCGACGCTGGCTGCGGCGTCGGGGATTCGGGAGTGGTCAATGGGGCTCCTTATTGGTCGGTTGCGACGTCAGACCATAAACACACGCCACACGGCCGCGTCGTCGTCAGCAGCTCCCGAGTTATGCACAACCATGGACTAGTCCCTATGAGGGAGTCACGAACAGTCATTGAGATATCACCCTCCGTGATGAATAGTGACCCTCGAACGTGCCAGCAGCGCGCTGGGAGTTGGGGGCAAGGGAGGCTCCTCTGAGATTGGGACCCGCGAGGGTCCCTTTCTCGCGTCATTGACCCGATCTCAGGGCGCTGGACTTCGCTGAGCGGGGCCTGTAACCCTGGGTTCGAGAAACAACTGCTCAGCAGAGGCTGCGGACCAGCGGGTAAGGGTTGACCGCACCGGAGCCTCCGGGGTGGTACTCGAAGTGGAGATGGGGCAGGTAGTCGGGGGCGTTTCCTGTCGATCCGTTGTAGCCGAGCACGTAACCGGCGGGGACGCTCTGACCCGGGCTGATGTCGCCGAAGCCGTCGAGGTGGGCGTAGTAGTACATGTCACCGGCGTCGGAGCGGAAATAGACCGACTTCCCACCGAGGGCGCTGTTGGAGAGCCGGTACACGTTTCCCGAGAAGATGGCCACGATCGGCACTCCCCTCGCCGCCATCATGTCGACACCCTTGTGGGTGCGGCCGCCCGAGCGCGGTGCCCCCCAGCTGTCGGTGAAGGAGACCGCACCGGCCACCGGGCACACCCCGCCACCGCTCGGCGGCGGCGTGGACGGAGCCGCGGTTGTGGTCGTCGTCTGCGGTGCGGTGGTGGTCGTCGTCGGCGCGGCGGTGGTCGAAGTAGTGGCAGGCGCGTTGTTGGACGGGCCCACCGTCGTAGTGGTGGCCTGAGGTTGGGTGGTCGACGTCGACGCGGCTGCAGCTGCCGCCTGGCGGCGTCGCTCCTCCTCTTCACGGCGTCGCCGTTCTTCCTCCTCGCGCTGCTGGCGGGCGGCCAGGTCGTCGTACACCTGCTGAGCAGCCACCAGATCCTCCTGGAGCTCTGTGGCCATCCGCTCCAGATCGGTGGCCACCATCTGCTGCTCTTCCAACGCCTCTGCGAGACGGGTCGTCTGGCGATCGAGCTCGTCACGGAACAAACGCAGCTGGCTGAGCACCGTCTCGTCGACGCCGCTGGCCTCACGCAGATACTCCATGCCGGCCGGATAGCTCTGGTCCGTGGCGGAGAAGAGGACCGACAACGACACGCCACTGGTCGACCCCATGTACAGCTCGACAGCGAGCTCCTCGAGACGGGCCTCGGTCTCGGTCATCTTGATCTGAGCGAATTCGATCGACGACTGCAGGCCGGCGATCTCGGCGTCGAGCGCGGCCTGACGTCCGTACGCGTCGATGACTGCCTGACCGAGCTCGGCGGACTCGTCGGTAATCCGGTTCACCTCTTCGCGGGCGCGGCGGACGTCGTCATCCGTCACCTGGGCGAACGCGGGCACGGAGAGACCCAGGACCAGGATTCCGCTAGTGATTCGGGCGAGTTTCTTCATCGGATTTTGGGTAGGGCGACCACCCGGTCGCCTTGCAAGGCTATTCGACCCTGGTCGTTGAGCAATGTCACGTGGGCGCGGACCGACCTGGCTGCCAGGGGATGCAGGGAGGAGTCGACGTCCGAGTAGACCACTTCCACTATGTCGGGAACGTTGTCCGCCCCTTTAGCGATAGCCGAAAAGATCTCCTCGTGTCGCTGCAGCCGATGGGCGAGATACCATTCGATGACCGCGTCGGGCTCATCCATCTCCTCCCCATGACCCGGGTGGAGTCTCTCCAAGCCAGATCCCAACAGCTTGCGGAGCGAGGTGAGATAGGTGCCCATGTCCTCGACCATCACCGACGACCCGCCCATGATGTGGTCACCGGTGAAGAGGGCATTCCCGGCCCGGAAACAGAGATGATCATCGGCATGACCCGGGGTGTGGATCACCTCGAGGGCCAGGGTCCCGACGTCGAAACGTGCCCCGTCCAAGAGCCTGATCTCGGGGTCGAAACCGGGTCCGGGTCGATGGCCGACCGCCGGGACACCGAGATCGCCGGCCAGCGGGTTCGCCATCGGAGCGTGGTCGGAGTGGGTGTGAGTGACCAGGACCGCTTCGACCTTCCGATCTCCGACCACCTCCATGATCTCCCGGGCGTGCTTGGTGTCCACCGGGCCGGGATCGATGACCACCACCGACCCTTCGTCGTCGTCGAGCACCCAGGTGTTGGTGCCGGGGCCGGTGAAGGGGCCGGGGTTGTTGGCGAGCACACGCTCGATCTTCATGACGCGTCCGCCGGCATGTGTATCGGGAGTAAGGAGCCATCGTCCCCGCGACGGGGAACGATGAGCGTGCGGCCATCGGCTCCCCGGGCAGATCGAATCGCCTGCTCGATCGAGCTCCAACGACTCAGCCACCGGAGATGGGCGATGGTCGGGCCGATCAGGGCCCATCTCCCTGACTCGTATCGCTCCAGGGCCGACTGCGGGGCGATCCACTCGAAGCCCACCAACTCGTCGGTGTCGATGACCACCTCTGGCGCGTCATCACATCTCACCACGTAAAACCTGGTGTCGAACCGTCGCGGTGCCAGCTCGGGCGTCACCCACCTCGAGACCAGCACCAGGTCGTCGACTCCCATGTTCACTCCCTGCTGCTGCAGACTTCGATAGAACCCGTCATCCCGGGCCTTCGGCGCGCGGATCGGCCCCGAATCGGTGATCAGGATCCCGGTCTCTTCAGCGAATTCACGCAGGGCGGCGTACTTGTGCGAGAGATCGTCGAGAGGGGTGTGCCCCCCGGGCACGTCGATGTCATCGACCTTGCCGCCGGGGAAGACCACGATGCCGCCGAAGAACCCTCTGGAGTTCCGCTGAACCATCAAGACTTCGAACCCCATCGACGCGTGCCGCAGGGCAAGGATCGTGGCCGCCGGATCGGTTGCTGGCACGCTGAGCATCATACGAACGAGACCTGGCAAACTCGACCAGGTGAGTCTGAGCGCATATCGAGACCTTCCTTCGGTCGATGTTCTCGCGGATCGAATCGAGAGCTCGTTGCCTCGCGCCATGGTCGTCGATGCCTGCCGGGCCGCCCTGGAGCAGGCCCGCTCCGACATAGCCGGCGGCGGATCGGCAGACCCAGAGCAGAGAGCACGTGAGATGGTGAGGGCGGTCGAGCGGTCCGCGGGGATCAGGGTCGTGAACGCCACCGGCGTCCTCCTCCACACCAACCTGGGCCGGGCACCCTGGTCGGAGACGGCAACCGAGCGCGCCATGCGGGCGGCCTCGGGGTATGGAAACCTCGAGATCGACATCGAAACCGGGCAACGGGGCAGACGTGGTGCATACGCAGAGCGGCTCCTCACCACGCTGACCGGGGCGGATGCAGCATTCGTGGTCAACAACAACGCCTCCGCGCTCCTCATCGCCCTCGCCGCCACCGCGCGGGGACGAACCGTTCCTGTTGCCCGGGGGGAGCTGATCGAGATCGGCGGCTCCTACCGCCTACCGGATGTGATGGACGCCAGTGGAGCCCGGCTGGTCGAAGTGGGAACCACCAATCGCACCCGGGTCGGTGACTACATGATTGCGCTGCAGACCCATCGGTGTGGCGCCTTGCTCAAGGTCCATCCGTCGAACTACCGCATCGAGGGTTTCACCCAGGAGGCCCCGGTGGCCGACCTGGCCAAACTCGCCGCCGAGCAGGGCGTCCCGCTGATCTACGACATCGGCTCCGGTCTGCTCGACGCCGACGCTCCTTGGGTTCCGTCCTGGCTATCCGACGAGCCGGGGGCCCGGCAGGCCATCGGGGACGGGGCGGACCTGGTCACGTTCAGCGGCGACAAGCTGCTCGGAGGCCCCCAGGCGGGCATCATCGTCGGATCCGAAGACCTGGTCGGGACCATCCGCCGGAGCCCGCTGGCCCGGGCCCTACGTGTCGACGGAGTCACCTATTCCGCCCTGGCAGCGACGCTCGAGGAGCATCTGGGCGGTCCACCAACCGAACTGCCCTTCTGGCGGCACGCGCTCGTCGACGATGGCGCCCTCAGGTCTCGATGCGAGCAGCTGGCGGGCCAGATCGACGGGGTGGTGGCAGAGGGGTTCTCCGCGGTCGGAGCGGGAAGCGCTCCGGGGATCCAGATCCCCTCGCCACAGGTCAGGCTGGCCGGACGCCAGGATCTCTACGAGTGTCTGCTGAGAGGTGACTCACCCGTGCTCACCCGACGCGATGCCGGCGACCTCGTGATCGACCTCAGGGCAGTCGAGGCCGACGACGACGTAGTGGTTGCCAGCGCGGTTCGACGATGCCTCTGATCGGTACTGCCGGTCACGTCGACCACGGGAAATCGACTCTCATCCAACGGATCACCGGGAGAGACCCGGACCGATGGGACGAGGAGAAGAGACGGGGGCTGACCATCGATCTCGGGTTCGCCTGGACCACACTCCCCGACGGGACCGAGATCTCGTTCGTGGATGTCCCCGGGCACGAGCGGTACCTGAAGAACATGCTCGCCGGCATCGAGGCCATCGACGTGGCCCTGTTCGTCGTGGCGGCGGACGAAGGATGGATGCCCCAGTCGGAAGAGCACCTGGCGGTGCTCGATCTCCTCGAGGTCGACCGGGGAGTTGTCGCCCTCACCAAGGTCGACACGGTCGACGCAGACCTGGTTGGCCTCGCCCGAGCCGAGGTGGAGGACAAACTCGCGGGGACGTCCCTCTCCCAGGCGCCGGTGATGGCGGTCTCCGCCGCGACTGGTGAGGGGATGGGGGAACTGATCGAATCTCTCACCGCACAGATCCCCGAAGAGCCGGTCCCCAACGGCCGACCCAGGCTGTGGGTCGATCGGTCCTTCACGCTCCCCGGTGCCGGCACGATCGTCACCGGCAGTCTCCTTGGATCGGGGCTGGCCGTCGACGACGCAGTCGTGGTCCTGCCCGCCGGTCTGACGACGCGGATCCGCGGCCTGCACAGCCACGAGCACGCCCGTCGGTCGGTTGCCCCCGGTCGAAGGGTGGCGGTGAACCTGGCGGGTCTGGATCACGACTCGATCGCCCGCGGTGACATGCTCGGGCTCCCCGGGCAGTGGGACACGACTTCGCGTTTCACCGTCTCGCTCCGACCTGCCCGATTCGTCGAAGAGATCGAGCAGCGAGGCGCCTATCAGCTCCACATCGGGTCGGCCGCCCACCGGGTTGGGATCGTCGCGATCGACGACGAGGCAGCGGTCATGCAAGTCGACACGAGGCTCCCGCTCGCCGCGGGCGACCGATTCATCCTCAGGGACACGGGGCGCAAGCTCGTCGTGGGCGGTGGACGGGTGATCGATCCCGACCCCGGGCCCACCCGTCGAGCCCTTGCAGGAGCCGCCGCGACACGATCCGGGATGGATCCGGACGACATCGCCGATCGTCTGCTCGCCGGCCGACGGGTGGAGCGCGTCGACCGGCTGGTGGCTCACAGCGGGGGCGGACGGCCGAAGTCGGCGGTGCTGGTAGGCGGACTGGCCGTGGCTCCGGTCGTGATCGAGGAGCTGGAAGAGACCGCATCCTCCCTGGTCGAAGCCGAGCACCGGATCCACCCGCTCCGCCCCGGCCTGCCGATTGCGACCCTGGCCGTGCGGCTCGGGGTGGAAGCCTCTGTGACCGAAGCGATCGTCGAGCGCTCGACCCGGCTGGAGCGGCGTGGCCCAGACGTGGCCCGGCCCGGACACGAACCCCGACTGACCCGGAGCCAGGAGACGTCCTGGCGGGAGGCACGCGATCGATTGTCGGCCGGCCTCGCGGTCCCCGACCTCGAAACTCTCGGGCTGGATGCCGAGATCGTGCACCACAAGGTGCGCACTGGGGAGCTGATCCGGGTCAGTGAGAGACTCGCCTATCTGCCCTCACAGATAGAGGAGGTCGAGTCCCTGATGGCAGGGTTTGGCGGCGAATTCACGGTGGCGGACTTCAGAGATGCGGCCGGGCTGTCGCGCAAGTACGCAGTTCCCATCCTGGAATGGAGCGATAGAGAAGGGCTCACCCTCCGCCGCGGTGACCTCCGCCGCCTCAGGTGAGCCCTTGTCGCTCGGTAGGGAACCACTAGCCGACTACGGCGATGCTCCTTCGCTCGACCTCGGTGAGCCCGCCCCAAATCCCGAATGGCTCCCGAATGTCGATGGCGTGCCGCGAGCAAGGATCTTGCACCGGACACACCCCGCAGATGGCCTTCGCCTTCATTTCACGTCGCTCCCGCTCTTCCTTTCTCTCAAAGGTCGAAGGGGGAAAAAAGAGATAGGCATGGTTCCCACGACAAAGTGCCTCCAGTTGCCATTCGTCTGAGTGGGACAACCTCAACTCCTCCCGCTTGCTTGCGACAACCGGACCGAAGCTAACGAATCAGCCGTCAGGGTTCAAGACAGAATCTGACAGAACGGCCGCCTATGTTTCGCGGTCTGTGCTCAAACGGTCCACTTCGAGGTAGAGACCGTCGACCCCGGTCACCTCGATCGTGTCCCCTGAGGTGATGCCTGCCTCCCGATGAGCCGTGCCCCGCCAGCGTGCGCCGCGCACCTCGACGAGACCGTCGGGATCGAAGTCGACGAGAGCCACTCCGCTCTCGCCGATCAGACCCCCGCGTCCAATGGTCTCGGTGGAGAGGCGGGCGCGCTGCACCGTGGGCATGGCCAAGAGGAAGAAGAAGAGGACTCCGAGGACGGTCGGGAGCACCAGCCACCACCGGGGGTCGATCTGTCCCCCGCCGTCGATCAGGAACATCCCGGAAACCTGCAGTGCCGCCGCTCCGACCAGGGTCAGGGCGAAGATGCCGCCCAATTGATGTGCCGCCACCAGAGTCGCGAAAGCCAGGGCCAACAAGAGAAGTGCCCACCAGGCGGCGGGAAGGGTGACCATCCCCCAACCTCCCAGGATCAGCGAGATGGCGGCCACACCGGCGGCCACACCGGGGCCGAGTGCGT
This sequence comes from uncultured Acidimicrobiaceae bacterium, assembly GCA_964645875.1. Taxonomy (GTDB): domain Bacteria; phylum Actinomycetota; class Acidimicrobiia; order Spongiisociales; family ZC4RG35; genus JANQRA01. The sequence continues at coordinate 42,069 of CAZYCX010000004.1, forward strand.
AGAACTCGAAGACAGCCACGCTCAGCCCGATCGCCAGGAAGAAGAAAGCCGCCTCGGGAGTCACGGCCAGTCGGAAGAACCGGGTGCCGAGATCGGGTTTGCGGAATGTGACGTCTTTCGTGGTCACTCCGCCCTCGACCTGACGCAGTGTCGAGACGGTCACCTCCCCCTCGGTGGTCAGGAAGGTGGCGCCGTCGAGATCCTGGAGATACTGGCGGATCGTGGGTTGGAGCGGTAGACCCGTCTCCTCTGCCACGATCAACTCATCGGAGCGGGCTTCGTCCAGGCCGAGGATGCGAGGGGCGAAGCGACCTTCGAATGTGCCGGGGGCCATCGCCGCGTGACTCGCCAGATGGGGAAGGTCCGCTGCCGCACCGTACACCGACGCCGGAGCGGGACCGACCCACACGGCCACCGGGAGCGGAGGCGTCGCGATCAGATCGGCGAGCTCCTCGAACGCCTCGCCGTGGAGGACGGCCTTCGAGTCGAGCTGGACGACGGACAGCTCCTGGCCGATCTCGGCCGCCTCCTCGATCGAGGCGGAGATGAACCTCAGCGCCGACTTGTCGAGAGGCCCGCTGACGTCGACCACATCGATGCCGCCTCCGGTCGGTTCGGCACATGCGCTCAGGGCGAAGACCGCGGCCACGGCGAGAAGAATCGAGCGACGCACGATCCGGGAGGTTAGGACCGGCCCGCTCCCTACCGTTCTGTGAAGATCTACCGACACAGTGTGTCCACAAACCCTCACAGAACGGTTGGAGACGGGGTACCGCTATCGTCGCGGGCCATGCCTATCGCTCTGGTCGTCGCAGACGGGAGGTGGGTGACCAACGAGGTCCGCTCTGCCCTTTCGGTCGACTCCTGGGAGATCGATGAGATCGACGATCCACGGGCTGTTACCGACCGGCTCGAGGAATCCAAGGTCGACGCGGTGATCATCGACATGCAGGTGGGATCGAAGGGCGGGATGGCGGTGGTTCGTTCGATCCGCCAGACCTTCGAAGCCGCCGATCGTCCTCGCATGGTCTTGCTGCTCGACCGATCTGCCGACGTTTTCCTGGCGCGCCGGGCGGGAGCCGACGCCTCGGTGCTCAAGCCGTTCGATGCCCCGGAGCTGCGGGCGGCACTGAGGACACGGCCGCCCGTCCCGGTAGGCGCCGAGGAGGAGGAGTAGGCGGAGCTCAGCGATCCGGCTGGAGCGTGAACCCGAAGGGAAGCTCGAGACGGTTCTCAGAGAGGAGCTTCTCATCGGCCAGCAGACGCCGGGTCGGCCAGTCGGCGACGATTCTTCCGTCAAGCATGACCACCGACCGGGGGCAGAGCTCCAGCGCGAGCGGCAGGTCGTGAGTGATGATGATCTGGGTCATCGATAGCGGAGCCAGGGTGGCCACCAGCTCCCGACGGCCTGCCCCATCGAGGTCGGACGATGGCTCGTCGAACACGAGGACCTCCGGCTCCATGGCGAGAACGGTGGCGAGGGCGGCACGTCGTCGCTCTCCTCCGCTGAGGTGATGGGCCGGCCTGGCCCCGAGGTCCGAACCGCCGACGGCCGCAAGTGCATCCTCGACCCTTCGCTCCAACTCCTCACCGGTGAGTCCGAGATTCGCCGGCCCAAATGCGACATCCTCGCCGACGTTCGTCATGAAGAGCTGATCGTTCGCGTCCTGAAAGACCAGGCCCACCATCCTCCTGATCTCACTCAGACGCCCTTCGGTGACGGGGACCGCCCCGATGGTCACAGTGCCGGAGGCGGGCCGATGGATCCCGTTCAGATGAAGAGCGAGCGTGGTCTTCCCGGCACCGTTGGGTCCGAGGATGGCGACACGCTCTCCGGCCTCCACTGCCAGATCGACCCCCCTCAGGGCGACGCGCCCGTCGGGGTAGGCGAACTCGAGACCCTCGACCCGGATCCCTGCGCTCACGACGTCACCAGCCCGAGCGTCGCCACCGCGACGGAGACGGCCAACAACACGGCGACGAGCAGCCATTCCCGGGTGGCGGCCTCACGGTGTCCCAGGGCAGGCATGGTTCCGGTGAATCCACGGGCGAGCATCGCCTCATGCACCCGCTCCCCTCGCTCGTAGGAACGCACGAACAAGGCTCCCGCCGAACTGGCGATGGGACGGGCCTGGCCCAGCCAACGGGGGTCGTAACCCCGGGACGTCATGGCGACCCTCGTCCTACGCAACTCGTCGGCGATGAGCTCCAGGTAACGCACCATGAACATGGCGATCGCAGTGAAGAGGGTAGGGACTCTCAACACCCCCAGTCCCCGGATGATGTCCGGGATCTCGGTCGTGGCCGTCAAGACGATGCTCGCGCTCGCACCGAGGAGCGCCTTGGCCAGTACGTTCCACATTCCCCAAAGACCCTGGACCGATACCTCCAACCCCCACACTTCGATGCGGTCCCCCGAGGCGATGAACGGGATGAACAAGGCGAAGATCACGAATGGCGCCACCGCGGTGAGCCGGAGGGCGAGGAAGCCCAGCGGTACCCGCGCCAGCACCGCGAGAGTCGCGACCACGGCGGCGTATGCCCCGAACGCCCACACTGCCTCGCGGGGGGTGATCGCGACACAGATGACGAATCCGCAGGCGGCCACCAGTTTGGCCTCGGGTGCGAGTCGGTGGATCGCACTGTGCTCGTGGACGTAGAGGGCGTGGCTGTGACCGGCACCCATGGACTAGGGCCCCATCACACCGCTCTGGGCTCGCTCCGGCGTCGCTCCCGGAGGGCAAGGAAGATCCCGGCCACCACGGCCAGAGTGACAACGGTCCCCACCACGCCCGCAATCGCCAGACTGAACGACTCGTTGGAGATACCGGCAGTGGCGTAGTCGGCGAACAGCGAGTCGGCGAGGGCGTGATCGGTGGCCGAGACGACGAATCCGGTGTCTTCCGCCACGCGTTCGAGGCCGTCGGGAGCTTCCACCGCGAACTGGCTGACCACGGTGGCTAAAGCGAGAGCAACCAACAGCCCCCCGACCAAGAAGGTCCGTGTCTGGACCCTGGTGTCGGCTAGTTCGACCCGGTTCAGGTCGGATCCGCCGTGGACCAGGTCCGGTCGTGAGGCGAGAACGGCGCCTACGGCGAGGGCACTGATGACGGCTTCGCCGACACCGATCAACGAGTGGACACCCACCATGGCCATGAAGACGTCGTCGAAGGCGACCGGAGCCGTCGCCCCGAAGAGCCACAGTATCGAGAAAGCGATGGCCGACATGACCACCGAAGCCCAGGCCGCGATCCCCGTGGCGCCGACCACCCCCCCGGTGGTCCTCGGCACCATGCGACGGAACAGGCGGAACACGGCATAGCCTCCGTATGCGGGGATGATCGCCATGTTGAGCACGTTGTAGCCGAGGGCGGTCAGCCCCCCGTCGGCGAACGCCAGAGCCTGGACGACCACGACGATCGTCACCACGATCGCCCCGACAGACGGCCCGAGGAGGATGGCGGCGAGGGCACCACCGACGAGATGGCCCGTGGTTCCTGCCGCCACCGGGAAGTTGAACATCTGGGCGGCGAAGACGAAAGCCGCCGTTGTCCCGGCCAGGGGTATCGCCCGGTCGGCCAACTGGCTTTGAGACTGTCGGAGGGCGAATCCGACCACCACGATGCTGATGCCGGCGGTGACGATGGCGGTTCCGGCATCGAGGAAACCGTCGGGTGCGTGCAGGGCCAGGATCATCACCACGACCATACATCTACCTGCAAGCGACTCGCAATCAAGTGTCGGTCGCATGTGTCTACGATGCAGCCCATGGAAGCCGCATCCGAGCTGGGCGTGGTGCTCCGGGACCACGGCTACCGGCTCACCAGCCCGCGCTGGCTGGTGTGGTCGGTGCTCAGGTCGGCGGGCGGGCACCTGACCGCAGACGAGGTGCACGCTCGAGTGAACGAGGCCGACCCGACCGTCAACATCTCCTCGGTCTACCGCTCCCTCACCCTCTTCGAGGATCTGGATCTGGTGCGCGAGTCACATCTCGGCATAGACGACTCCGCCCGGTGGGAGATCGCCCATCCCGATGACCACTTCCACATGGTGTGCCGCTTGTGTGGCTCGGTCGACCATCACGAGGGAGAGCTCGTCGACCAGATCCGGTCACATCTGGGAGATCACCACGACTTCTCCACGGAGAACGTCGATCTCGTGGTCACCGGTATCTGCGAGTCGTGCAGCCGGCGGTGACTGCGGGTCATTCGTCCCCCCGGATCAGGACCTCCGCTACCTGACACGGGAACATGCGGCGACCGACCATCGGGTAAGATCCGACGAGAGGGAGTTGGCACCATGAACGTTCGAGACCTGATGACGACCGACTTGATCACGGTGGGACCTGAGGCCCCACTCAAGGAGGCCGCGCGCCGGATGATCGAAGGCGCTGTCAGCGGTCTGCTCGTCACCGACGAAGACGGCGCTCTGCTCGGTGTCATCACCGAAGCCGACTTCGTCAAGGCCGAATCCGACCGCCGAGCCGGCAAGAGAGCCCGCCTCCTCCAGTGGTTCAGCCACGACGACACCGAGATCCCCAGCACGGAACGGCGCGTGGGTGACGTGATGACCTCCGAGGTGGTCAGCCTGGGTCCCGATGCGGATCACGCCGAAGCGGCCCGGCTGATGAGGAAGGCTGGAGTGAAGAGACTCCCGATCGTCGACGAAGACGGGCGCCCGGTAGGCATTCTCAGCCGGTCCGACATCATGCGCGCCTTCGCCCGAGCCGACTCGGACATCATCGCGGAGGTCTCGGAGCACATCATCAAGGACATCCTGTGGATCGACCCCAAGCGGGTAGACGTCCGCTCCGAGGAGGGCAACGTGAAGCTGCGAGGTCAGTTGGAGACCCGCGGCGATGCCACCTTGCTGGAAGACCTGACCCGTCGTGTCGACGGTGTGGTCTCGGTCGACTCCGAGCTGACCTGGGAGATCGACAACACCAAACTCGAGATGACGACTCCGCCGCCCTCGGGAATTCGACGCTCCAACTGGCGCTGACCGGGATCACACCCGCGTCGCGGCTCGACCGCGGGTCTCCGTATTCGGCGTCAGATCCGGACGTGACCACATCGACTGCTGCCGGGGAGCGTTAACGTCGGCCGGTATGGCTCTGCCAATCGCCAGACGAATGGACCTCATCCCCTCGGAATCATCGGGATCGGGGTGACTTCGACGCCGGAAGCCGCGACGACGTTCCTGCCGGTTGACGGCGAGGGGATCGCTGGGTCCGCGCCGGTGACCTTCACGCGAGGTGGCACTCATGCATGAGGAGATCCTGATGCTGGCGCTGGTGTTGGCGGCAGCACTGGTCGGGGGACGGATCGCCAGTCGTTTTGGCTACCCGCCGATTCTTGGGGAGATAACCGCCGGCATCCTGTTGGGACCCCCAATCATCGGCATCCTCCAAGACAACGAAGCCATCGGTGTCCTCGGGGAGTTCGGGATCCTGCTGATGATGCTCTACATCGGCATGCACCTCGATCTGGGTGACCTCAAGCGGGCCTCTGTCCCCGGGCTTCTCGCCGCGACCGGCGGCTTCATCGTGCCCACCGCCGCGGGGATGATCTTGATGCTGGCGGTCGGCCGCACCTTCCTCGAAGCGCTGTTCGTCGGTCTCGCCATGGGGGTGACCTCCCTGGCGACCAAGTCGCGCATACTCGTCGACTTGAAGATCCTCGACACCAGGATCGCCCACGTCCTGGTGGCCGGTGCCCTGCTCTCCGACGTAGCCGTCCTCCTGGTGTTCGCCGCGGTGGTGGGCGGGGACGTCACCGAGGGAGTGACTCTGGGCGTGGCCCTGCTCACCGGTGTCCGGGCTCTCGCCTTCGCTCTCGGCGCCGCCATCGTGGGAATGTGGCTCCTCCCGGCGCTGAAACGGCTGTTCGGGGATCGGGAGCTCGACCGGGGGGCGATGTTTCTCGCCGTGGTCGTCTTCGGGCTCGGCTTCGCCTACGCCGCCGAGTTGGCGGGCGTGCATGCCATTCTCGGCGCCTTTGTCGCCGGCCTCTTCATCGACAAGAGGATCATGGAGGCCAAGGTCTCGAAGGACGTGCAGCAGAAGCTGGCGACGATGTCGGTCGGAGTCCTCGCCCCGTTCTTCTTCGTCTCGGCCGGATTCGACGTCTCGTTGGGTGTCTTCCGCACCGACCTTCCGCTATTGGTCGCGGTGATAGTCCTGGCGACGCTGGGCAAGCTGATCGGCACCGCCCTCTTCTACCTCCCCAGCGGCAATGGGTGGCGCGAAGGGGTGGTGGTCGGAGCCGGGATGAACGGACGCGGGGCCGTCGAGATCATCGTCGCCGAGATCGCCCTGGAACGGGGCCTGATCGACACCGACGTCTTCTCGATCCTGGTATTCATGGCTCTGTTCACCACCGCCACCGTTCCCATCATGCTCACGCTGGGAGTCCGCTGGCTGCGCCGTCGGGGCGAGCTGGTCAGGGCCGGCGATCGAACCAAGGCGCTCATCATCGGCGCCGGAGTCATCGCCCGCCGGATAGGTGTGGAACTGCATCAATCGATGCCGGTGACACTCCTCGACACCAACAGGGCCAACCTCGTGGCCGGGGAGAGCGAAGGTCTCGACGGGCACGTCGGGAGCGGACTCGAGGAGGTGGCCCTCGAGGATGCCGGCATCGAGTATGCCCTCATCGTGGTCGCGGCCACACCGAATGCCGAGGTCAACGTGCTGGCTGCCCAGCTCGCTCTCGACTTCGGGGTGCCCGAGGTGTCAGTCCTGCTCCGGGAGTCGGACCGGAAGACATTCGAGGCGAGACTCGCCGAGGCGGATGTCAAGGTCATCCGGGCCCCGGAGGACTTCAGCGACTGGGAGCACGCCTTGACCACCGGTCAGGCCACCTTGGACACCATCGAGAACGGAGAGGCGATGGACCGATTCCGCGACGCCTCGGACCCACAGTGGGTATATGAGGATCGGCCGACCGGGGAGTTCCCACTCGTCGTGATCAGCAACGGAGAGCGGAGCCCATACACCACCGAGGAGCGGTTGGGAGAAGACGAGCAGTTACTCGTTTTGCGAAGGCTCGACGTCTCCACACCACAACCGGAGCCCCGGCCATCGTCCCCGGAGGACCCGGACGAGTCGGGCTAGTCCCCCGACCCCTCGGCCAACTCGGTCAGCTCCACCTCGCGCACCCGACGGCCGTCGGTTCTGGTGACCTTCAGACGCCAACCCCCCTCTTCGACGACGTCCCCGGTCGCCGGGAGACGACCGAGCCGGTCCATGATCAGACCGCCAAGCGTCTCGTACTCACCCTCAGGCAGATCGACACCGAACTCCACCAGCTGATCCGGTCTCACCAGGGCAGGGGTGAGTATGCGCCCGTCGGCCGTCTTGGTGGGACGGCGCTCCCGTCGGTCGTGCTCATCCCTGATCTCGCCGACCAGTTCCTCGGCGATGTCTTCCATGGTGATGATTCCTGTTGTGGAGCCGTGCTCGTCGACGACGATGGCGAAGTGGATGCGGGTCTTTCGCATCTCGTCGAGCACGGACCGAATGTGCGCCGACTCGGGGACGAAGAGGACGTTGCGGATGAGCTCGGCGTCGACACGAGCGTCTTGGTCGGCGTCGTCTCTCCCCATGAGATCCTTGACATGCACGAAGCCGAGGACATCGTCGAGATCGTCGCGATAGATCGGAATCCTCGAGTGGCCTGTTCGTCGCATCATCTCCTCGATCTGACCCACCGAGATGCCCTGCTCAGCGGCTATGACGTCAGGCCGGGGAATCATCACCTCGCCCGCGTCGAGGTCGCCGAACATGATGGCCCCGGTCAGGAGCCGGTGGGTGAAGTCCTCGATCACGCCTTCCTCTTGGCCGGTGGCGATTATCACGGCGAGGTCGTCGGCCGAGTGGCCCACATCGAGGGAGGCGGCAGGCTTGACACCGAACATCCTCAACACCGCATTGGCTATGGCGTTGAGTGCGGCGATGAGAGGGCGAAAGAGGATGATGTACCCGCGGAAGAGGTGGGCGAGCGCCATAGCGGAACGCTCGGGGTTGGAGATGGCGATGTTCTTGGGAGCCATCTCTCCCACCACCATGTGCAGGAAGACCACGATCAGGAGGGCGATGACGAGAGCGATGACGTGTACCACCTGCTCAGGAAGGGGCAGGAATCCGAAGCCGCGTTCGAGTAGGTGGGCGACCGCCGGCTCGGCGACCGCACCGAGGCCCAGCGAGGCCATGGTGATTCCGAGCTGGGCGCCGGTGAGGCTGAGAGAGAGATTCCGGTTGAGCCCGACGGCGATCCGAGCCGAAGGCTTCGGGGTCTGCTCGAGGACGTTTCGGCGGGCGGTGATATAGGCGAACTCTGCGGCGACGAAAACCCCATTGGCCACGAGGAGCAAGACCATCAGACCGAGTGGCCACAACATCAGCCGTTGTCACCTCGCCAACCGGCCAACCGAATCGCCCGCACTCGGTCGACGCGATGGCCGTCCATCTCGAGAACCTCGAATGTGAAGGCTCCCGCCGGGACGATCTCCCCGACCTCGGGAAAACGCCCGAGAGTGGCGACCAGGAATCCGCCAAGGGTCTCGTAGTGGCCCTCCGGCCACTCGAACCCGATCCGCTCATCGACGTCGTGGCGGTTGAGGAGCCCGGAGAGCACGTCGATCTGATCGGTTGTGGCGGGAGAAGACGCCTCTTCGTCGTACTCGTCCTCTATCTCGCCGAAGATCTCCTCGAGGACGTCCTCGATGGTGATGATCCCGGCGGTGCCCCCGTACTCGTCGATCACCATGGCCATGCCCCGCCCCTCGGTCTGTAACCGTGTCAACAGATACTCCAACCGCGACGCGTCCGGGACCCGCAATCCAGGCTGAGCGATATCTTCCACCGGCGTCGATTCCCGCTGAGTAGGAGAGATGCCGATCGTGTCCTTGACATGGGCGATGCCGACGATCTCGTCCAGGTCGAGGCCGTAGACGGGGAAGCGGGAGTGACCGGTGTCCTGAGCCATCTGTCGAAGCTCGGAGATCGGCTGATGGCGGTTGATGGCCATGACGTTGACCCGGGGAACCATCGCTTCGGCCGCCACCTTCTCGGTGAAGGTGATCGCCCTCGTCAGCAGTTCCATCTCATCGTCGTCGAGACGCCCCTCCTCACCCGATGAGCGGATCATCAGCTCCAGCTCCTCCATCGATCTCACGCCGGCGAGCTCGGCACGGGGCTCGATGCCGAGCTTGCGGACTGTCCAGTCGGCAGAGTTGTTGAGGAACAGAATGAGAGGGCGCAAGGCGCGGTTCACCATCTGCATCGGGTTCCCGAACAGGACCGCAGATCGATATGGCCGGGAGATGGCGAGATTCTTCGGCACCAACTCCCCGAAGATCATTTGGGCCATGGTCGCCAGAACGAAGGCGATGGCGACCGACAAGGCGAGTGATGTCGCCTCGGTGAGAGTGCCGAAGTCCCCGATGAGAGGAGTGAGCACAGCCGCGATGGTGGGCTCCGCGATCGCACCGAGAACCAGCGACGTCACGGTGATGCCCAACTGGGCGCCGGACAACTCGAACGACAGGTTGCGCAGCGACTTCAGGATGCGACGGGCCGCCCGATCTCCCTCGCGTGCTTTGCGCTCGACACTGCTGCGCTCCACGGCGACGATCGCGAACTCGCCGGCGACGAAGAACCCGTTGGCCAGGATGAGGAAGACAACTGCGGCCAACCCCAGGAAGGTGCTAATACTCGGTCTCCGTCGTCACCGCCAGAGATGAGGATAGCCTCGCCCTGGCCTTCACCAGGCGCCGTTCAGGCTCTCCCTTCCTGACGCATGAACGATACGTGGGCCAGAGCGAACATCGCGGCGGTTCATGGGATCATGATCGACAGTTGGGGCCAGACCACGCCGAGACTCTGCGTCAGACTCAGTGCCCAGACGATTGCCCGGTCCACCTGCTCGACCGTGATGAGACCAACGGTGCGCATTTGGGGATCCAGGAGCATGGCCGAACCCTGCTGGAACAGCACGATCGGCGAGACCTGGGGGTGCGGCCGGGAGCCTCACCCAGATTGTTCTTAGATTTGTCAAAACCTGGTGAGTGAGCGGGGCGGGCGGATACGTACAGTCGAAACCATGACTGTCATCCGTTCGGTTCTCTTGTTCATTCTCGCCGCCATCGCCGAGATCGGAGGGGCCTACCTCGTCTGGCAAGGGGTTCGTGAACGTCGTGGCCTCGGATTCGTGGGTCTCGGCGTCCTAGCTCTCGGGTTCTACGGGTTCATTGCCACGTTCCAGCCGAGTCCGCATTTCGGGAGGATCCTGGCTGCCTACGGTGGTGTTTTCGTGGCCGGCTCGCTCACCTGGGGGATCGTCTTCGACGGATTCCGTCCCGACCGATACGACATCATCGGTGCGCTCATCTGCCTGGTGGGCGTGGCGGTGATCATGTACTCACCCCGCTCATTGGGCTGAGCTCATTGGCTGAGGCCAATCGAGCGTCAGTCGTCCTTCTGATCGACGGTCGGCAACTCTCTGGGGAGCAGCGGGTTGGGCCGATTCCGCTGCCAGCGTTCGATGTCGTCGCCGTCGCAGCTGTGACAGAGGTGGACGATCCGAATTCCCACCACCGAGAGTTGGGTTCCCCTCGATTTCTCCACGATGGCGTGTGGCACTGCCTGAAGGTCGTTGCCCTCACAATCGGGACACACCGGTGTGGTAGGGCGCTCCCATGTTTGGCCGCAAGCGCCACAGGTGATGGTGATGACCTCGTCGTGACGTTCTCCGCTCAGATCCTCGGTCTCACCGCAGAGTGGGCACGTGATCTCCAGCGCCATGGGTTCAGTCGTCGGGCCAGCACTTGGGGCAAGACGTCTGGCCACGACGCTCAGCCTGGGTGCGTATCGCCACCACTCCCCGGATCCGCTCCGGGGCGCAAGCCGGACGCGCCTCGTCATCCGGGTGGGGACGGTGATAGTGCGGTTCGCTCATGTATGAGAGAACAAGTCTGTCTCGCGGGTCGGTCATCGGTTTCTCGTCCTCGACGCTGATAGCAATCGCCCACTCATGTTGTCAGCGTCTCCGAGTTCGCGGAGATCGTTGTGGCGGGCCGGGCCGGGCCCGGGGCACGGTGTTCGACGAGAAGCCTCGAACTGCTGCGGGCTCCACCGGTCAGGCATCCAGGTCTTCCTCCCAACAGTCACCACAGGCGATTAGACCTCTGTCTTGAGCGCGTATCAGCTGTGTGAGCACCCCCGGCCCACGGCCGGGCTCGCATGCCGGCCGGTTGGGCCGATCGAGATCCCGTCGGTGGTAGTGAGGATCGATCCCCTGGTAGGTGACGACGAGACTCGAGTGAGGGCCGAGCATTGGCCGCCGGGACCGCGTCATAGACCGATGATCGGATCGAGTGTGATCGATGGATGGTCGCGCACCGCTGCGTCGAGCCACGACTGATTGGAGAAGAGGGCGAGGACGGTCCCGTCACTGCGAGAGGCGACCTCGACTCCCCGGCGACCCGACAGCGCTTCCCTGCCGGCCCTGTCCGTCCGGCGCGCCAGGGTGTACGGGGCGGGGTCGAACTGAGGCTGGGCCCCGAACTCGTTCTGCAGTCGATGGAGGGCGACCTCGAACTGGAGCTCTCCCACCGCGGCGAGGATGGGCTCACGCTCACCTCCCTCGTATGTGTGGAGCGCCTGGATGACACCCTCCTGGTCGAGTTGGGCTACTCCCTTGCGAAACTGCTTGTAACGGGCGGTGTCCAGGTTGCGGGCTATGCGGAAGTGCTCCGGAGCGAAGGTGGGGATGGGGGGGAACTCGGCGTCGCCACTGGTGCTCAGACTGTCACCGATTCGAAGGTCAGTCGCGTTGACCAAGCCGACCACGTCACCTGGATGGGCGATATCTACGGTCTGACGCTCGTTGCCGAACACCTGATGGGCGTACTTGGTCGAGAAACTCTTCCCGGTCCGATGGTTGACCAACGTCATCCCCCGCTCGAACCGCCCGGAGCAGACCCTCATGAAGGCGAGGTGGTCGCGATGACGGGCATCGAGGTTGGCCTGCATCTTGAAGACGAATCCGGAGAGCTCACCATCGATCGGTCTGGGATCTCCGCGCTTCTGGCTCTTCGACTGGGGCGCGGGTGCCATCTCGGCGATCGCATCGAGCAGGAGTCGCACCCCGAAGTTCCACAGGGCCGAGCCGAAGAAGACCGGGGTCGACTCACCGGCCATGAACCGCTTGGAGTCGTGATCTGCCTCGACGGCATCGAGCAGATCCAACTCCTGGGCGACTCGTGAGCCAGCGTCCGAACCTTCCAGATCCAGAGCCGACGCCCTCTCGTCACCGATGCTGCTGCCGCGTGCCGTGCGTTCGAAACGCCACAGAGTCCGATCTCTGCGGTCGACCACTCCGGCGAAATCGGGACCGTTGCCCACCGGCCAGGTGACCGGGGTGGCCCTTATGCCGAGCTGGTCCTCGATGTCGTCGATCAGGGCGAGCGGGCTGAGGGCGGGCCGGTCGAGCTTGTTGACGAAGGTGAGCAGTGGGATGCCCCGAGCCTGGGCAACCTGGAACAGTTTGAGTGTCTGTGCCTCGATCCCTCGCGCCCCATCGAGGACTATGACAGCCGCATCCACCGCCGACAACACCCGGTAGGTGTCCTCGGAGAAGTCGCGGTGTCCCGGAGTGTCCAGGAGATTGAACAAGAGACCATCGTGAGGGAACTGCAGGACCGTTGACGTGATGGAGATCCCCCGCTCCCGCTCCATCTCCATCCAGTCGGACGTGACATCACGCTGTCTGCCCGACCTGGCGCGAACCGCTCCGGCCTCCGCTATCGCCCCCGAATAGAGGAGCAGCTTCTCGGTGAGAGTCGTCTTCCCGGCGTCGGGATGAGAGATGATCGCGAATGTCCGACGCCGCTCGGCTTCGGCGCGCACTGAGGTCATACCCGTCGCCGCGCCTTCATCGACGACAGTCCTTCGAGCGCGTCGCGGGCCTGATGCAGGCGATCCTCCAACTCGTCACAGCGTTGACGCGCTACCTCGAGCACCTCTTCGAGCCGTTTCGCTGACGAGGACGAACGCCCGTTCCCGGCCTGGTTGGCCGCCTCGAGGAGCTCTCCCATGGTCTCGAGTGACATGCCGATCGGCTTGAGGGCCTTGACGAGACGGAGTTGATCGATGTCCGACTCGGTGTAGAGGCGGAACCCCCCCTCGCTGCGTCCCGACGGGGACACCAGTCCGATCTCCTCGTAGTAGCGAATCGTGCGCAGCGAGAGACCGACGGACTCGGCCACTTCTCCAATCTGAAAATGCTCATCGATCACGGCTACGTACTCCCTCATGGACGGCTCGTGGTACGTCTCGAGCTCGTTTTGGCGGACCAGGCCGGTAGCGGGATACTCTACCCTAACGTAAGGGAAGAGTTGAATTGGAGAGTCAAGGAAACGTGAGCCAGCAAGTAACCA
>CAZYCX010000005.1:0-54924 GCA_964645875.1 uncultured Acidimicrobiaceae bacterium
CATTTCATCGATCCGGAGCTCCCCCGAGAGGTGGTCGAGGAGCGGGTCATGGAGGCGGTGCGCCAGGGGTTCCGGCCCGAGTTCCTCAACCGCATCGACGACGTGATCGTTTTCGACAAGCTCAGCCGGGAGGACCTGCGCCAGATCGTCGACATCCAGATGGGGTTGCTCCGGGAGCGTCTCGATGCGCGGGGAATCGATCTCCAGGTCACCGACGTCGCCCTCGACCTGCTCGCCGAGCGGGGCTACGACCCGGTCTACGGCGCCCGGCCGCTGAAGCGGGTGTTGCAGAAAGACCTGGCCGACCCGATCGCCACCGCCATCCTCGAGGGCCGGTACGGCGACGGCGACACCGTCAAGATGTCGGTGGACGACGGAGAGCTGTCCCTCGGCTGACCACCTACCGCGAACCCTGGGTTGCAGGCCCCGCTCAGCGAAGTCTGGCGCCCCGAGTTCGAACCAACCGGGAGCTCACCCGTCCTCCGGCGACCACAACACGGTCCCCGGGTGGAACTGGCTCCAGGCGAACCAGAACGACTCGTGGCTGACCAACTCCTCGCCGTCTGAGTCGAACACCCGGACCGAGTCCACCAGGCGCACGATCAGGCCCTCGAACTCGATGGGTCCGTCGGCGAGTCGCTCCCTGGTCGCTCCGACCGGGAACGCCACCGGCGTGCCGTCGGTTTTGATCACGCCGACCACCTTCTCCTGGGAGGGGAGCCTCGGGTCGACGTTACCCACGGGGAAGATCGGCCCGGCGGTGTCGCGGCCACCCAGAGGGTCTTCAGCGTAGGTGCGGCCGATCCCGCCGTCCTCGGCGACGATTCGGGTGTCAGGGTGAGCCTCCTTCCAATCGCCCCAGGTCGATGCCACCACCGAGACCTGCTCGAGTGTCACCCCGTCGTCGGCGAGCCGGCCCGTTAGAGCCCTCCCGGTGAAGGTGTCGATGGCCGAGCCCGTGGTCAGGTCGTACATCAGCTTGTTCGACCGTGACAACAGCCCGGAGGTGCGGAGGACCACCCGTTCGACTCCGGGCACGTCGTCGACGTAGTAGGCCTGGGCCGACCCGCAGAGGGTGCAATAGGGGATGCCCAGCTCCCGGCCGCCCAGGGTGACGTGGACCATTTCGTGCACCTCCATCTGATGCCTGGGCAAGGCGATGGCGTCGCCGTCGAGGTCGATGCCGAAGACGATGCGGTCATCCCGCAGCCAGTCCCCACCGGAGGCGTCGGTGGTGGCAGGATGGTCCAGCGCCGGGATGCAGGGACAAGGACCGTTGTCGTCCATAGGACGCTGGTCCGGGCCGACGCCGCCCCATGTCACCAAACGCCAGTCGATGGCGTGGTCCTCGGCGAAGAAGCGGTCCCAGGTCTCATCCAAGGGCCCGAAGACCCTTCGCTTGGCCTGGGGGTAACCCTCCCAGGCTGGAAGGTCCCAGGCGATCAGGTGGTTGCTGGCCCACACGAACTCGACCGCCCCCGGATCCCACTCCGCACCGGTCAGGTCGACGAATGCGGCGGTCAGGGCATCGACCTCGAGGCCGTGCTGGTAGAAGCGGAGCAGATCGGCAATGAGCCAGGCGGTCCTGGCATCGCCTCCTTCGACGAGCGCTTTTACCCCGGAGACGTCCCATTCGTTGGTGAAGACGGTGTCGAGCCAATCGTCGATCGCCTCCTCTGCAACGGAACCGAGGGGGCCCTCAGGAACCTCGGGCGGAGGCGGGTACTCGGCGGCGACGCTTGGAGCAGCCGTCCTCTCGGTGGTCGTGGTCGGACCGACGGTCGTCGTTGTCGTTGTCGTTCGCTCCGCCCCGATGTCGGCTTCGACGCACGCCACCAGCAGGACGACGCCCACGATCAAATATCTCATCGAGACGGAGGGTACGAACTGCCACTTCAGCGTCGGATAAAATCGATCCGACCTGTTCGCTCAGATCATCAATGGCGATCCTCCAGGGTCAGGCGGAGCCGACCTCCTGGAGCACCCAGCCGTTGCCGTCGGGGTCGGTGAACCCGGAGTAGCTCCCGTACTTTCGGCGTTCCGGGTCGGGCCCGTCGGCCCATCCATCCGGTCCCATGTGTCGGATGGGGTCGGTTTCCACACCCCTCTCCCTCAAGTCGGCCACTGCCTCCTCGATGTCGGCCACGCAGAGATGGATCCCCTTCAGCGGTGACGCCGGCGTTTCGCCGAGCCCGACTCCGAAGGTGATCGAGCAGGCCGACCCGGGTGGGGTCAGCTGCACCACCCTGAACTGCTCACTGGCCCGATGGTCTACGTCGAGGACGAAACCCGCTTGCTCGTAGAAGGCCTTCGCCCCGTCGACGTCGCTCACCGGGAGGATGACAACCTCGAGACGCATGTCGACCATCAGACCCTCTCCCGGATCGAGGCCAGCACCCTGTCGACCCTGTCGAGACTGTGCTGGAGACCGGACTCCATCCCCGACTGAACGTGGGCGTCGCGCGCTTCTGTCGTCTCGTGTCGCACGACGACGGTCATCGTGGTGACGCCATCCTCCTCTTCGAGGGTCAGCGTGTTCACCGCCTTCGAATCGGGGTAGGGCTCGAACACCTCGGTGGACACGAGGCGATGGGGCCGCTCGATCTCGAGACACTCCCCATGGAAGGCCACCTCGCCGTATTCCTCGTTCTGGGCCACGAAGCGCCACCGTCCTCCGACCCTGAGATCGAACTCGCAGATGGTCATCGGGTCGCTCTCCCACCCCCACCAGTTCCGGATGTGCTCCGGGTTGGTCCAGGCCTCGAAGACGAGGTCGGCGGGAGCATCGAACTTGCGGACGATCTTGATCTCCAGGTCGGAGGGCAGGGTCACTTCGGCGCTGCCGGATCGGTCGATGGTCATCGGCTTTCCTTTCTCTGTATCTCGTAGAGGTATCCGTCGAGACGATCGAGTCGCTCGTTCCAGAGGCGCTCGTAGTCCTTGACCCAGTCGTGGATCGGCTTGAGGGCGAGAGCGTCGACCCGGTAGAGCCTCCGCCGCCCTTCTGCGCGCGAGCGGACAAGTCCGACGTCCTTGAGCACCTTCAGGTGTTTGGACACCTGGGGCTGGGACACCGGGAGCTGGGCGACGAGGTCGCTCACCGACTTCTCGCCGTCGGCGAGCACGTCGAGGATGTGACGTCGTCGCGGCTCGGCGATGGCGTTGAAGGCATCGGTCGTGGTGGCGGCTCGTGCCATGGGTGGGAGTATATATAACTATATACGAATATATCAATCCTCTATCGTTCTCTCCATGAGCAGCGAGCAATTGACAGAGCTGGCTCACAGCCAGATGCCTTTCACCGAGATGCTGGGGCTCGAGGTCGAGTCGGGCGGTCCCCAAGGCGTGATCGCAACGGGAGCGTGGAAGCCTGAGCACTGCACCGCCGGAGGCATGATCCATGGCGGCTATCTGATGGCGCAGGCCGACTCGGTGGGCGCCATCTGCGCCTTTCTCAGCCTCCCCGAAGGCGGGGCGACCTCGACCATCGAGTCGAAGACGAATTTCTTCAGACCCGTCACCTCAGGCCACGTGACTTTCAGTGCCACCCCGGTGCACGTCGGTAGGTCCCTGATCGTGGTCCAGACCGATGCCACCGACGCCGACGGGAAGCTGGTGGCGCGTACCACCCAGACTCAGGCGGTGATCAGCGCCGACTGAGCGCGGCCGAGGCGTCAGTCGTCTTCGCGTAGGTCTTCGATGAAGCCCTCGGCGGCGTCCTCTGCCTTGTCGACCCGGTCGGTGTGCTTGCCGGCGGTCTTCTCGTCGATCGTGTCCCCGACCTCGTGGATGCCTTCCTCGGCCGTCTCCTGGTTCTTGGCGAACATGTCCTTGGCCTTGGCGATCAGGTCTCCGACGCCCATCTCGGTCTCCTTGCGGTCGAGGGCTACCTCGCCCATCCTAGGAGATCGATCGGGTCAGAACGGAGGGGTCCCGAAACCGGTCACGGTCGACTGGGCATACTCCCCCACCTCGCCGCGCGGGGTCAGTTGAGCTCTCCCCCGGCCGTTGTCCGGTATCTCCAGTTCGACGACCAGTGCCTTGCCGGCGACGGCGGTGCCTCTGAGCGTCTGTACCACGCCCTTCCAGTTGCCCAACTCGGTGTCGGTCTCGAGTGAGGCGGCACCAGTGGTCAACAGGATCCCGTCGCTTCCCATGATCCGAACCGGGCCCTCATAGGAGTCGGCCATCAGTTCTCACTTCCGTAGATGGTGCGGATCTGGCTGCGGAGGACGATGTCTGCGGGCCTGGCCGTCAGCTCCATCGCCTCTTCCAGCTCCTCGAGCTTGTCGCGTAGCCGGTCGAGCTTCTTCCTCAAGCGGCGGTTCTCCTCCTGCAGTGCCAGCACGCGCCGGACTCCTTCCAGGTTCATGCCCTCCGCCGTCATCTCCTGGATGAGCTGGAGCCGCTCGATGTCTTCCTGGGAGTAGCGACGCGTCCCTCCGGGCGTGCGCGCCGGGTCGATCAGGCCCTTTCGTTCGTAGATGCGCAGGGTCTGGGGATGCATCCCGGCCAGCTCGGCTGCGACCGAGATCACGAACACTGCCCTCGTGGTGTCAGTCATGGTTCTCGCCCATCATCTCAGATGAGACCGGATGTCCTCGGTCTCATGCTCCGCCAATTCCTCGAGCAGCTGCTTCTCGTCCTTGCTCAGCTTCTTGGGCACGGCCACCTCGACGGTGACGAGCAGGTCGCCCTGCCGACCCCGTTCGGGGGAGATGCCCTTGCCTCTGACCCGGAAAGTCTTGCCCGACGGCGTGCCTGCGGGGATCTTCACCTTCACCTCTCCATTGAGCGTGGGGACGTCGAGCTTGGTGCCGAGAGCGGCTTCGGTGTAGGTGATCGGCAACTTCAGCGTGAGGTCGTTTTCCTTCCTCCCGAAGGTGGGGCTGGGTGCCACCCGGATTCGGACCATGAGGTCTCCCGACGGTCCCTCGAAACGGCCCGGCGCCCCTTTGCCTTTCAACCGAAGGGTGGTCCCGTCCTTGACCCCGGCGGGGATCCGCAGCTTGACGTCTCTTCGTCGTTTCTCCGCGCCGGATCCCCTGCACTGGCTGCATTTCTGCTCGATCAGCCGTCCCGAGCCACCACATTGAGGACAGGGCTGTGAGAAGGAGAAGAAGCCTTGATTCTGGGCCACCATTCCCCGCCCCCCGCATGTGGGACAGGTCGAGATCGAAGAGCCGGGCTCGGCGCCCGACCCGTTGCACTTGGAGCAGGCTGCCTCTCCCTCGACGGTCACCTGCGTGGTGACGCCGAAGGCGGCGTCCTCGAAGCCGATCGTGAGCTCCGTCGCCATATCGGCTCCCTGCGTCGGCCCACTGCGTGTTCGCTGTGAGCCGAAGCCGAAGAGATCTCCCAGACCTCCGAGTCCGCCCAGGAGATCTTCGAGGTCCTCCACCCGGACCTGCTGCCCACCGAAACCTCCGAAGCCTCCAGGCTGCCCTCCGAAACCCTGGAATCCACCGGAGGCGGCGACCCGTCGTACCTGGTCGTATTCTTTGCGCTGTTCGGGGTCGGAGAGGATGGCGTAGGCCTCGGAGATCTCTTTGAACCGATCCTCGGCCGCCGCGTCTCCAGGATTGGCGTCGGGATGGTGGGTCTGGGCCAGCTTGCGGTAAGCCTTCTTCACCTCTTCGGCGCTGGCGGCCTCGGAGATCCCCAGGATCTCGTAGAAGTCCTTTTCCAGCCAGTCGCGATTCATGTCGGGTCTCTCCAAACGGCGTGGGGGCAATTGGCTGACCCCACAGCATCGGAAACGAGGATCATGGCGATGTTTCCACCGCGACCAGGGCTGCCCTGAGTACCTTCCCACCGAGCCGGTAGCCGCGGCGCAGCTCCTGGGTCACCACCAGTTCGCCGTTGCCGCCGGGAGCGCCCACGGGCTCGTGGACCTCGGGATCGAACGGCTCGTCGATGGTGGGGATCACTTCCAGACCCTCGCTCTTCAAGGCGTCGAGGAGCTGTTCCCTGGTGTTCAGCATGCCGGAGTAGAGCTGCTTCTCTGTCTCTGTCTTCGGCTCGGCGTTGAGGGCCGCGTCGAAGGTGTCGAGGACGGGCATCAGGCTCCTCACCACCTTCTCGGTGGCACGGTCGAACATCGCCGCGCCGTCCCGGGTGGTGCGTTTCCGGTAGTTGTCGAAGTCGGCGGCCACCCGCTTGAGGTCGTCCAGATACGAGGTGGCCTCGTCACGCGCCTCGGCCAGCTCGACGAGCAACAGCTTGACCGCCTCCTCCGGGTCGTCCGGCAACTCCAGACCCAGCGAATGCGGGTCTGGAGTCTGGTCAGCCTTCTCGACAGGGAGGCTTTCGACTACCCGGTCAGGGTTCTCGGCACCGTTGTCATTCATCCTCATCATCAACGATCTCAGCCTCGACGACGTCATCATCGTCGGGGGAGCCGCCCTCTTCACCGGAGGCCGCCTGTTGCTCGGCCGCCTGTTGGTAGAGGCGGGTGGCCATGGCCTGGGATGCCGACATGAGCTCGTCCATCTTCGCCCTGATGTCCTCGGTCTCGGCTTCGGAATCAGCGAGCACTTCGTTGAGGGCGGCCTTGGCCCCCTCGACCGCCGATCTCTCCTCGTCGGTCATCTGCTCACCAGACTCTTCGATCAGCTTGTCGGTCTGATTGACCAGCTGCTCTGCCTGGTTTCGGGTCTCCACCGCTTCACGCCGCTTGGCGTCCTCTTCGGCGTAGGACTCGGCGTCCTTCACCATCCGGTCGATGTCGTCCTGAGCCAGGGCAGTCCCACCCGTGATGGTCATCTTCTGCTCCTTGTTGGTGGCCAGGTCCTTGGCGTTGACGTGGACGATGCCGTTGGCGTCGATGTCGAAGGTGACCTCGATCTGGGGGACACCCATCGGTGCGGGCGGAATGCCCGTGAGCCGGAACTTGCCCAGGCTGTTGTTGTCCGCGGCCATGGTTCGCTCACCCTGGAGCACGTGGATCTCGACTTCGGGCTGGTTGTTCTCAGCCGTGGTGAAGATCTCCGATCGCTTGGTCGGGATGGTGGTGTTCCGCTCGATCATCCTGGTCATCACGCCACCCTTGGTCTCGATTCCGAGAGTCAGGGGAGTGACGTCGAGCAGGAGGATGTCCTTGACGTCCCCCTTGAGGACCCCGGCCTGGATGGCGGCGCCGGCGGCAACCACCTCGTCGGGGTTGACCCCCTTGTGGGGATCCTTGCCCGTCAGCTCCTTCACCAGCTCCTGCACGGCGGGCATCCGGGTGGATCCTCCGACCAGCACCACGTGGTCGATCTCCTCCACATCGATGGCGGCGTCCTTGATCGCCTGCTCGAAGGGGCTCTTGGTCCGGTCGAGGAGATCCTCTGTGAGCTTCTGGAACTCCGAGCGAGTCAGCTTGTACTGCATGTGGAGGGGGCCGGCGTCGGTGGCGGTGATGAACGGCAGGTTGATCTCGGTCTCGGCGACAGACGACAGCTCGATCTTTGCCCTCTCCGCCGCCTCCTTGAGGCGTTGTGTGGCCATTCGGTCCTTCGACAGGTCGACCCCATGGTCGTCCTTGAAGCTCTTGACCAGCCACTCGATCACGGCCTGGTCCCAGTCGTCTCCACCGAGATGGGTATCACCGGAGGTGGCCTTCACCTCGAAGACGCCGTCGCCGATCTCGAGGACGGAGACATCGAAGGTGCCGCCACCGAGGTCGAAGACGAGGATCGTCTCGTCGGACTTCTTATCCAGCCCGTAGGCGAGCGACGCAGCGGTCGGCTCGTTGATGATCCGAAGGACGTCGAGCCCGGCGATCTGGCCGGCCTCCTTGGTGGCCTGGCGCTGGGCGTCGTTGAAGTAGGCAGGGACGGTGATCACCGCCTCGGTGACCGTGTCACCGAGGTACGACTCGGCATCGCGCTTCAGCTTCATGAGGATGCGCGCCGAGATCTCCTGTGCGGTGTAGTTCTTGTTGTCGATCTCGATGCTCCAGTCGGTCCCGATGTGACGCTTGACCGAGCGGACGGTTTGGTCGGGGTTGGTGATGGCTTGACGCTTGGCCACCTCGCCGACCAGGACGTCCCCGTCTTTGAACGAGACGATGGAGGGAGTGGTACGACCCCCTTCGGCGTTGGCGACGACGGTGGGGTCGCCACCATCGAGGACGGCGATGACGCTGTTGGTGGTGCCAAGGTCGATGCCTACGGCGCGTGCCATTGCTATTGGTTCCTTCCGGTTGGTGTTGAGTGCTCATGAAGTGTACAACCTGAGTGTGGTTGTATCAACTTCTTGGCTGGAAACTCGTTGACCAGGTCTTATGTCCCCAGGTTAGCTGGGCCAACCCACACCGGCGCGTGTGCTTCCTGCTTCCTAATGCACAGGGGCCGGATATCCGGCTCTTCGGCGCGCGGAATATGAAGGACTTCTTCTGTACTCCCCAGGGCCGATATACCGGCCGCACAGCATTAGGAAACCGGGAGCAGCTTCGGGCTCAGCTGGCCAGACTCTTGATGTACTCGACGAGATCGGTGATCTGACCTTCGTCGAGCTGGTCGGCGTAGAAGGTGGGCATGATGGCGTCGAAACCCTCCACCACCTGGGCGTCGGGGTCGACGATCGAGGCGAACAGATAGGCATCGTCGGCGACCACCTCGTCACCCTCGTCCAGGGGCCTGGTCGAACCTGCCAGGCCCTTCCAGGTCGGTCCGGAGCCGGGCCGGCCGTCGGTGGTGTGACATTGGAGGCAGCCCTGTCCCTCGGCGAGGACCTCCCCCCGGGCGGCGGCCCCGGGGTCGACGATGATCGTCTGAGGCTCGCCGTTGGTGGCACCGTCCCCGAGACCCTCGCCGGTGAAGAGGAGGAGCCCCAGCCCCAGGGAGACGACGACGACGAGTGCGAGCGCGCCTTCTGTCCAGCTGTTCATCTCGGAGGAACCGTAGACAAGACGGGGCGAAATAATAAGGTTTGGCCACGTGTCAGCTCTCACCCGCCGACAGTTCATCGGCGCCGCCGCCGGTCTCACCGTGACCGCACCGGGCCTGGCGGTGCCGGCGCGGGGCGTGGCCATCAACCCGAGGAGCTCGTGGGCGATCGATCGCCCGCCCAAGAGCCCGTTGGCCACCGAAGACGTCCGGTTCCTGATAGTGCACCACTCGGCATCGCGGAACGGGCACCGCGGCTCGGACGCTCCCGGGATCCTCCGTAGCTTCTACGACTACCACACCAGCCCGGGGAAGGGCTGGAACGACATCGCCTACAACTTCCTGATCGACGCGGACGGCGGGATCTGGGAGGGACGGTCAGGAAGTCTCGATGGACCGGTGGCCGGGGACGCCACCGGCGGGAATCAGGGCTTCACCCAGCTGGTGTGCGTCATCGGCGACTACACCACGGCTCACCCGACTCGGGCTTCGTTGTCTTCTTTGGTGACACTGCTGGCCTGGCTCGCCGAGCGATACCGGGTTTCGACCAGACCCGGCGCACAAGTCACGTTGACGTCGCGAGGATCGAACCTCCACCCCGAAGGCAGCGAGGTAGTCACCCCCACCATCACCGGCCACCGGGCGATGAGCCGGACCACGTGCCCGGGAGACAATCTCAACGCCTACGTCGTCGGTGGGCTGATGGCCGATGTCGAGGCGGCGCGAGGGAACAACTCCCCTTCACCGAGCCCGTCGTCGACCACTTCCTCGACGACCTCCACCTCTTCCACCACGTCGACGACATCGACCACCGCCCCGTCCTCGACGACGACCACCATCCCTTCCACAACCACCCTTCCGGTGGCCGCGGTGGAATCCGGGTCGACATCGCTGCCCGGGGTGGTGGCCACCGCCGGTGCCGTCGGCATCACGGCGGCAGGACTGCTGCTCTGGCGGCAGCGTCGCATGACCGGTCGTTGAGCCTGCAAGCGGCGGATCTGCCGGATAACGTGGTGCGCCAGACCAGGGAGGACGAATGAACGAGATCGATGTTGCCATGCTGATCCTGCGGGTATGGCTGGGAATCGTGATGATCGCCCATGGGGTGAATCACGCTCGCACACAGGAAGGGACCGCACGATGGTTCGAGCAGAAGGGATTCAAGTCTCCACAGCTCAACGCCCGGATGTCGGCGCTGAGTGAGATCGCCATCGGGCTCGGGCTCATAGTGGGTCTCCTCACGTCGATAGCTGCGGCGGCGTTGGCGGCCACCATGCTGCTGGCGTTCTGGTCGGTCCACCGTTTCGCCGGTTTCTTCGTCTTCCATCGGCCCGACGAGGGGTATGAGTATGTGGCGACGTTGGCCGTGGCAGCCTTGGTCCTGGCCATCGTCGGTCCGGGCGATGTCTCCATCGATGCCGCCATCGGCATCGACGAGAGCCTGAGCGGTGCGGTCGGCGTCGGCATCATCGGACTTGGGCTTCTTGCTGGCGTGGGGCAGGCAGCGATGTTCTGGCGCAAGCCCACCTCCGACCAAGACAACACCGAGTGAACCTGCGTCCACTGCCCGAGACATTCGCAGAGACTCGCGACGCCCTTCACCAGATCGCCTTCTTCGCCCTCGGCCCAGTTCGGTACCAGGCGATGGGGCGGATGGGGCTCCAGGCCGCACCCGGCGGTTTCGGAACTCCCCGGTTCGACGGGCGGGTCGCCCGGGTCGAGGGTGACACCATCGTCCTCGAGGAGCCGGACCGCATCGCTTCTCAGACCATCACCACCGTTCGGGCCGCAGCCGGGTTCTTCGGAGTCGACTACCAGGTCGATTGGTTCGACGGCGAGTTCCATGACCCGCTCGATCCTGTCGACCCCGATGCGCCTTTGCCGATCGACGACACCGCCGCTCGTGCCTTGGGACAGTGGTTCAGCTTCGGCACGGAGGTGTTGGAGCGTCTGCGCAGCCGCGGGACCGACGATGACGACGTCAGCGAGGTGCAACTCTGGCCCGAGCACTTCGATCCCGCCACCGAGATGGGTAACGCAGATCTAGGGCAGAGGGCGAGCTACGGTGCATCTCCCGGTGATGGGGCCCACCACGAGCCGTATCTGTTCGTGGCGGCATGGAGCGAGGTCGACAGGTCCGACCCCTACTGGAATGACGACGCCTTCAACGGGGCCAGCCTCGGGTTCTCCGAGCTGTTGGCATCGTCCGACGCTGCCGAGACCGGCGTCGAGTTCCTACTCCAGGGCTACCGGATCCTGCATTCCACCTGAGCTGAGGGAGTCGACCAACCCGGCTGCCGCGGCGACGACTTGGGCGATGGTGGCGTCGTAGGCCTCGTCGGTCCCTCCGAACGGGTCGGGCACTTCGTCGGAATCCGTCTCCGGGTCGAAGGTCCGGAACAGTCTCACCTTGGCCCGGTCCTCGAGACTCGGGGCGAGCTCCAGCACGTCACGCAGGTTGGCCCGGTCCATCACGACGATCATGTCGAAGCGGGCGAAGTCCGCGCTGTTCATCTTTCGGGCACGACCGCCGATCTCCAACCCGGCGCGGGCCCCGGCGGAGACCGATTGCGGTTGAGGCGGCTCCCCGATGTTCCAGGAGCCGGTCCCAGCCGAGTCGACCTCCACGTCGAGCCCGGCACGATCGGCGGCGACTCGTATCGCCGCCTCCGCCGCCGGTGACCGGCATATGTTCCCGGCGCAGACGGCGAGGATGCGGATCATCGAGAACTGGCCTCCTCGATACGTCTCTCGGCCAGCTCGATGTAGGCAGGCTCGGTATCGAAACCGACGTAGTGGCGGCTCGACTCCAGCGCGGCAACCGCAGTGGTGCCCGACCCGATGAACGGGTCGAGCACGAGATCTCCCTTGTAGGTGTAGAGCTCGATGAGCCTGCGGGGCAGGTCGACGGGGAACGGGGCGGGATGCCCGATCCGGGTGGCGCTGGCCGCAGGCATCTCCCAGACGTCCAGTGTCGCCTCGAGGAATTCCTCGGTCTCGATCGTGGGCTCATGCGGTAGGCCCCGCTCTTTCCGCAGGGAGCGCTTGATCGCCCGGTCGAAACGTCCTTTGGAGGCGATGATCACTCGTTCGGTCACGTCGCGCAGCACTGGATTATGGGGGGATCGGAACGATCCCCAGGCACAGCTGCCGCCTGCACCTTTCGCCTTCTGCCAGATGATCTCGCCGCGGAGGAGCAGGCCGAGATCGTTCTGGAGCATCGAGATGACGTCGGCGGAGAGCGACCGGTATGGCTTGCGTCCCAGGTTGGCGACGTTGATCGCCACACGTCCTCCCGACTCGAGTTTGGGGAGGCAGGCGGCGAGGATGTCATGGACGATTCCGAGGTACTCGACATAGCTGGATGGGACGTGCCCGGCCGCGATGTCGGTCTCGTACTCCTTTCCGGTGAAATAGGGGGGCGAGGTGACGAGGAGAGCAACGGAATGGTCGGAGACCTGGTCCGGTGTCATCGCTCGGGCGTCCTGGCAGAAGAGGCGGTCGACGACGACAGGGCGCTCGACCCTCTCGTCGCCGGAGACGGCCGGCTCCGTGAACCGGGCGTAGAAGGGGGTGGAGTCGTGGGACTCGCGTCTTCCCGAGCCGAAATCCGATGTGGCCGTCGCCGACCGCCTTCGTGCCATCGCACCCGAAGTTACCGCGAGCCATTGATATCTCCTGGGATCGGCGACCGGCTTCAATTGGGAGGGCAGAGATGAGAATCGTCATACCGGCAGAGCGGCCCCGCCACGAGATGCCCTTGAAGGACGGGTCGGTGGTCACCCTGAGCCCGATCCTGAAAACCGACAGGGAGTTCTTCGAGCAGGGGATCTCAGAGCTGTCACTGGAGAGCCGTTTCCTTCGGTTCGGTCAGGGGATCAGCAGTCTCAGCCGGGCCGAGCTCGACTACCTGACCGACGTCGACCAGCGCCGTCACGTTGCCTGGGGAGCCGCAATCGAGGAAGAAGTCGCTGGTGTCGGTCGCTACATCGTCTCGCAAGACGGCGACCGCGCCGAGGTGGCGGTGACGGTGCTCGACACGATGCAGAGACGGGGCGTGGGGAGGGCGCTGTTCCAAGCGCTCACCGCGGTCGCTCGGGCCGACGGCATCCACGAGTTCTGCTTCGAGGCGCAAGCCGACAACGAGGCGGTGATGAGCCTGGTACGGAACTTTGAGATATCTCCACTCGTCTCAGACGGGATTATCGAGCGGCGAATCCGCATCTCGTCTATCCCAGAGGGGGAGCATGACGACGATCTGGTGTCAGTGATCGCCGAGGTTCGCGGTCAGGCGTGATTCAGCTCTCGGTCTCCTCGAGATCGAGCGACGCCGAGTTGACGCAGTATCGAAGACCGGTGGGCTCGGGCCCGTCTTCGAAGACATGACCGAGATGGCTGCCGCAGTTGGCGCACTTGATCTCGGTCCGGACCATTCCGTGGGAGCGGTCCGCTTCCTCCTCGATCATGTCTTCGTCCAGGGGCTTGAAGAAGCTGGGCCATCCGCTGTGTGACTCGTATTTGGTGTCGGACGAGAACAGCTTCTCCCCGCACGCGGCGCACCGGTAGACGCCGTCGGCCTTGCTGTCCCAGTATCTGCCGGTGAAGGCACGCTCGGTGCCTCCTTGTCGGAGAACCTGGTATTGGTCCGGGGTGAGCTTCTCTCTCCACTCGGCTTCGGTCTTGGGCGTATCCGTCATTTCGAAACCTCCTCACTCTCATTCAACTCCAGGTAGCGCTCTAGTCGATCGATGAACACCGTCTGCGCCGGATTGAGTTTCTCCCGAGCCTGGAAGGTCGTCATCCAGACCACCCGGTCGACCTCGGGATACTCCCGTCCGTACAGGGTGAAGGTCGCCGGGTCGAAGGTGTCGAGATCGAAGTCGGCCTCCACGGCCCAGGCAACGACCACCTTTCTCGACTTGAGCGTGGTCTCGCCGAGGGGCACCCAGTGGTCTTCGGGTGGCTGCCAACCCGTCTCTTCCTCGAACTCTCGGACCGCGGCAGCAACGTCGTCCTCGTGATCGCGAACGATCCCTTTCACCACCGACCAGGCGCCGGCATCCTTCTTCGCGAACCACGGGCCGCCGGGATGGGCGATGAGGACCTCCAGGATGGGGTCGAAACGGTATGGGAGAAGACCCGCGGATCTCACAGGTCCCGACATTACGCTGGCCATGTGACCGTCTTGGCCACCACGACGCCAGGCGAACAGGACCTGGCGGCCTTCGACACAAGTCTTCAACTCGGTGAGTCAGAGCCCCTCGGGGTGGGGGTCAAGCGGGTGACCATGGAGCAGCTCGAGCGCGCCGCCAGTGGCTTCTTCGGTACCGAAGGGGCTCTCCGTGGTGCCGTTCACGAGTCGAGGAAGTCGATCAAACGGGTGCGGGCGCTGCTGCGTCTGGTGCGGGGCGAGCTACCGGACAACATCTACGAGTTCGAGAACCGGTCTCTGCGGGACACTGCCCGGTTGGTCGCCCAGATCCGGTCGGCTCAGGGAGTACTCGATGCTGCGCTGTCGATTCAGGAGCTCTATGGCGATCTGCTCGCCGACGGGACTTTCCTCGACTTGATCGCGCGTCTCACCCGTCGACGCGACCTCACGGAGCTGAACGCGGTGGAGGATCCCAATTTGATCGGGCGAGTGGTGCGCAGTCTGGAGCGGGCGTACAGCCGGTACGGCTCATGGCCTACCGATCCGGAGGCACGTGAGGTCTATGGGCTCGGGATCAGGGACTCGTTCGACGCGGTGGGCCCCGGGCTGATCACCACCTACGGCGACGGTCGACAGCGGATGGTCCGGGCATATCGGAGGAGCGTTCCCGGCGACTTCCACGAGTGGCGTAAGGGGGTGAAGGACATGCGACACCAGATGGAGTTCCTCGCCCCGCTGTGGCCCGAGGTCGTCGTCGGCACGGCGATGACCCTGGAACGTCTCGGGAACATCCTCGGCGAGGACAACGACCTGGTCGATTTGGTCTCCTTGTTGCGCGACCGCCCCGACCTCTGCCCGAATCCCAGGGAGCGATCGCTGTTCCGGGCCTTGGCCCAACAGCGACGCAACGAGCTCGAGATCGCCGCCGAGATCCTGGGGCGGCGGGTCTATGCCGAAAAGCCCGATTCGCTCACCGCTCGTTTCGGCGAGTACTGGGGGGCCCGCAAGATGGCGATCGAAGGTTCGCTGGACACCATCGTCGTCTACTGACCGGCAACCAGACGCCGCATCGCGACGAAGTGAGGGCGCTGGAGCAACGCCTGAGTGGGGCCTGGAACCCAGGGTTGATCTGAGGGCGCTGGACTTCGCTGAGTGGGGCCTGGAACCCAGGGTTCGCGGAATCCGGCCGATCGGGCAGTTGTTGACCCTGGTGGAGCCGACTCCGGAGTGACAGTGACCGATCGTGGACGAGTGAGAATCGAGCCTTCCGCCAAGCAGGTGCGGGTGATGCTGGGCGGGGAGATAGTGGCCAACACCACCAACCCCATGCTGGTGTGGGAGGTCCCTTACTACCCGACCTACTACTTCCCCGAGGACGATGTGAGGACCGACCTCCTCGTCGCGACCGGAGAGACTCGGAGAAGCCCGAGTCGTGGCGAGGCGACACAGTATGTCGTCAAGGTGAACGGTGCCGAAGGTGCTGCCTACGCCTTCGAGGAGCCGAAGATAGAACAGATCGCCGGGCACTACGCCTTCGTGTGGAAGACCATGGATCACTGGTTCGAAGAGGACGAGGAGGTCTGGGTCCACGCCCGTGACCCGTACACGCGGATCGACATCCTTCCCTCGAGCAGACGGGTGCGGATCGAGGTCGATGGTGAGACCGTCGCCGACACGACCCACGCATTCTTCCTCTACGAGACCGGACTCCCCACCCGGTACTACATGCCGAAGACCGATGTCCGCATGGATCTGCTCACTCCGACGGACACCCAGACCGCCTGCCCGTACAAGGGGACCGCCCGGTACTGGTCGGTCACCGTCGGTGGAGAAACATACGAGGACGTCGTTTGGGGCTACGACGCCCCGCTCCCCGAGTCCCAGAAGATCACGGGGCTGGTCTGTTTCTACAACGAGAAGGTCGATGTGTACGTCGACGGGGAGCTGGAGGAGAAGCCGAAGACCAAATTCGGTTGACGGCTACTCGGCGAGGTCGATAGAGCCGTCTCGGCGGCCGCCCTCCGAGAAGAGCCTGAAGCCGAGCATCGCGATAATGAACCATCCCAGACCTATCGCTATCTCGAGGGCCAGCTCGGCGAAGGCACCGGAGCTGGGCCCGTCGGACAGCAAGGAGCGGGTGCCGAGGATTCCGTGGTGCATCGGGAGCACGTTCACCACCCGCTGTACTGCCTCCGGGAACACTTCGGTGGGGACGTTGACCCCGGCGATGGCGACCAGCGTGTAGAAGACCAGGTTGAACAGGATGTTGCCGATCCTGGGCCGGCGGATATTGATCGATGCGAGAAACAACCCCAGCCCGTACGAACCCAGGCTAAGGGAAAGCAAGCCGACTGGCAGCCACCACCAATGCCCGGTGAACCCCAGGAAGGGCGCCAGAAGGGCGAAGACGAAGGAGGCCTCGGCCACTCCTTGGACGATGTAGAACGAGCACCGTCCGGCGAACACCGGGAGCATTGATCTCGGCGCAGCCACGAGCAGCGGAAGGGTTCCCAGGCCTCGCTCCCATGCGGTGTCGGGGCCGGCGCCTTGCGGCATGAGAGCAGCCATGGCGCAAATGTTGCCCACAAACGCGAAGAGGATGAACTCGGGTCCGCCCACCATGAGGCCCATGGCGGCGAAGAAGAGGACTTGTGCCGTGACCCGGGCGATCCAGCCGAACAGCCAGCTCTTCCAGGTGTATTGGGCCCGGACGTCTTCGAAGCCCACCCGTGAGGCCTTCTGCACAATGCGCAGTGTTCCGGCAGTCATATCGTCGAGATCTCCCCGGTTCCGCGGACCTTGTCGAGGATGACCCGAATCAGCCAGAGACCCGCGGCGAACCCCAACAGGCCGAGGACCACCACGACGGCGAGGCGGGCGAGAGCGTTCTCCACGACCAACTCGGTCACACTGTCACGCATCAGGTCTGAGCTCCAGGACAAGAAGACGAGGCGGCCGAGGGGGCGAACCCATTCGGGGAGCAGCTCGAGCGGGACGAACACTCCTCCAAGGAGAAGGAAGGGGTAGGAGGCAGCGGCCTGGAACGTCACGGCGGCTCGGCTGAGGATCGTCATGCTCGAGAACACGATCCCGGTGCCCACGATGGCGAGAGCCGTGACCGTCAGCGTCGAGGTGAGAATCTCCCAGTTCCTCACC
The DNA here is from genome assembly GCA_964645875.1 of uncultured Acidimicrobiaceae bacterium. Lineage (GTDB taxonomy): Bacteria > Actinomycetota > Acidimicrobiia > Spongiisociales > ZC4RG35 > JANQRA01. The sequence continues at coordinate 17,182 of CAZYCX010000005.1, forward strand.
TCGACGTCGACGCCGTAGGTGAGCATCGCGGTGAGCAGCGTGACCGGAATGACCAGCAACGAGAGGAGGATGACTGCGGCGACTCTCGATGCCACTATCAGGCCGTAGGGTTGTGGTGAAGCGGCGTGGATCTCGAGGAGACCCAGCCATCGATCGTCTCGCATGACTGCTCCGCCAGTCCACAGAGAAGCGGACCACATGTTCATCAGGATCGGTGCCATGAGGGCATTGGTGACGAGATCTGGTCGGTCGAAGGCGTCCACGACCGAGAGAAACAGGACCACCTGCGGAGGTGTCGAAATCACCACCATCCAGTAGTTGGGCGTTCTCACGGCGAGCGACAGCTGCATCCGGAAGGCTGCGGCGGCGGCTCTCACACCTCCATGCCTCTGTCCCCCATCGTGCGCAGATAGACCTCCTCCAACGACGGATAGCCTGTTCGGACGGAGGCGAAACCGTGATTCAGAGCGAGTTGGAGTATCTCGGCTGATGCATCTTCCCGTTCCGGCTGGAAACGAACCCATCCACCGGGTTGATCGGCGACCGAAGCAACCCCGGGAACGGCCTCCAGGATGCCCCTGGTCTCGATGTCGAGTCCCAGTACCTCCACCCACTCGAACGCGCTGATCCAGGCTCCCAGTGTCCTGGGGCTCTCGGTAGCGAGGATCTCACCGTGGTCGATGAGGCTCACCCGGTCGCATATGGCCTCAGCCTCGGCCATGTCGTGGGTGGCGACGAAGATCGTCTTGCCGTTGTCGCGCAGCCCAGTGACCATTTTCCGAAAGTCGAGCGAAGCAACCGGATCGAGACCGACGGTCGGCTCATCGAGAAAGAGGACTGGCGGGTCTGCGACCAGGCCACGAGCCAGGTGGAGGCGTTGGCGCATCCCTCGCGAGAAGGTCTCTACGCGGTCCTCGGCGCGGCCGTCCAGTCCGACGAGGTGGATGAGACGCTCGACGGTCTCTTTTGCCTGTTGGGTTGGTACCTCGTACAAGGCCGCCCAGTAGTCGAGGTTCTGCCGGGCGGTCAGCCGGGTGTAGAGGCCGCGGTCGCCTCCAAAGACCAGCCCGAACAGCCTGCGGACGGTCTTGGTGTTTTCGGTCACGTCGTATCCGAAGATCTCGGCACGGCCGGACGTCGGGAGGAGAACTGTGGAGAGGATCTTTATCAGCGTGGTCTTGCCGGCCCCGTTCGGTCCGAGAAGACCGTGTATCTCTCCCTCCTCGACCTGGAGAGAGACATCCTTCAAAGCAACAACCGTCTCGCCCCTGCGAAGTCCGCTAGTCCGAAACTCGCGTCGGAGGTCGAAGGTCTCAACCGCTCCCATTGCCTGTGAACCCTAGAGACGAAGTTGGCTACTTGCCCCTTATCCTGCCTCCATGCGGTTCATCAGGCTCGCGGCCGTGGCCTTGGTCGTGGTGGCCGCCTGCACTCCCTCGGTCGAGGTGCCCACCGAGCAGCACCTGCAGGGGAATTTCGTCCACGAGTCGGGACGGGAGATGCGGTATCTGGTGTGGTTGCCCGACGGATATGGGGAGGATCGGGACCATCGCTATCCGCTCATCTACTTCCTCCACGGCAGCGGGGACGACGACTACGACTCGACCTTCGTCACCGCCTTCGGTCTCCCCGCCATGCTGGTCCTGGGAGAACAGCCCGAAAACTTCGAGTTCGTGGTGGTGTCCCCGCAGGCCGAGCCTCAGACCACGTGGTACACGCAGGGTCAACCGGAGATGGTGGACGCCCTCCTCGAGAAGGTGCTCGACACCTATCTGGTGGATCCCGACCGGGTCTATCTCACCGGTCTCTCCATGGGTGGTTTCGGGTCATGGCACATCGCCAGCCGTTATCCCGAGCGTTACGCCGCCATGGCCTCGCTGTCGGGGAGTGGCTATCAGCAGGCTTCGCCGCCACCGGCCGAGTTCGCCTGCCGGCTCCGCGACGTCCCGGTGTGGGCTATACACGGCGAGCGGGACCTGATCGCCGACTTCGACACGGTGCGGTCACAGGTGGAGGCATGGGAGGATCTGTGTGGCCAGGACTTGAGGTTCACCGCCCACCCCGAACTGGGCCATTTCTCCACCTACGAGGAGGCCTACCGCGACCCGGCTTTGTACGATTGGTTCCTCGGCCACTCCCGGTAGTAGTCAAGGGCGGAAGGGCTCGCTCGGCCCCATCGCCTCGGCACGACCGTCGTCGAATTCGACCTCTGCCTCACAGCCGGTCGCCGATCGGGCCCGTTCCTCACTGAGCCCGATCACGGTGAGCAGCGCGATGGTGTCCTGCTCGGCGCTGATGAACTGGACGCCGGTCGGGCCCAGCGGTGTGGTGGCCAGCCCCGCCGCCCGCAGATAGACCGGGCCGTCACGGGTCGGGACGTCGGGTCGGGCTGCGAACAAGGAGATGTCAGTCTGGAGCGGTTCGTCGACGGCATCGGGACAGTCGAGCACCAGCCGATAGACGTGAGGCCCCTCGACCCAGAACCCGGGTCCGAATTCGTGTGTGAACGCGACCGCCCACTGTTCGGGGTCGATCTCGTCGGGCAGCGAGGCCGGAGGCAGGTCGACTCCCTGGAGTGGCTCCACTCCCGAACAGGCAACGAGGAGGAAGATCCAGGCAGTCACCACCGAGAGAACCGGTCTCAAAGCTGACCCGAGTCGGCGGCCTCGACGTCGGCGAGATAGGCCGGATCCTGATATCGGCTGAGGAGGAACGCGGGGGCGTATTCGGGGAGATCGGCTCCCACCAGGTGTCGCGCCAGGAGGTCGGCTGCCCCGGCCGAGACCATCACCCCGAATCCCGACATGCCGGTGAGGAGATGCACACCCGGAACACGGGTCGGCCCGATGAGTGGTCGGTTCTCCGCGGTCTTGGTGTAGTAGCCACCGTCGACGAACGATTCCGGGAGACGATCCAGATAGGTCCCCAGCCCGGGGACCATCGTGGTCAGGCCGCGCATCACCACCTCCGGGTAGAGGGGATCCTCGGTGAGCGGCCACGTCGGCTCGACGACCTCACCGTGATACTCCCAGAGAGCCAGGAGATAAGGCGACCCTGCCCCACCCTCGGGACGGAAGTGACAGAAGACGGGCATCTCCCCGAGGAGGTCGTGACGACCCATCGACTCCAGTTCGACTCGCTCCTCGTCAGACCAGTCCAAGGTCTGGGTGTCGCTCCAAATCGTCATCGGAGCGTCGCGAGGCACCACTCCGAGATGATCCTTGAACGCCACCTTGAGGTGGAGCTCCGAAAACAGGGGGAGGTCGAGGCCGGTCAAGGCGGCCACCTCGGCGGAGAGTGGTCCCGCGGCGATCACCACGTTGGGCGCACCGATCCGGGATCCGTCCGCCAAGCCGACGGTCCCGTCGTCGATCGATGTCACCTCTGCCGGGATGAGCCTGGCTCCGGCCCCCCGGGCGCCCTCCAGCATCCACTGTCCGAGATCCTGGGCCCGAAACCATCCGGCGCGCTCCACCCTCACCCCGCCCACGGCATCGGCGGTCAGGTATCCGTAGCGCCGGCGGAGGTCGGCGGCGTCGAGAACCTCCGCCTTCGCCCCGAGGGTCGTCACCGAGTCGACCTGCGCCGCCATCTCGGCGAGGGTCGCCGCCTCCCCGGTGACGAAGAGATAGCCGTTCTGGTTGAAGCCGAAATCGGTTTCCCCGGCCAGCTCCTCGAATATGTCGATCGAACGGTTCATCAGCCCCACCATCGGCCGGTTGGGCCACCAGTTGCGATAGCACTCCGTCGACTTGTCCGAGGTGAGGGTGAGCGGTGGCCTGGGATCGACGACGACGACATCTTCGACGCCGTGACGCACCGTGAGGTGGTAGGCCGCCGACACCCCTGCGATCCCGGCGCCGACGATGAGGATGTCGGCGGTCGAGTTCATCGGTCGAGGAACGTCTTCACCTTCCCGGCGATCGCCTCCGGTGTGAACCCGAATTGCTCCGCCATCACCTCGGCGGGTGCCGAAGCTCCGAAACGGTCGATGCCGATGCTGAGGCCGTCCGGTCCCACGATCCGCTCCCAGCCAAAGACCGAGGCCGCTTCGATCGATACCCGGGGCAGTGAGCCGAGGACCCGGTCGCGATAGTCCTCAGGTTGTTCGTGAAACAGCTCCCAGGAGGGAAGGCTGATCACACGCGCCGAGATCTCTTCTCCTGCCAGCAGGTCGGCGGCCCCCAGCGACGCCGACACTTCGGATCCGGTGGCGATCAGCGTCACGTCGCTTCCCTCGCGGACCACATATCCCCCACGGGGAAGGTCACCCTTGGGGAGGGTGGGGACGTCCTGGCGGGTGAGAATCAGGGCCACCGGGCCGTCGGTGCGGTTGAGGGCGACTTCCCACGCCTGGACGGCCTCGTTGGCGTCGGCGGGCCGGATCACCCACAGGTGGGGCATGGCCCGCATGGAGGCGAGGTGCTCGATGGGCTGGTGCGTCGGCCCGTCCTCGCCCAAGAAGATGGAGTCGTGGGTCCACACCCAGATCGAAGGGACCTCCATGAGCGCGGAGAGCCGCACCGCCGGGCGCATGTAGTCGGAGAAGATGAGGAAGGTGGCCCCGTAGGGCCGCAGGCCCCCGTGGACCGCCATCCCGTTGACCGCGGTGCCCATGCCGTGCTCGCGGACACCGAAGGGGATGTCACGTGCCGTCGGGTGATCCTTGGAGAAGAGGCGACCGGAGTCGATCACGGTCTTGGTGGAGCCCGCCAGATCGGCGGACCCGCCGATGAACCCCGGGACCTTATCGGCGATCTCGGCGAACACCTTGCCCGCAGAGGCGCGAGTCGCCATCTCCTCGCCCTCTTCGAAACCCGGCCCGTCGAGGCGGATAGGCGAAGTCGAGTGGAGGGCGTCCCACTCGGAGGTGTCGGCGGCTTCGAATCGCTCCTGCCACTCCTTGTATGCGGTTCGTCCCCGCTGCATCGCCCGGTCGAAGAACTCGTAGACGGCGTCGTCGATGTGGAAGGTGGGCTCCACGGGGTATCCCATGCCCTCTTTCGTCATCCGGATCTCGTCGTCGCCAAGGGGAGAACCGTGCGCCTCGGCGGTGTCCTGCTTGTTGGGGGCACCGCGGGCGATATTGGTGTGGCAGACGATCAACGATGGCCGGTCCTCCTCAGCCAGGGCTTCTTCGATCGCTCCGGCGATGGCGGGCCGGTCGTGCCCGTCGATGACCAGGCTGTGCCATCCGAAGGCGTCGAAGCGCTTGGCCACGTCCTCACTGAAGGTGATGTCGGTCGAGCCGTCTATCGAGATGTCGTTGTCGTCGTAGAGATAGATGAGCCGTCCCAGACCGAAGTGGCCGGCGAGCGACGCCGACTCCGAGCTGACCCCCTCCATCACGTCGCCGTCGGAGACGAACCCGTAGGTGTGATGGTCGACCAGGTCGGTTCCGAGACGGGCGCGGAGATGAGCTTCCGCCACGGCCATCCCGACACCGGTGCCGAAGCCCTGTCCCAGCGGGCCGGTGGTGGTCTCGATCCCGATCGCTTGGTCGATCTCGGGATGGCCGGCAGTGTGAGATCCCCATTGCCGGAAATTCTTCAGCTCGTCGAGGCTGAGGGGGAACCCGGACAGATGGAGCAGCGAGTAGAGAAGCATCGAGCCGTGCCCGTTGGAGACGACGAATCGATCACGGTCGGGCCACTCGGGGTGGTCGGGGTCGACCTCGAGGTAATTGCCCCAGAGAGTGACCGCGATGTCCGCCATGCCCATCGGCATGCCCGGATGACCCGAGTTGGCTTGCTGGACCGCGTCCATGGACAGGGCCTTGATCGTGTTGACAGCGAGTTGCTCGAGAGACGTGTCTGGCATCTCGCCGGAGGGTACCCGAACTGGAGGACACTCCCCCGGGCTCCCATCTGTGAGGGCTTCCTCCGCTCATCGGAAGAAAACCTCACAGAAGGGATGGTGCTCAGATGTGGGGGCGGCACAGCTTGCACGCCCGGAAACCCGCCTCCTCGGCGGCGGCCCCGGACGGGAAGTCGACCACATTCGACTCCTTGGAGCGGCGAATGGCTGCGCAGGTGGGATGGCAGTACACCCCGGTCGACGAGTTCCCCCGCACCCGGACGCGACGTGCCGCCAGCCTCTCCAGCTCGCTGGGACGGGCTCCCTCGTGCTCCAGCAACTCGATCTTGTTGTGCGGCCCGCCCAGGGAGTAGTTGCCGATGTGCCCGTCGGTGCGAACTACACGGTGACAGGGGATGATGAGGGGTATCGGGTTCCTGGCCACTGCGGACCCGACGGCGCGCACCGCCCGGGGGCTGGCGATCTCCCGAGCCACCCACCCATAGGGGCGCACCTCACCTTTGGGGATGGTGGCGGTGGTGCGCAGCACGCTCTCCTGGAAGGAGGTCACCTGGCGCAGGTCGACTGGCAGTTCGCCGGGGCTACCTCGCTCGATCGCCTCGGGGATGTGCCCGGCCCAGGCCGAAGGCGCCTCCGCCCTGATAAGGAGTCGACCGAGATGCGGCTGACGCTCCGCGAACCCATCGGCGATGTCGAGGGACGAGACCCCCCCGGGGTTGAAGGTGACCACCACCTTGCCCAACGGCGAGTCGTAGAAGTCGTATCCCTCGGCGAGCCCGGTTCCGAGGGCGACGCCCTCGCTGACCCCGGGGGGGAGATGGCGGGTCAGTCGTTCCAGTTGCCCTTCGATGCTCATGATTCTCCTTCCATCGTCTCACGGAGTCTCGCCAGGCCGCGGTGGACATCGGCTTTCACGGTCCCTTCCGGTCGCCCGGTGACCTCCGCGATCTCGCCGGTCCCCATCCCCACGACATGACGCAGGACCACCGCCGTCCGCTGATGGCCGTTCAAGACCGACATCCTTCGGTCCCAGGCTGCGTCGTCGACTGGCTCCGGGTCCTCGGCCCCGGTCTCGGTCATCGCTACATACGTGGGACGCCGGGAGCGGGAGCGCAGATGGTTCCGACCCAGGTTCATGGCGATGGTCCACAGCCACGGCTGGAGGTCCAAGTCCACGATCCGCTGGGGCTCGTAGCCGGCCAGTGCCCGATAGGCCCTGATGAACGTCTCCTGGGTGAGGTCCTCTGCCTCCTGGTGGTCGCCGCAGATACGCCGCAGTCCCCAGAACAGCTTCCGACCCATCTCCTCGACGACCCGAGGGAACGTTGCGTCCAGATCGGCCGCGAGGGCATCGGTGAGATCATCCATCACGTCGAAGAACCCCGCTCGAGGTCATCCGGTTGCACCCGCGGCACCGTACCTATATTGGTGAGAGTGTCGCCGTCAGCTATCGAGGAGAGCCTGAGTCGGGCCGAAGCCGCGGTGTCGGCCGGGGAGAGCCTCGCCGGCACCGGCTTCTGGCGGGCCGTGTCGGAGGTGAAGCGCCATCCGGAGCTCGTGGAGCGCTACGCCGACCGGATCGCCCACATCGATGCTCAGGCTCACCGCAACTGGGCAATGCTGATCGTCCCATTGCGGCTGGGCACCGTGTTGGCGATCGTCGTCACTCTGATCGGCCTGGCCTCGATCTGGTGGGCCTATCACCTCACCGATTGGGCCCAGGTCCTCACCTTCCTCGCCGGGGTGGGGATCCTCCTCGGCTCGACTCACACGCTGGCCCACCTGGTGGTGGGACGGCTGATGGGGATCAGGTTCACCTACTGGTTCGTCGGCGAGGTCAGCCGGCCCCAGCCCGGGGTGAAGACCGACTACTCCTCCTATCTACGCACAGAAGCCAACAAACGCGCCTGGATGCACGCCTCCGGGGCGCTCGCCACCAAGGCGATCCCTTTCCTCCTCATCGGAGCGGCGGTCGCCGCCGAACTCCCGAGATGGATCGTTTGGGCTCTCGCCGGGCTCGGTGTGGCGATGATCCTGGCCGACGTGTTCTGGTCGACCAACGCTTCGGACTGGAAGAGGTTCAGCCGGGAGAGGGCCTTCGTCTAGGAGTCTGTTGGATAATGCCGTTGCCCAGATTGGCGGTCAGGCGCGCCAGTCGCAAGGCCGAGGTTTCGCCACTCCTTGTGTCGGAGTGGCGCGGCCGAGAACGCAGTGAGTGGTGATGCATGGCCGTCAAGATGAGTGACATGCATTGTTCAACGGGCTCCTAGGACGGATCCGTCTTCGGGATCGAGCCGTCTGTCTGGTGGAGCCGGTCGTGCGTGGCGACGAGACTCTCGAAGTCGGGCCGATCCTCGACATCTATGGCGATCAGATGACGGGTGACCGGACCGTCCCCGCGGTCGAACGACCGGGCCCTCCTCAACAGGCCGGCTGCGGCGTCGTCGATCCTCCGATGTTGGGCGAGGTGATCCTCCCAGCTGCGCAGGATCATCACCTCGGTGAGGCGGGTCGGGTCGGAAGTGTTCCGAAACAGCCGCCAGCGGTAGGCGCCGGTGCTGAGACGGACCAGCCGAACCTCGTTCATCATGTCGGTGAACTCGGTGAAGTCGGATTCTTCGATCTGCCAGGTGTTGAGGACCATCACCGGCCCGCCGGCGAACTCTTCTTCGTGGTGGGGAGAGTCCCCTGCGGGGATTTCGCTGAACTCGGGGGTGGCCACGTCATCGACATGAGGCACCCTGAATCTCGGGGCCATCAAGCCAAGTGCCACCGCCCCGGCGGAGAAGACGAGGAGTGACCCGGGGGTGCCGACATAGTCCGCCACCAGCCCTGAAGCGATCGATCCGATGGGCATGACCCCGGCGAACGCCAGGGTGTAGATGGACATCGCCCGACCCCGGATCCAGGGGGGAGACATCAGCTGTGCAGTGGCGTTGAGCGTGGCCAGGGTCAGCAACCAGAACAACCCCCCGAAGAACATCGCCACACCGGCCACCCACACGCTGGGGGCGAGTCCCAGGAGGATCCCGGCGGCTCCGAACAGGCTGATGGTGTAGGGCACCCACGAGCCGTTGACCCAGGCGCTGATACGGGGTCGCATCACCGCACCGGTCAGGGCTCCGGCTCCCATGGCGCCGTAGAGGACGCCGAAAGCCACCGCGCCGCCTCCGAGGTATGCGGTGTGCACCGGGAGCACCGCCTGAACCACCGCGGAGGTCACCGCGAAGATCGCCACCAGGACCGTGAGGTTGCGAAAGGCCGGAGTGAACCTGGCGAAGCGAATCCCGGTGGAGATCGCCGCGCGCATGGACTGGGGCCGCTCCCGTGCCGTGGCCACCAGCCGGGGCCCGATGATGGCGAGGGCGACGATGATCGCCAGGTAGGAGAGGGCGTTGAAGGCGAACCCGGCCTCGGCCCCGTAGATGGCCACCAGGGCGCCGCCGAAGGCGGGGCCGATGGCTCGGGCGGCGTTGAAGGCGGCCGAGTTGAGTGCGACCGCCGACGCCACCAGGCCACGGGGAACGAGATCGGGCACCAGCGCCTGCCAGGCAGGGAGGTTGAGGGCCAGGCCGGTGCCGATGAGCAGACCCAGCGTCAGGAGCAGACCAGGGGTCATCAGACCGAGGAACGTGAGTACGGCCATCGCCGCGGCGGACGCACCCATGACGGCTTGTGCGACCAGCATCAGTTTCGCCCGGTCGAACAGGTCGGCCAGAGCCCCAGCGCTCAGTGAGAAGAAGAGGAGGGGGAGGGTGGCCGATGCGACCATCAGGCCGACCCAGGTGCTCGACCCGGTCAGCTCGAGCATCAGCCAGGATCCGGCGACGGATTGGACGAAAGTGCCCGAGGCGGAGAACACGTTCCCGGCCCAGAGCCAACGGAAGTGAGGGTACTTGAGTGGCTCCACCGCCGAAGTCATCAGCGCAGCGTAGGGTGAGAGTCGCGTGGTGCGTGACCTTGCATACTTCGTCCAACCCGAAGCAGGCAGGGGCCCGGGCGTTCTGATCCTTCACTCCCTGTGGGGCCTGACCTCGGCGGTGAAGAGGCTCGGCGACGGCCTCGCCGATCGTGGGTTCACGGTTCTCGCTCCTGACATCAACTTCGGCGAGCTGCCCGAGACCGAGGAAGAGGGGATCGATCGGCTCGGTGGGGCCAGCCCCGACCGTCTCGCCGCCCTCGTCCTCTCCTCCGTGCGTCTTCTCTCCGACCAGTCTGCCGATGGGCCGATTGGCGTGGTCGGCTTTGGGATGGGCGGGTCGCTCGGATTGTGGGCCTCGGTCCGTCTCGCCGACCTCATCGGAGCAGTGGTCTCTTTCTATGGGACCCAACAGATCGACTTTGCCGGTTCCCGGTCGTCATATCTGATCCACTTCGCCGAGGAGGACGAGTACATCACCGACGACGAGGCGGCCTTCATGGAGGCCACCATGGGTCTCGAGTCGCTCCCTGTCGACGTGGTCATCTATCCGGGAACCCGGCACGGGTTCTGCGAGCCCGACGGCGAGACCTTCGATCCGGACGCCTTTGCCAGGGCATGGGAGCGGACGATCGAGTTTCTGGTGGAGCGTTTAATGGACTAGCCGAACCGGGTCACCGGGCTCGATTCGCCCTCCTTCGAGAACTCGAGCGTAGACCCTCGACTCACCGGGATGCCTGCTGGCGTGCATCCGGTTGTACCTGCCGTCGGTGAACCAACGCGCGTTCTTGGCGCAGGGAGTGGCGTAGCCGGTGATCTCGAGCTCGACAGGCCCCACCGTCATCCTCGTGCCCGGCATCACCAGACCCCAGTCGAGCCCTGAGACGGTGATGTTCTCGCCGGTGGATCCGGGCTCGACGGGATGGCCCTCGGCCCGGAACCGCTCGATGACTTCGAGGGAGAAGAGACACAGGGCTTGCTCGGGGTGACCGTGGTGGACCCGATCCTCCTGGACGTCGCCGATCACGCCGGAGACGTCGACGACCGCTTCGTCGACCGGTAGCTTCGGCACCCCTCCCTGGCTGGTGTTGATCTGATGGACCCTGCCCATGAGGCCGGGGAGTGTAAGGCCGGTTCCGAGCCATTGGGCGGCCCTTTCATGGAGCCGTCGCCGTAAGGTTGTCCCATGGTTACGACCATGCGTGACAGTCTGGCCCCCCGTGTGAGTGAGCTGATGCTGGAGAGGCTGGCGGAGCGTGTCGAAGTCCCGGTGCAGCGTCCGTCGATCGGGGTTCTGTCCCCCTTCACCGAAACCGAGGTCGGTCAGGTTCCCGAGGCCACCCGAGACGATGTGGCCGCTGCGGTGGACAGGGGCCGCGCCGCGCAGGACCCGTGGTCGCAAACCCCAATCCGGGAGCGCGTGGCGATCCTCTCTCGATTCCATGACCTGCTCATCGAGCGCGCCGACATCGCCATGGACATCATCCAGCTCGAGGCGGGCAAGGCCCGGATCCCCGCCTTCGAAGAGGTCTACGACACCGTCGCCACCACCCGGTACTACATGAAGACCGGTCCGGGGTTGTTGAAGAGGAGGAGGAGGGCGGTCTCCTTCCCAGGCATGACCACGGCCTACGAATATCGGCACCCGCTCGGCGTCGTCGGCAGCATCACGCCGTGGAACTTCCCGTTCACTCTGACCATCTCCGACGTAGTCCCCGCGTTGCTCGCGGGGAACGCCGTCGTCGGCAAGCCGGACGAGAAGACCCCTTACTCCATGCTCTACGGGGCGTCGCTTCTCGCCGAGGCCGGTCTTCCGGAGGGTGTCCTCCAGGTGATCACTGGACGCGGGGAGGAGATCGGGCCCGCACTCGTCGACGAAGTCGACTTCATGATGTTCACCGGTTCCACCGAGGTCGGGCGGCAAGTGGCCAAGAGGGCGGGGGAGCGCCTCATCGGGATGTCCATGGAACTCGGCGGCAAGAACGCGGCCATCGTCATGGCAGACGCAGATGTGGGCAAGACGGTCCGCGGCCTCGCCCGAGCGGTGTACGCCAATGGGGGCCAGCTCTGCCTCTCCATGGAGCGGGTCTACGTCGACGAGGCGATCCGGGACGAGTTCACCACCCGGTTCGTCGAATACTCCAGGAACCTGCCGATGACGGCTTCGTTCGACTTCTCCTCGACGCTCTCCTCGATGATCACGAGGGAGCACATGGAGAAGGTGGAAGCACACGTCGCAGATGCGGTGTCGGAAGGCGCCACCCTCCTCACCGGCGGCAAGCCGAGACCTGATGTGGGGCCGCTGTTCTACGAGCCGACCGCGCTCACCGCCGTCGATGACGGGATGTTGCTGTGTCGCAGTGAGACCTTCGGTCCTGTCGTCTCGATCTATGGATACGACGACCTCGAAGACGCGATCGCCATGGCCAACGACTCACATCTAGGGCTCAACCACTCGGTATGGACCGGAGACGCCCACCAGGGGGTGGAGGTCGCATCGCGACTGGAGGCAGGCACGGTGGGGGTGAACGATGGATACGCGGCCACCTGGTCTTCGTATGACGCACCCATGGGTGGCTGGAAGCGCTCCGGCATCGGACGTCGTCACGGGTCTGAGGGGTTGCTCAAGTACACCGAGCCGCAGACCGTTGCCGTCCAGAGAATCGGGCCCGCCTTCGCCCCGCCCGGCGGTCTCGACTATCCGACCTATCAGCGTCTCCTGGGCAAAGCCCTCAAGTTGCTGAAGCGGGTGCCCTTCTACAAGTGAGCTCCTACCAGGGCGGCCCTTGAAGGTCGATCGTTCCAGACTTCGGCGCCGGCCGGTTCAGGTCTCCGGTCATCACGCTGTTGAACGTGAAGGTCTCCGGCTCCCCGAATTGCGTGACCAGCAGCTCACCGGCGAAGAGGGCCCAGCCGAGGCGGGAGTAGTAATCGACCAACTCGTCGCGACACACCAGCAGGGCGAAGTCGGTGTCTCGCGTCGTCAGATAGTCGAGGGCGCGTCCCATGCCCAGCGGGGCATAGCCCTTTCCCTGGTGGTCGGGGTGAGTGGCGATGCCGCCGATGCCGCCGATGCTCACCGGGCGCCCGTCGATGGAACCGTCTCGCTTCACGACTCCGGTGTAAGAGACGAGATTCCCGGCGTCGTCGCGGACGAACACCCCCCACTCGGGCCCGGCCCATTCCCTCGACGCGCCCTCCCAGGCGCTCTCCCGCTCCGGCGGGTAGACCGCCGCTTTCAGCTCTCGCAGCGCCTGTCGGTCCTCGTCGCTGAAGTCGTCGTGCGCCTTCAGGCTGATGGTGATGCTCATCGCTCGCTCATCTCGGCGAGATCGGCCTGGAGGGTGTCACGCTCCCCGTCGTCTTCGACTGCGGCCAGAGCCGCCCTGGCCAGCTCGAGGTGCTCGGTGAACGTCTCGACGTCGTCCACCTCTGCCGCGGCGCGGGCGATGGCCTCGTGGGCGAACCCCTCGACGAAGGGATCGAGGTCGTATTCGATGGCCAGCTCCAGAGAGCGCTCCCCGAAACGCCTGCCCAGATCGGCGTAACCGAGGACGACGGCGACCCTAGACACCTGCCAGTCGGCGATGGCCCGGTTTCGCTCCGTGCCGACCTGGTACCAGTGGTAGCGCGAGGCGAAGGTGGCCGCCAGCATCTCCTCCTCCTCTTCCCGGGTCAGGTCGGTGGCGTCGAGGAGCTCCCAGGCGTGGTTGAACGCCAGCTGCGCAAGAGTCCGATGCCAATCGGCGATGTCCTTGGCGCTCGGATCCTCGGTCGGTTGGGTCACCTTGCACTCCTAGTGTGCGGGATTCGATGAGAGCCGCAACGATACGCCAACATGGCTGATCACATCACCGTCGAGGTGGGAGCCGAGCAGGTCCGCGTCTCGTCGCCCGATCGTGTCGTGTTCCCCGACCAGGGCTGGACCAAGGGAGATGTGGTCGACCACTTCGCAATGGTGGCCGAAGGGGCGGCCCGAGGCATCTCCAGACGTCCCACCATGCTCAAGCGGTACATGAAGGACGTGACCGTCGACCCGATCTATCACAAGCGCGCCTCGAAGAATTCGCCCTTCGAGACCGTCCAGATCCGGTTTCCGTCGCAACGTCCCGGCCGAATGAACGTGCCGGTGACCGAGGCGGACGTGGTTCGCCTGGCTCAGTTGGGGTGTCTCGACTTTCACCCCTGGCCGGTGCGCGCCGACGACATCGACCATCCCGACGAGCTTCGTTTCGACTTCGACCCTTCGGAGGGGATCGGGTTCGACCACGTGAGAGAGGCGGTCGCCGGCGCCAGAGACCTCCTCGACGAGCTCGATCTGGTGGGATGGCCCAAGACCTCGGGGAGCAGGGGTATCCACGTCTACGTGCGCATCGAGCCGCTATGGGACTTCTTTCAGACCCGCCGTGCCGTGCTCGCATTCGCCCGAGAGTTGGAGCGTCGCATGGAGGGTCTCGTCACCACCGCATGGTGGAAGGAGGAGCGCCGCGGAGTTTTCGTCGACTACAACCAGAACGCACGGGACAAGACCGTGTCGTCTGCCTACGGCGTGAGACCGACCGGATTCGTGTCGGCACCCTTCAACTGGGACGAGTTGGACGATGTGGAGATCGAGCACTTCCCGCTCGGGTCGTTTCGGGAGCGGTGGGAGGCGACGGGCGACCTCACCGACGGCATCGACGAGGCCGGCGGGCGCATCGATACGCTGATGGAGTGGGTGCAGCGCGACGAGGAGAACGGGATCGGCGATGCCCCGTGGCCTCCTCACTATCCGAAGATGCCGGGGGAGCCGCCCCGGGTCCAGCCGTCGAAGCAGCGCCGCCCCGATGACGACTACTGAATCGCGAACCCACGTTTGCAGGCCCCGCGCAAGCGTTGCTCCAGCGCCCTGAGTTCGCGGGCTAGAGGGCGTCGCGGCGGCGCAGAGCCCAGGTGAGCAGGCCCATGCCGAGGACGATGACGGCGGCGAGCTTGAGTGCCCCACCACCGACTCCGGGAGCCACCGGGCCGAGGACGATGTTCACCTCGATCCCACTGGCATTGACGAGGTCGACATAGATCGACCCTGCGATCCGCCAGATCGAGAGTTGCGCCAGACCCGACACCAGGCCGGAGAGCGCCAGCTCGACCAGGATCACATATCCCAGCCCGACCAGGACCGATCTGGAGAACAGGTAGCCCACGGGGACGAAGATGGCGGCATATCCCACCGCCGCGCTCACCAGGAGCGCCGCCCCCGGCAACATGAGCGACATCGGTGCCCCGTGGATCAGGCCGGCGAGAACGGTGGACAGCCATCCACCGAGCGCGATGGTGGCCGCGGCGAGTGTCCCGGCGAGCAGGGACGACCCCGCGATCGTCGGCCTCGGGATCGGCCTCATGTAGATGTAGGGGAGGGTCCCCGCGTCCCGCTCGTCACGGAGGGTCGACACCGTGAGGATGAGGGCGGCGATGGCGTAGGTGAAGCCGACCGACACCATGATGGCGACGAAAGCCTCGGCGAGCTCGTCGGAGCTCAGGTCGATCCCGGCCACGGCGATGATCAAGCCAGGCACGGAGGCCAGCAGGACCAGCCAGAAGACGCGGCCCCTTCTCATCAGACGTCGATATAGATGCATCGTCAGGGTCATCAGCGTCCTTCCACCAGGTAGCGGAACACCGACTCCAGTGATTCGTCTGCCGGCTCGATGCGAGAGATCGTCAGGTCGTCCTCCACCGCCAGCCGGGGGAGCAGTCGTGCGACCTGACTGACGTCGGCGGCCTCGATCATTAGTCGATCTCCGTTGAGATGGACCCCGAGCACGTGAGGGGTGGCCAGTAGGGCGGACCCGAGCCTCCTGGGGTCGGTGCAGTCGACGAAGACCTGGCGGGGCTTGTCGGTCATTGCGGCCCGGATCGTCGCCACGCTCCCCACCGCGGCCAGCCTGCCGTCGACCATCGCGATGACCCGATCCGCCATCCGCTCCACCTCCCGCAGGACATGAGACGAAACCACGACCGTCCGGCCCGCCGCGCCGAGCTCCTTGAAGAGCCGTATCAGCTGCGCTCGCTGCACCGGATCGGCCCCGTTCAGGGGTTCGTCGAGCAAGAGCACCTGTGGATCCGGGATCAGAGCCGCGGCCACCTTGGCCCTCTGACGCATCCCTTTCGAATACCCCCCGAGGGCCCGATCGGCGGCATCGGTCAATTCAACGGTCTCCAGCACCGCGCGTGCTCGCCCGACAGGATCGGCGACCTTGGCGAGCCGGGCGGCGAGCTCGACGAACTGGCGACCCGTGAGATGCTCGTACACCGCCTCGTCCTCCGGGACCAGGGTCATCACCCGGTACACCGAGGGGTCGACCCGGGGATCTCTACCCAGGACGGAAACCGAGCCCTGCGAGGGGACCTGGAGCCCGGCGATCACCCGCATCAGGGTGGTCTTCCCGGCTCCGTTCGGTCCGAGGAGCCCGGTGACGCCGGGGCCGAAGTCGATGGTCACCTCGCTCACCGCCACCTTGGGCCCGAACCACTTCGAAACCTCTCTCACCTCCACGGTGTTGGTCATGCCAGTCTCCGATAGCGGTACCGCACTGCCAGGACGCTGAGGACTGCGGAGACGGCGATCACGGCTGCCGAGGTCCAGCCGCCGAACCCGACCGCCTCCGCGGGGTAGGTCACCGTGTCTCGAAACAGGTCGTCCCGAATGATCCGGGGGAGATGGTCGAACGCCAGTAGGGAGGTCCAGCGGGCGCCGGCGAAGGAGGCCTCCGACAGCTGGGCGGCGATGAATCGACCGGGCACCAGCACCCCCAGGTAGGCCACGGATGCCACCCCGGGACGGTTGATCCAGGCGGCGAGCACGAAGGCGAGCGCCCCATGTATCGCCACGAACGCCACAGTGGTCGCCGGGACCTTCCAGAGGACCTCCACGTTGTCTGTCATGTAGGTGAGGAATCCGTCGCTCGAGATCAATCCGAGACCGATATGGAGGACGAGTTGGGGGACCAGGTAGATCGCCCCGACCACGGTGGCGAAGGCGGCCACCTTCGAGACCAGGTATCCGTCGACCGTCAGCGGACGCGAGAAGTAGACCGAGAGCACCCCTCGCACCCGGTCGGGGACCAGCAGCCACGGGGCGGCGAAGGCGATGAAGAGGAGACCGATCCAGCTGTAGAGATCGAACAACTCACCGTACGAAGGGACCCCGGTGGCGAATGACTCGGCGAGGTCGCCGATGAGCCAGTGGACACCGATGACGATGGCGGCCATCCCCACTGCGATGGCGATCATGACCCACGGGTAGACCTTCTCCCGGGCCTTCCGCCCCAGGCCGAGGACCCTGCGTATCCCGTCCTTGTAAACCGCCTTCCTCGCCCCCGAGGGCCCGGTCCGATCTCCGTCGTAGGTCCGATAGCCCCGGTCGTATATCACCTGGTCGCTCAAGCCCCGGCTCCGTTGCTCGGCTGGAGAAACAGGTCTTCGAGTGAGGCGACGCCGCGGACCATACGGATCAACCCCGTGTCGCCGGCGGCGCTCTCCTCGATGATCGCCTGCTCGATGCTGTGGTCTCCCGGCCCGACCACGAGCCGCAGTCCATCGAAGGTCACCGCGAGACCGCGATTGATGAGACGCTCGGCGAGGCGCGCCGGATCGGTCACCACCTCGACTTGAACCGTTGCCAGTTTCTCCGGGCCCAGCAGTGGTCCCGAGCGGAGGAGCCTTCCGCCGTCGAGCATGACCACCCAGGAACAGGTCTCCTCTATGTCGGTGAGCACGTGGGAGCTGACGATGACGTTGATGTCGAACTCCCCGAGACGGCGGATCAGCTGGAGCATCTGGGCCCGGCCGGCCGGGTCCAGCCCCGACGCCGGCTCGTCGAGGAGAAGGAGATCGGGATCGTGGACGATGGCCTGAGCCAGCTTGACCCGCTGTTGCATCCCGGTCGAGAAGTCGCCCAGAAAGCGGAAGCGCTCCTCCTCGAGACCGACCAGGAAGAGGGTCTCGGACGAGCGCCTTCTTGCCTCCCTGGGCGGGATTCCGGCGAGCTGCGCGGCATAGGAGACGAAGTCGGCCGCCGTCTGGTCCTTGGGGAGGCACTCTCCCTCCGGCATGTAGCCGAGTCTCGCCCTGACCTCGAGCGGAGACGTCTGTGGATCGTGGCCCATCACCCACATTCGACCTCGGGTGGGGTGGAGCAGACCGAGGAGCAGACGGAGCATGGTGGTCTTGCCGGCACCGTTCGCTCCCACCAGCCCGGTGACACCGCGGGGTATCTGCAAGGTGAGATCGCGCAGGGCGACCACTTCTCCGTAGTCGTGGGTCAACCCGTCGATCTCGACGATGTCCTCGCGGTTCATCGCCGGGAGTGTGGCATGGGCCCGGAGGCACCGAAATCGGGGATCCCCCCATCTGTCACCCCTCGGGGGGCTAACCCGTTCTGTGAGGACCTACCGACACTCAATGTCCATCAATCTTCACAGAACGGTTGTCAGGTGACCACCTCGCGGAAGCCGAGGCCTTCAGGTCGCTCGAGTTGGTCCATGGTGCACTGGAGGGCTTCTTTGTCGGGGCGCCAGCGGTGGAACCGGGCGGCGTGGCGGAACCGCTCGCCCTCCAACTGGTCGTAACTGACCTCCACCACCACACCCGGCTGCACGGGTGTCCATGAGCTGTCTTTCCCCGCCGACCATCGGCTCTCCGCTCCGGGGGCGCGCGCCGCCTCGTCGAAGCTCTCGTCGGCCTGGAGCTCGAGGAACCTCTCGTAGATCTCCGCCCGGTCGACGTCGGGGAATCCCGAGCAGTGGCCGATGAAGTGGAAGTCCCCGCGGTGGTTGTACAGACCGAGGAGCAGAGATCCGATCTTGCCGCCGTCCTTGTGCTCGCGGAACCCTCCGACGACGACGTCGACCGTGCGGCGGTGTTTGATCTTGATCATGGCCCGTTTCCCGTGCTGGTAGGGCAGCTCCGGGTTCTTGGCGATGATCCCGTCACATCCTGCGGGCTCGAACTCGTGGAACCAAGCACGGGCCTTCTCCTCGCTATCGGTTTCGGGAGTGAGATGCCACGGGTGTTCGAGCGTCGTCGCCAGCGCGACGAGACGTTGGCGACGCTCGGAGAACGGCGCTTCCCGCAGATCCTCGCCCCGGTCGGCGAGCACGTCGAACGCCACCAGCTCGGCTGGGGTCTGCCCGGAGAGCAGGTCGATCCGTGACTCGGCGGGATGGATCCGCTGTTGCAGGGCGTCGAAGTCGGTGACACCGTCGACGACGACGACGATCTCGCCGTCGACCACAGTCCCCGAGGGGAGCTGGTCGAGAGCAGGGCGCAGCTCAGGGAAATAGCGGAGGAGGGGGCGCTGGTTGCGAGAGTCGATGCGGGGATCCGGCGCCGACCAGGAGACCGATCGGAAACCGTCCCACTTGGGCTCGTACACGAAGTCGCCGCGCGGCCACTTCTCGGAGACCTTCGCCTCCATGGTCGCGACGGGCGGTTGAAACGGATGGCTCATCGGCGCGGAGTGTATGTGCCGATAGCCTGAGAGCCGGATGTGGAACAAGACCAAAGCGAACCTGCGTCTCACCTACGACGTCTTCGTGGCGGCGGGCAAGGAGTTCACTGCCGTCCGGGGGAGTCGGATGGCTGCTGCCGTCGCCTACCGGACCATGTTCGCCCTTGCCCCTTTGTTCCTCCTTGCAGTGAGCATCGCCGGGACGGTCTTGGGGAGTCGCGACGCCGCCCGGTTCGAGATCCTGTTTCGGGTCGAGGAGCTGGCCGGCCCACAGGTGAGGAGCGCCCTCAGCACCTTCCTCCAATCGGTCGAGGTCTCCAGAGACAGTGCCGTGATCCTCGGTGTTGCGCTTCTCTTCTGGACCGCCTCCAGCCTCTTCATAGAGATCCAGACCGACCTCAACGACATCTTCGGCGTGCCCCAGGAGAGGGTGAGGGGAGTCATGGGGTTCACCCGCAAGCGGACACTTGGTTTTCTCTGGGTGCTCGGGATCGGTGTCGCCCTGATCGCGGTGTGGCTGGTGAACGCGGTCTGGCGCTATTTCGGCAACTCGATCCTGCCCGCCGGTGCCGAGCATCTCCACTCTCTGGTGGGGTGGCTCACTCCGCTGGTGTCGGTCATCCTCCTCCCCCTCCTCCTGGGGCTCTTCTTCCAGACGATGGTGGCGGTCAAGGTGCGCTGGAGGGCCATCTGGTGGGGGTCCTTCTTCACATCGGTGGCGTTCCTCGCCGCCGCCTATGTGGTGAGCCTCTACTTCGCATGGGACAGCGAGACCTCGGCGTCACAAGTGGCTGCGTCACTGTTCGTGATCCTGCTCCTTGCCTTCGTCCTCGCCGCAGTGTTCCTCTTCGGGGCCGAAGTGACCAAGGTCTACGACGACTACCTAGACAACGGGGATGTGAAGACGCCGAGCGAGCGAAACGCCTACCGCCCCGAGATCGTCGTCTCCGAGCCGGAGCGATCGGTGACCCTCGCCGCGGTGTTCGCGTTCTTCGCCGGGTGGTTCGTGGCTTGGCGCCGGCGTCGCTGATCCCTCGCCGATCTTCGACCAAGCCAATAACCTCGCGCGACGATGGCAATCGACATTCCCGGCTTCATCGCCGACTTCAAAGAGCACGCCACAGACCACGGTTTCCACGTCCACGACGAACGTCACTTCGTGGAGACGTATTCACTGCGCCAGTCCTGGGAGGTCGACGTCCACCCCGAAGCCGGCTGTGGCGGTCCCATCGACCTCCACGTCGCCCTCGACGTCAATCCCAACGTAATGCTCTCGCTACGAGCCCAGCTCGAGAAGATGTCCGACTTCGAGGAGCCACCCGACGAGTTCTTCCTCGACCTCTACTTCAACTGGGCGGTGCCGCCTCTACACGACCCACCCGACCTGCTCATCCTGTCCACCGACCTCGCCGGCCTCGGTGGCATCGACCTCCCCATCGAGGTCTCCGCGGTCGACTCCTACGCCGACGTTATGGGATCCCCGGAGCGACGACTCCAGCTGACGGGCAAGGCGCAGGTGAGCCTGGTCGACATCCTGATGGGCAGAGAGCAGCTCTGCGACGTCCTCGACAGCTCCCGTGAGGTGAGTCACTATCTGCTCGACCGGGTGGGTGGGTGGATGGAGCTGCCGGAGTCCTGAGCCCGGGGCTCCGACCCTCAAAAGATGATGCTGATCAGTGCCCAGAGCGCGAGGGCAGCCGTGATGAGGCAGAGGGCGTAGAAGAGACCCATGGTCAGCGGCTGAGCCGGTGGTGCTTCCCTCACTCCGTCGGGCGGTGCGGGATCGGGCGCGGAGGGCATATCCACCGCGGGGGTGGTCTTCGGGGATCCGTTGACCGCTGATGCGAAGAGGCTGGGCTGGTTGGGGACGAATCGAAGGGTCTCGTCCTCGGCGGTGATGGCGTAGGTGGTGTCTTCGACGTGGGTTATCCGGCACTCGTCGACCGGCCAGTGGCCGATCTCGGTGCCTCCTGCGGACATCCGGACGTAGTCGTCGTCCAGTTCCACGATCACGGGGACGTCGTCGTCGGCGAGAGTCACCACGCCGTCGTACATAGCCAAGCTCTCAGTTCCCCCCATCAGGTGGGACTACAAACTAGAGCCTCGAGTGGCCGGTGTCGACCTCTCCGGCTAGAAACGCACCCCCGTGGCCTCGCACAGGAATCGGGTGAAGGGCGCCGCCTTCTCGAACCGCTCCAGCAACTCATCGGCGAAGCCCGCTGAGGTGACCTGCTTCTGGGTGAGCCGGGTCGCGGCGGTGAAGCTCCGGAGGCGGAGATCGTCCGGGTAGGGATGATCCCGGTCGCTCAGCTCCTTGGGAACCCGTCGCAGCCGGTCGTACTCGGGTCCGTCGAGGCTCCAGAAGTCGGTGAACGGTGGGGAATGCGCCGCCTCTCGCCACCCCGACGGATCGTCGTGGATGGCCTGTCGGATCCGCCGCGCCACCGCGGCCTCGGGGCGCCACAATCCCGCCCCGGCGAACGATCCCCCCGGTTCGAGATGGACGTAGAGCCCCGGGGCGTGGACGTCCTTTCCGGCGGCATGCCTGAAGTGGATCCCCACATTCGTCTTGTAAGGGGCCCCTTTGGCGAAACGCATGTCCCGATGGGGCCTCATCAGTGAGCCACCGCTCACCCGGGTGTCGGCGGTGAGATAGGGGGAGATACGCTCCAGCTGCTCTCCGAGGTCGGCGATGAGGTCGAGCGCGGGCTCACGGATGATGGAGACGTAACGGTTCTTGTTCTTCTCCCACCACTCCCTGTCGTTGTTGGCGGTGAGCTCGCGGAGGAAGACGAACACCGCGGGGGTGAAGTATCGGGTTCCCATCGGCGAATCCTTTCCGTGCCTCCCTCCAACATAAGTCGTGCCGGTGACCGATTGGAAGGGGGTCGCGCGGCTCGGTCGAGGAATTGCCAGCGTCGCCGATGGCCATATCATTGCGCGCAGTAAGTGACCCTCTTCCTAGCCGCTGCCGAGTCCGGCACTACCAACTTCGCCCGCTTCGAAGTCCCTGCCTGGGCATGGGTCTCGTTGGTGTCGGCCATCACCGTCATGCTGGTCGTCGACCTGCTCTTGGTCCATCGCACTCCTCACGAAATCACCATCAAGGAGGCGTCGATCGAGTCGGCCGTCTGGATAGGCATCGGACTCGCCTTCACCGGGGTCATGTTCTGGTGGCAGGGATCCACTGCATCGGGTGAGTACCTGGCCGGCTACCTGATCGAGAAGAGTCTCTCCATCGACAACGTTTTCGTCTGGGCGGTGATCTTCTCCTACTTCGCCGTCCCCCGGAAGTATCAGTTCCGGGTCCTGTTCTGGGGCATCTTCGGAGCCCTGGTGCTGAGGGCCATATTCATCTTCGCCGGTGTGGCGCTGCTGGAGCGGTTCGACTGGATCCTCTACGTGTTCGGTGCGTTCCTCTTGTTCACCGCCTGGCGCATCTACAAGCACGACGAAGCCGAGGTCCATCCCGAGAACAACCCGATCCTGAGGTTCGTGCAGAGGGTGGTCCCCTCCACACCGGAACTGGACGGTCAGAAGCTGTTCACCAGGAAGCACGGGCGACTTCTCGCCACGCCCCTGTTCGCGGTGCTCATCCTGGTCGAGACCACCGACGTGGTGTTCGCTGTCGACTCCATCCCGGCCATTCTCGCCGTGTCCCGGGAGCCGTTCATCGTCTTCTCGTCGAACGCGTTCGCCATCCTCGGGCTGCGCGCCCTCTACTTCCTGCTCTCCGGGATGCAGGGCCGGTTCCGATACCTCAACGCGGGTCTGAGCATCATCATGGCCTTCGTCGGGGTCAAGATGCTTCTGGCGGAGATCTATCACATGCCCACCTGGCTCAGCCTCAGCGTGATAACCGTGGTGCTCGGCGTGACGATCTGGGCGTCACTTCGCGCGGAGCGTAGGGACCAGCAACTGGCCGAGGGCTCCGACCCGGACGATCTTGCCCGCCTCCCCGGTGACGAGTCCGAGGACGGTGAGCGATGAGCCGCACCCTTGCCTTCGGGGACGACGGCTCCGACGGTGCCGCTCGCTGCTGGGATTGGATCGCCAGTCACGTCTGGGACGGCTGGGAACTCGAGGTGGTGACGGCCGAGCCGCCGGCAGACATGCACCCCATCTCCCCCGAGGAGGCCGAGCTCCATTCGTGGGAGCCGGACCAACCCCGCGACACCGCCGGTCTCGGTTTCGCCTCTGTCGGGTATCTCCGAGCCCAGATCGACCCCCGGGTAGCGCTCATCGCCCGGACTTGGGACCTGGTGGCTGTCGGGCCACGCGGATCCGGCGTCCTCAAGACGCTCCATCTCGGGAGCACAGCCGATTGGTTGCTGCGTCAGCCCGCCTCTCCGCTGCTGATCGCGCATCGGGGAGAGCCGGTGAGACGGGTCCTGATCTGTGCCGACGGGTCTGACCACGCCCGACGGGCCATCGAGACGGTGGCCTCGCTACCGCTGGTGGCCGGGCTGCCGGTAACGGTGATGGCCGTCGACGACGGCCCGGTCGATGCCGGGTCTGCCGTCGAGGCGGCCGGGGAGCTCCTCGCCGGCTCCGGAGCGGAGATCGAGAAGGTGATGCGCAAGGGAAGGCCCACCAAGGTGATCCTGGACCAGATCGCGGAGGCGGAGCCCGATCTGGTGGTCATGGGAGCGCGCGGCCACGCCGGCTTGAAGCGGTTGGTCCTTGGTTCCACGACCTCTGCGGTAGCGCGGTCTAGCGACGTGTCACTGCTGGTGGCACATGCCCGGATGGAGTGACCGCCAGGCCCGGCTCAGTCGAGGACCCTCTTGCAGTTCCAGGCGTGCCAGTAGTCGTAGCCCAACTGCTGGTAGCGATTCGCCAGCCACGCCGCACTGGCCGTGTTGGCCTCCGGATCCAACGGGCTGGTGTCCGGATAGCCGGCCGCGGGCGCGGTCGTCGCCCAGGTGGAGGGGAGGAACTGGAACAAACCTGCAGCCCCGGAGTAGGGGTTGACCGCGTTGGGGTCGCCGTTCGACTCGCAGTTGATGATCCGAAGTGCCTCCTCGACCCGGTTCGACGGGAAGAACTGCTGTACCAGCGACCGCCATTGCTCGACGGCGGGTGGATGGTTCCAGGGCCCGCCGCCGCCGGAGCTGGTGGTGGGTGGTGTCGACGTGGTCGTGGTGGTGGGATTCGACGGACTCGTCCCGGGCGGGCTCGTCGCGGGCGGGGAGGTGGTGGTCGTGGAGGCGTTGCGGTTCTCCTGGCGCTGCCGCTCCTCTGCTTTGGCCCTGGCCACTTCCACGGCGCTGAGCGCGGCCCGATACTCGCGATCCGCTCGATCGGCGGTTCGAATGGCCTCGGCGACCTCGGCATCGGCCTGCTCGAAGAGCGAGGTGTAGTTGGCCACCTCGGCATCGACTGCGGCTTGCAGCTCCGCATAGCGTTCCTGTTCGGTGAGGAAGGTCTCCTTGAGCGCGACCAGGTCCTTGCGTTTGGTCAACAGTTGGCTCACGCTGAGCCGACCGTCGGCCACGACGTCTTCCACGACCGAGCTGGCCACCATCGCCCGCTCCACGGTTCCGCTGTTCACGAGTGAGACGCTGGGCGAGGCCACGACGGTCATGTAGGCGTCGACCGCCTGGACCTCCAGGTCGGCCTGGATCCCGGCGAGCTCCACGTCGGCATATCCGACCTGGGCCGCGATCCGGTCGACATCCGAACCGACCTGAGAGAGTTGGGCGGTCAATTCGTTGAGCCGGGCGATCGAGTCGGCCAGTTGGCGTTCGATCTCCTCCCGATTCGTCACGGCTTCATCGACCAGCCCGGAAGCGGCGTTGGCTCTCTGTCGCGCCTCGTCGACTGTCTCCTCGGCCTCTTCGGTGGATTGGGCGAGCGCGAGACCCTGCCCCGTGGCCACGAGTGAACCCAGGAGGGAGAAAGCGAGAAGAGCCGTGAACTGGCGCAAGAACCGCATCGGGTACCAACGAGGGTAACCAAAACCGAGACGGTGCGAGAAGTGGGATGCCGTCTTCGACCATGCGTGCGACTACCTACCCTGCTCGGGATCGGCCATTCCCATAGGCTGAGCCCATGCAGCGTCAGAGAATTTCCTCAGGATCCCCCTACGAGCCCCGGTACGGCTTCTCACGAGCGGTCCGGGTCGGTGATCGCATCGTCGTTGCCGGGACCGCGCCGATCTGGCCAGACGACTTCGTCGATCCCGATCCCGGAGCGCAAGCCCGCCGGTGTCTCGAGATCATGGTCTCGGCTCTCGACGAGGCTGGAGGGAAGCCCTCCGATGTGGTTCGCACCCGCATGTTCATCACCGATGCCGCCCATGCCGACGTCATCGGGGAGGCTCATGGAGAGGTGTTCGGTGAAATAAGACCGGCGGCGACGATGGTTGTAGTCGGTGGGCTCAACGATCCGCGTTGGCATGTCGAGATGGAACTGGAAGCCGTGATCGTCGATTGAGCCGAGGAGGTCGTGATGTTTGGCAGGAAGTCGAGAGAGATACCCCCCGCCGGTGAAGCGCTCCCCGGCCGGAGCGAGAGTGTAGAAGTGCCCGAGCAGCACTTCGTGAACGGCAATCCCCTGGTGGGCCCGTTCCCGGAGGACACCGAGGTCGCCGTGTTCGGGATGGGATGCTTCTGGGGAGCAGAGCGTCGTTTCTGGAAGCTTCCCGGCGTGTACACGACCTCTGCTGGATATGCCGGCGGTGCCACCCCAAACCCGACATACGAAGAGGTCTGTTCGGGGATGACCGGTCACGCCGAAGTGGTGATGGTGGTCTATCGCCCCGAGGAGATCTCCTACGACGAGCTGCTCCGGGTGTTCTGGGAGACGCACGATCCCACTCAGGGATACCGGCAGGGCAACGACATCGGCACCCAGTACCGGTCGGCGATCTACACCACCACCGACGAGCAGCTCGATCAGGCCAAGAGGTCGAAGGACGTCTACCAGGCGGTGCTGACCGAGAGTGGCCTCGGTGAGATCACTACCGAAATCGAGTCGCTGGCCGACTACTACTACGCGGAGGACTACCACCAGCAGTACCTGGGCAAGAACCCCCACGGCTACGACTGTCACGCCAACACCGGCATCGCCTACCCCGGTCTGGGCTGAGACACCAGGAGGTCAGATGCACCACAAAGTCCTGTGGGCTATTCAGTGGCTCCTCGGCCTTTACTTCATCTTCATGGGCGTCCTCCACCTGGTGGTGCCGGAGGGTTTGCCAGACCCGCTCTCCTGGATGTACGACCTGGGCGACACCGTCCACGTCGTGGCCGGGGTGGTCGAGATCCTCGGCGGGCTCGGTCTCATCCTGCCGGCTTTGACCCGGATACTCCCCGTCCTGACTCCGATCGCTGCGATGGGTCTCGGGCTGGTGATGATCGGGGCCGCGGCCTGGCATGCACCACGCGGAGAGGTCCAGAGCATCGCGGTCAACCTGATCAACGTGGCGGTGCTCGCATATGTCGCCTACGGGCGCTGGCGTTTGGCGCCGATCGAGGCGAGGACCGTCGACTCAGCCGGCTGAGGTGACCGCCGACACCAGCTGCTCGGCGGAGAGACCGTCGACCTGGAGCCTGATGTCGGGCTCGACCCCGGTACCCCCGAAATCCTGGCCGTTGGGAGTGAGCCAGCGGGCGATGGTGAGTTTGAGCGCACCCCCGTTGGAGAGGCTGAACCGCTGCTGGACCGTGTTCTTGCCGAAGGTGTTGGCCCCGACGATCACGGCGCGTTCCGCCTCCTGGACGGCAGCGGCCACGACCTCCGAGGCCGAGGCGCTGCCCGCGTTGACCACGATGTAGACGTTGATGTTCTCGGGCACGATGGCGTTCCCGTTCACCGGGTAGCTGGTGGATTCGCCCGGGCCGGGTCCCTCGGTGACCACGACGTTGCCTTCCTCGACGAACACCGACGTGACCTCGATCGCCGTGGTGAGAAAACCTCCAGGGTTGTTCCTGAAGTCGATGACCAACTCGTCGACGCCGTCGGAGAGACGATCCACGATCGCTTGCTCGAAGAGCGAGCCCGCGTTGCCGGTGAAGTTGGCGAGGCTTATGTAGCCGACGTCGGCGATGGTCCGGGTTTCGATCGTCGGCACCTGGACCGAGGCGCGGGTGATGGTGACGTCGAACTCCTCGCCGTCCCTCTCCATGGTGAGGGTGACGTCGGTCCCCGCCGGGCCCCGCACGGCCGCGGTGACCTCGTCGATCGTCCACCCGAGGATCGACTCGCCGTCGACACCGACTATGACGTCATCGGACATCAAGCCCGCAGCCTCGGCTGGGGCGCCGGAGATGGTCGACACGATGCGGATCCGGCAGGTCTCCGAGATCACCCCACACTGCTTGTTGTCCCCCGGGATGGTGTCGTCCTCGGGGGAGACCAGGGCGCCGATGCCCTCGATCTGCCCGTCCTGGTCGTCCTGCAGGAGTGCCAGCGCTCGGGGGTCGAGATATGCCGAATTGGGGTCGAGACCGTACGTCACCATCCCGGTGACCATGGCCTCGGCCGCCTCGACGCTGTCATCGGCGGCTCGGGCCGCCACATCGCATGTCGATAGGAAGGCCGGAGCCGGTGTGGCGCAAACCAGCAGCTCCTCGGAGTCGGCCCCGTCGAGCATCTCGAGCCCGAGGACGGCTGCATCGGCGAGATATGCCACGTCCACGTCGTCGACATAGTGCTCCAGGACGAGGTCGAAGGCCTCGCAAACGATGGCGACGTCTTCGTCGGCCTGGTCACATTCGACGAGAGCCAGCTCCCGGTCGAGAGTGGGGGAGGTGGTGGTGGGACTCGGGTCAACGGTGGTGGTGGTGGAATGCGTGGAGGTGGTCACTGCCGCCGACGTGGTGGTGGATCCGTCTTCGCCGGTGGACGTGCAGGCAGCTGTGATCAACACCACAGCGGTCAGTGCCGGCACGATCTTCCTGGATGTCATGAGGTCGCTTCCAGCGCAAGCTCGACGATCTCCTCGACGGTGGCTCCCGATGGCCAGCTGACCTCGATGTCGGGGATCAACCCGCCTTCTGCGACGGTGTCGCCCGACGGTGTCGACCAGCGGGCGACGGCCAGGTAGAACTCGCCGCCGTTGCGCAGGGTGAAGGGTATCTGCACCGCGTCTTTACCGAACGTGTCGTTGCCGACGACGACGGCGTTGCGACGGTCCCTCAGCGCACCGGCGAGGATCTCGGCGGACGAGGCCGTCCCCTGGTTCACCAGGACGAGGAGGCGCTGGGAGGTGGCAAAGCCGCCCGCCGTGGCCGGGTAGTCTTGGGAGCCGGATGGCGAGTCGCTGGACATGACGATTCCCCCGTCGATGAACAGGTCGGCGACCGCCACCACTGCGTCGATATAGCCCCCCGGGTTGTCACGGAGGTCCACGACGATGGTCTCCGCGCCGCCGGAGACGATGTCGTCGATGCTGTCGGCGACCAGCAGCGGCACGTCGAACTCGAAGTCGGGGATCCTGATGTAGCCGATCCCGCTCCGGGGCACGCCGAACTCGACGGCCGGTATCTCCAGCTCGGCGCGTTCGAGCGTGTATGAAGACTCCAACCCTTCACGCTCGATGGTGATGTCGACCGGGCCCGACTCGTCGCCGGAGATGAGCGCGACGACCTCGGTGAAACCCTTCCCTGCAACGGGATCTCCATCGACCGCCGTGATGAGGTCGCCGGGCATGAGGCCGGCGTTCGAGGCCGGGTTGTCTTCCAGGACCATGACGATCTCCAGTGCGCAGACCTCGGTGATCCGGGTGCACTTGGATCCGGCGGCGTCCCTGGCGTCGAGTAGGACTCCGATACCGCCGACGATCCCGTTGAGACGCAGCGATCCGGCCTGCCCGGGCGGCAGGTAGTAGCTGAAAGGGTCCAGCCCGAAGTCGATCATGTGTGCCATGGCCGCTTCCACCGCAGGTCCCACGGGTATGTGGTCCGAGTCGACCCGGGAGACCAATGCGTCGCACAGCGGTATGAACGCCCGATGGGGAATCGCGCAGATGAGAGTGCGAGGTGGTTCGTCGGTCTCGGTAGTGGTGAACCCCTCGAGACCTTCGATCGCCTCCCTGGCGAGCATCTCGGCGTCCACCGGGGCATCCACGTACCAGTCCTCGAGCAGCTCGAAGATCTCACAGAGCGGGCTGAAGGTCACCGGGGGCGAGTTGCAGCCCCGAACCTCCACCGCGGTCGTCTCGGTGGTCGTGGTGAGCGGTGCCGGTGGAGCCGTCTCCAGAGGAGGGCGCGTCGTGCTGGTGACAGCTTCCGGGCCCGCGCACGCCGGGACGAACATCAGGAGGACGACGAGAAGCCGGTTCATTGACGCCATTATGAGGAATCGTCGGCAGTTACCGTCCCAATCGTGAGTCTTAGAGTCGTGCTCAGGTCTCCCTCCGGAGAGAGGGTGGTGCGTGATGTCGTCGACGGTCGCTGGGCCGAGGCCCGGGGAGATGCTGACACGACGGTGGGAGAGGACCTCTGGGCCCTTCCCGGGTTGGCGGACGCCCACGCCCACCTGGCCGCCGCCGAGCTCGACTATCAGCCCGGGGTGCTCGACGAGGCCCTCGAGCGGGCCCAGGCCGCGCTCCGCGCCGGGGTCACCCTGGTGCTGGACAAGGGCTGGACGGACGATGTCACCATCCGGCTGATCGACCAACTGGAGGCAGGAGATCGGCCCGAGATCGAGGCCGCGGCGGAGATCATCGCCAGCGTCGGCGGGTATTACCCCGGTTTCGCCCTCGAGGTCTCCGAAGACCGGTTCGCCGCCACGGTGGCCGCCCAGGCCGCCGCCGGGGCAGGATGGGTCAAGCTGATCGGCGACTGGCCTCGACGTGGCATCGGCCCGGTGGCCAACTTCGACACGGCACAGTTGCGCACCGCGGTGCAGATCGCCGAGTCGGCTGGAGCGCGCGTGGCGATCCATACCATGGCCCGCGAGGTTCCCTCGGCGGCGGTTGCCGCCGGTGTCCATTCCATCGAGCACGGAATGTTCCTCGAGGAGAGTGATCTCGATGTCCTGGGGGGTCGCGAAGGCATGTGGGTGCCGACGGTGCTGCGCTGTGAGGCGACGCTGGCTCAGCTGGGGGAGTCATCCAGTGGCGGGAAGCTCTTCGTCGAGGGCCTCGACCGGTTCCGGAGCCTGTTGCCGCAGGCGATCGAAGCCGGAGTTCGAGTGCTGGCGGGCACCGACCTGGTCGGCGCACCGGCGGATGTCGCCGCCGAAGCGATCCGGCTGGGGGACTACGGGCTCTCCAACCGCCAGGTCGTCGAGGCAGTGTCGACCACCGCCTTCGTCGCCACCGGTCGCCCGGCTGCGTTCGAAATCGGAGCCACTGCCGATGCGGTGCTCTTCGCCGAGAACCCGATCGACTCATTGGAGGTTCTCAACCACCCGGCCCGGATCATCCGCCTGGGGAGTCTGCGGTGAGGCTGCTGCTCGCCTCGGGCTCCTCACGGAGGGCCGACCTGTTGGCTCAACTCGGGCTTCGGTTCGACGTGGAGACGCCAGACGTCGACGAGACCAGGAGACCCGACGAGGAGCCGAGCGCCTATGTCGAGCGAGTGGCCCGGGACAAGGCGGAGGCAGCGGCAAATACCGACGCCGTCGTGGTGGCCGGCGACACCGCAGTCGTGTACGAGGGACACATCATGGGCAAGCCCGGTCACCCCGAAGAGGCGAGGTCCATGCTGAGAAGACTCCAGGGCGACGTCCACGAGGTGCTGACCGGTCTCGCCGTGGCCGCCTCCGGCGAGATCCACTCGCTCGTCGACGTGACGATCGTCAGGATGCTGCCCATGACCGACGATGAGATCGGTGACTATGTCGACACCGGTGAGCCGATGGACAAGGCTGGAGCCTACGCCCTGCAGGGAAGAGGAGGCGCCTTCGTCGAGTCGGTGAGTGGGAGCCCGTTCACCGTCGTCGGGCTGCCGATCCACCTCCTCCCCCGATTGCTCGCCCGGGTGGGAGCCGACATACGCCGCTTCGATGCGAGCCGGCCGGTCTAAGTTGTAGCCACATGCGCAAGACGACCCTGGTCATCGCTATGTTCGCTGCGGCGTGCAGCCCGGCCGACTCCGCCGACACCACGACGTCGACCGAGCCCTCCCTGCCATCCACCACATCCGCGAGCCCCGCCACCACGACGACCGCACCGCCCTCCACCACTACCATTTCCCCGACCACGACCACATCCCTCGGCGACACGACGACCACAACAGAACTCGAAGGCAACTGGGCACACGGGCCGCTGGTGACCACCGGGTTCGGTGCGCTCGGCTGGTGGGATGGCAGCGGATGGCTGGACGCGGAGAGCGAGGGAGCGTTGCCGGTCGCCGGGGGAGAGGATTACCAGGTGATCGTTCTCGACCGGTTGAGGCGGACCACGGGCGGCCCCCAGATCACGGTCTGTGAGCCGTTGGATCTCATCGGCGTCGAGCTCGCCGATCCCGAGCTGCTCGGACAGTTCCCCGGGCCCTACGGGGTCGCCATCTCCGCGCCATGGCACCTCCAACCTCACTTGTTCGAGGTCGTCACCGACGACGGCACCTACGCCGGCTTTGCCGCACAGCTGCTCGCCGCACGTGGCCTCGACGTCGCCGAGCCCGTCATCAAGCAGCTGTTCCGAACCGACCTCGAGGGTGACGGCATCAACGAGGTGCTCGTCGTGGCCGAGGAGGTCAGCCCCGGATTCATCATGGAGGAGGGTGACTACTCCATCGCCTTCATGCGCAAGGTGGTCGACGGAGAGGTCCAGACCGCGATCCTCGGTGAGACGCTGGTCTTCGACGAGATGGACCAGTTCGGGGCGGCTCACTTCTTCGGAGGGGTCGCCGACCTCAACGGTGACGGGAAGATGGAGATCATCGTCAACGCGGCTTTCTTCGAGGGGTTCGCCGTAGAGGTCTGGGAGTATGTGGATGACGACCTGGGGCCCCTCCAGGTCTTGCAGATGGGATGCGGAAGCTGATGGAGAACCCGTTCGAAGATCGCCCGACGTTTGTGACGCACAGTGGCATAGAGCTCACCGATGCCTCCGCAGACCATTGCGAGGGTCGTGTCGAATTGACCCCAAATCATCACCAGCCGTACGGCGTGGTGCACGGTGGCGTCTACTGCACCCTGATCGAGACCCTCGCCTCCACCGGGGCCGCCCTCTGGGCCATGGAACAAGGGATGGCCGGGGCCGTGGGCGTCTCCAACAAGACCGACTTCCTCAAGGCGACCACCGACGGAGTCCTGCTCGGCAAGGCGACCCCGATCCACCGTGGCCGCACCCAGCAGCTGTGGCAGGTGGACATCACCCGGGAAGAAGACGGGAGACTGGTGGCCCAGGGCCAGGTGAGGCTGCAGAACGTGACGAAGACCGAGTTCTGAGTCGGGCCTCATTCACCGGTGTCTGGTGGAACCTGCCGACCCTCGGACACCGCGGCGAGACGCGGGATGTAGCGCTGCCACCCCGCCAGGTGCAGAGGGACCTCATCCTCCGGCAGATCATGATGTGTCAGGGTGACCAGCGATCCGCCGTCTACCTCGGTGATCTCGACCTCGACAGTCGATGACCCCGGCGGGATCGTCGGGTGATCGTCCCACCCCCAGGTAAATGCCACCTTCTCGTTGGGCACCAGCTCGAGGAATCGTCCCCGGGCCACGGCTCCATTCGGCATCGTCATGACGAGCTCGCCGCCCGGCCTCGGCTCGATGACCGAGTCGACACCTTGCCACTGCACCCATCGGCTCGACTCGGTGAAATACCGGTACACCGTCTCGGGCGGGGCAGCGACATGCCGCATGACGACGATCGGGCCGCTCACCGATCGTCCCGCTCGATGGTCTCTGCCAGGTCGTCGAGGGCACCGGCCCACATTGCTTCCAGGACCGGTCGTAGCGGGCCGAGGGCCTCCTTGTTGGCTCGATACAGACGCCGGTTTCCTTCCTTGCGCATGTCCACGAACCCCAAGTCGCGGAGGACGGCCAGATGCTGGGACACCGCGCCGAAGGTGATGTCGAAGCGCTCCGCGATATCGCCAGCCGCGAGCTCGTCGTCCCACACCAGACCGAGTATCCGTCGCCGTCGCGGCTCGGCGATCACCTGGAGTCCGTCCACGGGAGACACTCTACCGATCAGCTTTAGTCAGAGTTGAAATAGCTGTGAAGCGCGAGTATCTTAGCTTTGTCTAAAATAGAGCGAAGGAGCGGATGTGGGCACGTACGCGGTGCAAGCCAGGTTCGAGACGGCGGCCCCGAGAGCAGACGTCATGAAGTGGATCGTCGACGTCGAAGGGATCGCGGGCTGGTGGTCGGACGTGGTGACCGGCTCAGCCTCCTCAGACGGTGACGAGTTCCACGTCACCTTTCCGACGACCGACGTGGTGTTCGACCTGCTCGTGACCGAGGTGACAGACCGAACGGTCGAGTGGCACGTCTCGGAGAGCCCGCCGTGGTGGAAGGGCACCACCATCAGATTCGAGCTCGGTGACGGCCTGGAAGGCGAGGGGACATCCCTGTTGTTCACTCATCGGGGTTTCGAGCCCGACGACCCGGTGATCGCGGTGATCACACCAGCTTGGGTCGGGTTCCTCAACAATCTCATCGCGGTGTCGGAATCGGGCGAGCCCGCTCCCGCCGTCGTCAACTGATCCCCGCGCGTGTGCCTACATCTAGGCTCACGCCCACATGCTCGATCTCACGTTTCCGCTGCAAGCTCCCCATAGCGCAGACCTGAACACGAAGGGATGGCTCCAGGAGGCTGCGCTCAGGTGCCTGCTCAACAATCTCGATCCGGAGGTCGCCGAGGACCCGGAGAACCTGGTGGTTTACGGCGGTCGGGGCAAGGCAGCGCGTGACATCGACTCGCTCCACGCCATCGTCCGCACCCTCGAGCGTCTCGAGGACGACGAGACCATGCTCGTCCAGTCGGGCAAGCCGGTAGGGGTCTTCACCACCCACGAGCTGGCGCCGCGGGTCCTCATCGCCAACAGCCTTTTGGTGCCGAGATGGGCAACTCTCGACCACTTCTGGGAGCTGGAGGCCAAGGGCCTGATGATGTACGGGCAGATGACCGCCGGGTCGTGGATCTACATCGGGACCCAGGGCATCCTCCAGGGGACGTATCAGACGTTCGCAGCCATCGCCAACAAAGAGTTCGGAGGGAGTCTTGCCGGGACACTCACACTGACCGGAGGTCTCGGAGGCATGGGCGGGGCTCAGCCGCTGGCGATCACCATGAACGGTGGGGTGGCACTTTGCGTGGAGGTCGACCCGGCCCGGATCCGCCGGAGACTGGAGACCGGCTACCTCGATGTGGAGGCCGACTCTCTCGAACACGCCATCGAGTTGGCCGCCGAGGCGAAAAAGGCCGAGAAGGCGCTCTCCATCGGTCTCCTCGGAAATGCCGCCGATGTGTTTCCCGAGCTGCTCGACATGGGTCTCGACGTGGACATCGTCACCGACCAGACCTCCGCACACGATCCCCTCTACGGATACATCCCCTCGGGGTACACCCCCGAAGAGGCGGCGAAGTTGAGAGAGGACGACCCCGACACCTACATCAAGTCGGCCCGGGAGTCGATGGCGACCCATTGTGAGGCCATGGTCGGCTTCTCGCGGGCGGGGGCCGAGGTCTTCGACTACGGGAACAACCTGCGTGGCGAGGCCCAGACCGCCGGTTACGCCGATGCCTTCTCCTATCCCGGCTTCGTCCCGGCATACATCCGGGATCTCTTCTCCGAGGGCTCCGGGCCGTTCCGCTGGGTGGCGTTGAGTGGCGACCCCGCCGACATCGCGGCCACCGATCGCGCCATCGCCGATCTGTTCCCCGACAACGAGCCGCTGCTGCGTTGGCTGGAGTTGGCTGGCGAGAGGGTCCACTACCAGGGTCTTCCAGCCCGGATCTGCTGGCTGTCCTATGGGGAGCGGCATCTCGCCGGTCTCCGCTTCAACGAACTGGTGGCCTCAGGCGAGGTCTCGGCTCCGATCGTCATCGGGCGGGATCACCTCGACTCCGGTTCGGTGGCCTCGCCGTTCCGGGAGACCGAGGCCATGGCCGACGGCTCAGACGCCGTCGCCGACTGGCCCATCCTCAATGCGATGCTCAACGTGTCGTCCGGGGCTGCCTGGGTCGCGGTCCACCACGGAGGCGGAGTGGGGATCGGCAACTCGATCCATGCCGGGGCCCAAGTCGTGGCCGATGGGACCGATCAGGGGGCCTTCCGGGTGCAGCGGGTGCTGACCAACGACCCCGGCACGGGTGTGATGCGTCATGCCGATGCCGGGTATGCCCGAGCCCGGGAGGTGGCCAGGGAGCGGGGCGTCGATATCCCGATGCTCGATCGTGACGACTGACGCCCACTGGCCCCAGGCCAACGTCTGGCTTGCCGGCGAGGCCGAGGAAGCCGACGTGGTGGTCGTCGGGGTTCCCTCGTCGAAGGCGAGTCTCTTCCCCTCTCGCGCCGACCTCGCCCCGCTCGAGGTGCGGCAGCGGCTCGACCGCTTCTCGACCTTTCACGGAGCGACCGGAGTCGACCTCTCGTCGGTGGCGGTGCGGGACATGGGCAACTGGCCGGTGTCGGAGGTCGCCATGGTCGACCTGGTCGACGAGATCGTCGTGCTGGCGCGAGACCTGCCCCTGGCGGAGCTCACCCTGTTCCTCGGTGGCGACAACGCCATTACCCGTCCCCTGGTCTCCGCGATGGCGGACGACCTCTCCGATGTCGGGTTGATCACCTTCGATGCCCACCACGACGTCCGCACTCTCGCCAACGGCCCCACCAACGGAACTCCGGTTCGGGGCCTGATCGAGGAGCACGGGCTTCTTGGGGCAAACGTGGTCCAGATCGGCATCCACTCGTTCGCCAATTCGGCGGAGTACCGGAGCTACTGCGAGGAGGCCGGTGTCACCAGCGTGACAGTGGACCAGGTGGAGACGATGGGGATGACCGCCGCCGTGGACTCCGCCCTGGAGCAACTCAGCGCCTCCTGCTCGGCGGTCTACGTCGACGTGGACGTCGATGTTCTCGACCGCGCCTTCGCCCCGGCCTGCCCCGGCGCCCGGCCCGGGGGGCTCACCGTGCGTCAGCTCGCCCAGGGGGTGGCCCGGTGTGCAGCCCACCCCGCGGTGCGAGCGATGGACTTCGTCGAGGTGGACCCCACCATCGACATCGCCCACCAGACAGTCGACGTGATGGCCCACCTGCTCCTCACCGCCGTGGCCGGGTTCGCCACCCGCTGACCACTCTCCGTCCCGCACTTCGTGCGGCCCCCCTCCCCGTCTCTCCCCCCAGCGGGGGGAGTACCGGCGTAAGCCGGGGAGGGGGAGAGCCCTCTCCCCTCGCTTTTCCCCAACGTCGCTCCGCTTCTGGGGGAGGAAATGGGACTAGCCGCCGCTGATCACCTGCTCTGCTCCGCGATCGAGACTGTGGGCGGTCCTGGTCTCGAGGAACCCCTGGGGGAGGCGGACCGGGCGGGGCCCATGGCTGTGGCCGCGCACCATGCGGTGGGCCTCCTCGGGAAAGGAGATGTCGGCGTCGAGTTTGCCGACCAAGTCGGCGAGCTCGGTGACCGATGACACGCGGGTGAAGGCGTCGCGCAGCACGGGGCCCACCGGGAACCCCTTCAAGTACCACGAGGGGTGCTTGCGAAACAGGTTGATGCCAAACGGGTCGCCGAAGTGATCGACCAGCAAGGTGGCGTGGCGGATCATGATCCGGCCCACTTCACCGAGGGTGGGGGGCTCCTGGGGAGGTCGTCCGGCGAAGACATCGGCGAGATCGCGGAACAGCCAGGGCCGACCCAGACAGCCCCGTCCCACGACCACCCCGTCGCAGCCGGTGGCCTCCATCATCTCGACGGCGTCTCCGGCGGTCCAGATGTCGCCGTTGCCCAGGACCGGGATCGAGGTGACGGTCTCCTTCAGGGTGCGGATCGCCTCCCAATCGGCCTCACCCGAGTAGAGCTGACGGGCGGTGCGCGCGTGCAGAGCGATGGCCGCTGCTCCCTCCTCCTCGGCGACCAGACCGGTCTCCACGTAGGTGAGGTGATCGTCGTCGATTCCCTTGCGAAACTTCACCGTGACCGGGACCTCCCCGGCGTTGGAGACTGCCGCTCTCACGATGGATCGGAATAGGTCGGTCTTCCAGGGAAGGGCGGCGCCGCCGCCGTGACGGGTCACCTTGCCCATCGGGCAGCCGAAGTTCATGTCGATGTGGTCGACGTCGCTCTCTGCCACCAGGTAACGGACCGCCTCTCCGAGAGACCCGGGATCGGTCCCATAGAGCTGGATCGATCGGGGCACCTCGTCGGGGTCGAAGCGTGCCAGGGCCAGAGTCTTCTCGCTCCTCTCCACCAGGCCGCGCGCCCCGATCATCTCCGAGACGTACAGACCGGCACCGAACTCCCGACACAACCGTCGGAAGGGTGCGTTGGTCACCCCTGCCATGGGGGCGAGCACGACCGGTGGGTCGACCTGAATGCGGCCGATGGTGAGGGACATGCCGGAGATGTTATTTCTCTCCGTTTTCGCGCATCAAATGGCGCGTTCTCAGCGCTG